>CAZBIU010000179.1:0-13387 GCA_964491625.1 uncultured Myxococcales bacterium
AGCCCGGCCAGGGGGCCGCCGCTGGCGAAGAGGGCGTCGACCCGGGCAGTGACTTGCTTGTCCTCGACAAGCGGTGGGGCGTGGTGGCGTTTCTGGCGGGCGTCGATGACGAGCGAACCTTTGCAGCCCCAGTGCTTGTGGATCGTGGCCGCACCGATGCCGGCCACGTCGGTGGCGGGGTTCGAGCGCGTGAAGGTGACCCACAAGAAGTTGTCGAGGCTGCGGGCGCAAAACTCGCCGTCGTCGACCAACACGACCAGCGGAAATGCATTGATGGAATCGGCGGGCAAAAGGGCGGCGCAGAAGGCGTCGAGGTCGTCCGAGCTGCCGTCGGCACGGCTCGCGTGCGCGGGCGCGCGCACCAGCAGCACGCCGGGCATTGCCAGGCGCGGATCGGAGAATCCGTCGGGCAAGCGCAAATCGGGGATGGAGGTGGGAAGCGGACGGCGCGGCTGCCCGACCGCTGCCACCACCAGCTTCGAGCCGCGGTTGAGCCCAGAGCCAGAGTAGTCGAGGGTGTCGATGGTGGTGCGGGTTTGGAAGTGCAGGTCGCGCTGCCAGTCCACGCGTTCGAGTAGGTGGCGGAAGAAGCCCGCGATGTCGGTAGCGCGCAGATACGGGGCATCATTTTGCGCCACAATGAAGAGGTACTTGGCCAAAGAAAGCTGGCCCTGGCCAAGCAGGGCGTTGGCCTGGGTGAGTAGCTCTTGCGGCTCACTTCGCTCGGCAAAGGGCGCGTAGCGCTCGCTGCCGATGGCGAGCAAGAGCGGGTGGACCCCGGCGGCGTCGACGGCGTGGACCGCGCGCACGCCGGGCAGAAGCGCGGGAATCAGCGGCCCGGTCAGCTCGTGCACCAGCTCGCCGAAGACGGTGTCCTCTTGCGGTGGCCGGCCTACGACGGTGAACGGCCAAACGGCGTCGTTGCGGTGGTAGATGCGGCGCACGTGCAGGTAGGGAAAATCGTGGGCCAGGCTGTAGTAGCCAAGATGGTCGCCGAACGGTCCCTCCGGTTTGAGCTCGCCGGGGCGGATTTCGCCCAGGATGCAGAAGTCAGCGTCGGCGCACACGGGCAGCGGCCAGCCCTTCTGATCCACCAGGTGCACGCGGCGACCGCCGAGCACGCCGGCGAAGGCCAGCTCGGCCATGCCCTCGGGAAGTGGCATCATGGCAGCCAGGGTCATCGCGGGCGGACCGCCCACATAGATGTTCACGGGCAGGGGCTGACCCAGCCGAAGCGCCGCCGTGTGGTGCACGCCGATGCCGCGATGGATTTGGTAGTGCAAACCGATCTCGAGATCCGTTTCGTACGTGCCGCCGGAAAGCTGGACTCGGTACATGCCCAGGTTCGAGCTTGCGTGGCCGGGATGCTCGGGATCCTCGGTGTACACCTGGGGCAGCGTGATGAAGGCGCCGCCGTCGTCGGGCCAGCACACGAGCTGGGGCAGCAGACTGGCCGCGATCTGGTTGGCGAACACGGGCCCGTCCGCCACCTTGCGCGGTTTGGTCCGCAGCAAGGCCAGCGGCAGCGAGGCGTAGCGCAGCGGCCTTTTCCACAGCGCCGATGGATCCACGCGCAGCTCGACCAGGCGGCGCACGCTTTCCAGGGTGTCGCGAAGGATGAAGCGCGCGCGCTCCATGGTGCCGAAGAGGTTGCTGGCCATGGGAAAGCGGCAGCCGCGCACCTTGGCGAAATAGAGCGCTGGGCCGCGCACGCGAAACACGCGTCGCTGGATCTCGGCCATCTCCAGCTTCGGATCGACCTCGCGTCCGATGCGGACCAGGTGGCCTGCGCGCTCAAGGTCGAGCACGCACTCGCGGGTCGAGGTAGTGGCCATCGTCTGACAGATCTATTGCCGGTCTTCCGCCGGCCTCAGTTCATGCCGCAGCCGCCGCGGTTGCCGCACGATCCGCACGGGCTGGGCGGAAGGTCGGGCTGGCCCTTTCCGACCGCAACGACAGAAAGCAGGCGTTCGAGATCCTTCGACTGGCACGACGGGCACGCCGGCTTGGCATCGCCGAAGACGAGCTCTTCAAACTGACGAGAGCACTTGCGACATACGTATTCGTAGAGTGGCACTGGAATTCTCCTTTGCCACAAATGATAGGCGAAGCAGGTCGGGTTACCAATTCAAACCGGAGCCTGTCGCCGGCAGTCGGAAGCCTGCTCCGGTTCCGGCCTCCGGTTTCGGTTCCGGCCCGCTTTGTCAGCGGCGATTTCGCCGACGCGCTAGCAGAGCAATCGCGGCGCCGAGACCGAGCACGATGATCATGTCGCTCGGCAGTGCGCCAGGCGCCACGCTGCAGCCGCCACCGCCGGTGCTGGCCGAGGTGGTGGTCTTCGTGTCGGTGGAGGTTCCCGCGCCGCCATTCGCGGTCGGGCTTGGCGGTGTGGCCGCCGTGGTTCCCTTGCCTACGCCGGCGTCGGCAGCGGCGTCATAGCCGGTGGGGGCTTGGGTGGTGTCGCCGTTGCCGGAAGTTCCGGTGCCCCCGCCGGAGGTTCCGATGGCCCGGCCCGAGCAGTAGGAGGGCGGCTGGCAGGTCCTGGTCGTGATGATGGTGCTGGTCGCGGTCGCGGTGGAAACCGTTCTGTCGGGCGGGGTGGCGGTATTCACGCCGCCATCGACCGGAGCGGGCACAGCAATACCGATGCTCTGGGTGACGCAGGTCCACTGCGACGGGCACTCGGCGTCAACGGAGCAGGTCGAAGCCTTCGGCTGACAGGTCCCTGGGTACGAGGTCGTGGTGGTGCACGTGGGATCCTGCACCGGACCGGCATCCGGCATGGCGGCGGGCGGCGGAACTGGTACGGCGCCAGTGCCCGATCCGCCACCGCCCCCGGACGCCGCGCCGCCAGACGTTGCGGTGTCCGTTCCCGTGCTTCCCGGACTGGCCGTGACAGGACCGGACGAAGAGCAAGTGCCACCGGTCATGGGCTGGCAGACGAAGCCCGCGCCGAAGTCCGCGTCGGCGTTGCACGGCACGTCCCATGGGCACATGCATTGGTTGGTCGTAACGTCGGTACAAGTCGGTGGCTCGACGGTGGTGGGCGGGCAAACGGTGTTCGCCGCGCAAGCTGGGGTTGCTGCGCCTCCCGAACAGACGGTCGAGGTCTGGCTGTGGCAGATCATACCCTGGGTGCAGTCCGCATCGCTGGCGCAGGTCTGCGCGAACCCGGGCCGCGCGCAGAGCGCTACCGCGAGGAGGGCAGAGGCCAAAATCAGCGTCTTCGTTTGCATTGGGTCACCACCTTGGTTTGAAGCTACCGGCTAAATACAGCATGTCTCGTGCCAGCAGCCACGGCGAATAGTCTCGTGTCTTTTCCGGCGATTCCGCTCTATTTCCGAGGCCGCACTCAGATTTCTGACGACGGAGGAGCAGTCGCTGTACAATTCACACAGGCTCGGGTATTGGCGGCGTCGGCCCATCGCTCGCCGTGCTGAGCGCCCAGATGACCCTGCCGATGACATTGCACCTCGCTGCGCTTTGGCTCTTGCTTCAAACCGGGCAGGACTCGGCAGTGCCGACGTTTCATTCCAGTAAGGCGCCCGTGTCGGCCGAGATCGCTGCCCGTATGCGCCAATCCGCCTGGCGCGAAGGCTGCCCGACGCCCATCGCAGACCTGGTCTACCTGCGCCTATCGCACGTCGGCTTCGACAGCGCCATGCACGAGGGCGAGCTCGTCGTCCACAAGGATCTGGCCGACGAGGTGATCGCGATCTTCAAAGCGCTCTTTGACCAGCGCTTCCCCATCGAGAAGATGAAACTGGTCGATGAATACCAGGGGCGCGACGACGCGTCCATGGCCGACAACAACACATCGGCCTTCAATTGTCGCTTTGTGCCGGAAAAGCCTGGCACCTTTTCCAAGCACAGTCAGGGGCGCGCCATCGACATCAATCCCCGCGTGAACCCCATGGTTTCTGGGACCACCGTATCGCCGGCTGGAGGAGCGCAGTTCCTTGTCCCGAGAAGCAAGGCGCCCGGGATTCTGCGCGAGGGCGCGCCTGCCATCGCCGAATTCACACGAAGGGGTTGGACCTGGGGCGGAACCTGGAAATCTCTCAAGGACTACCAACACTTCGAGAAGTAGGCGGGACGGCTCCGTGCGATTTTCGCCACGGAAGGGCTTGTCCTTTGGCCGCACGCGCTGGATTATGCCCAGCCAAGGAGACGCGCCGACATGATTCGCGGAAAGAAAGTGGTGGTCGTCATGCCTGCCTACAACGCAGGCAAGACGCTCAAGGCCACCTGTGCCGAGGTGCCGATGGACGTGGTCGACGAAATCATCCTGGTCGACGACGCCAGTCGCGACGAAACTGTCGCGGTGGCCGCGGAGCTTGGGCTGCGCACGGTGGTGCATCCGCAGAATCGCGGCTACGGCGGCAACCAGAAATCCTGCTACAGGGCGGCGCTGGAGGCAGGCGCCGACATCGTGGTCATGCTCCACCCGGACTACCAGTACACGCCCAAGCTGGTGTCGGCCATGGCGTACATTCTCGAATCCGGCCTCTACGACGTAGTGCTGGGCTCGCGTATCCTCGGCGGACAGGCGCTCAAGGGCGGCATGCCGAAGTACAAGTACATCAGCAATCGCTTCCTCACCATGGCCCAGAACATCCTCATGGGCGCCAAGCTTTCTGAGTACCACACCGGCTATCGTGCTTTTACGCGCAAGGTGCTGGAAACCGTGCCGATCGAACGCAACTCGGACGACTTCGTATTCGACAACCAGATGTTGTCCCAGATCCACTACCTCGGCTTCAACATTGCCGAGGTGACCTGCCCGGCGAAGTATTTCGAGGAGGCGTCATCCATCAACTTCCACCGCAGCTTGAAGTATGGGCTAGGTTGCATGTGGACCGCGCTGCGGTTCCGCCTCGCAAGAATGGGACTCTTGCGCTCGAAGCTGTTTAGCCAGCAACGCGACAAGTCGCAAGCCACGTAGCGGCAGAGCCCGCACAAGCGCCGCCACCATTCGCTACTGCCGGCACTGGCAAAAGGTTGTATGGTTTCTACGCGGCGCAAGTGAGATCACTAGGAATCTTGCGTGCGTTCCCATAAGATCAATCGGTAGCACGCTGTTACATGGAAGGCTTTCCGCGACGCTTTGGTGGGTATGTCTTGGTCAAGCCCCTGGCGCGCGGGGGTATGGGAGCGCTTTATCTAGCTCTGCACGGCCAGCGCGGCATGGAAAAGCTGTGCGTGGTCAAGACGGCGCTGCCGCACTTGATCGAGAAAGGCTACCTCCAGCGTTTCAAGGACGAGGCCAAGGTGGTGGTGCGGTTGTCGCACGGAAACCTGGTTGGCGTGTTCGACGCGGGGCAGGTCAAGGGCGAGATCTACCTCGGCATGGAATTCGTGGAGGGCAAGGACCTGCGGGCGGTGTGGAACCGCTGCGCGCAGAAGGGCATGGCCTTTCCGCTGCCGGTGGCGGTCCACATCGTCAAAGAGCTGGTGCGCGGGCTTGGCTATGCGCACACGTTCGAGGGACTAAAACTGGTCCACCGCGACGTCTCGCCGCCCAACGTGCTTCTGTCCTATTCAGGCGAAGTGAAGTTGACTGACTTCGGGCTCGCCACCTCGACCCTGAAGCTGGAAAAAACCGCGCCTGGCGTGGTCTACGGCAAGGTCAGCTACATGGCGCCCGAGCAGGCGCGCGGCGAGCAGCTCGATGGGCGCACCGACTTGTACGCGGCCGCGATCATTTTGTGGGAGCTGCTTACCGGACGGCAACTCTTCGCCGCGTCTTTGCCGCGGGCAGCGGGCGAGGATCCGCAGGACGACCTGCTCGAACGGGTTCGCCATCCCCAGGTGGTCTTGCCGTCCCAGAAGGCCAGCCGGGTTCCGCGCGAGCTCGACGTCATCTTGAGCAAGGCGCTGGCGCCGACCCCGGACGACCGCTTCCAAAGCGGCGAGGAATTTCGGAGCGAGCTGGCTGGGTTCTTGGCGAAGAACGCCCCAGCCATGGACGGACATCAGGTCGCGCGCTTCTTGCGGGATCTGTTTAGCGACGTCATTGTGAAAGAGCGGGCCGAACGGGAGGAGATGATCCGCGACGGCGTGGGGCTGCTCGACGGCACCATCAGCCGGCACACGCCCAACATTGCGCCGCCCGCCGACGAAGCCGCGCCCGAGGCGAAGGGCGAACGGGTGGACACCGCCCCGCTCGGCCAGCGTGAGAGTTCGCCCGCGCCGCAGCCCAAGCCGCTGGAAGAGGGCTCGCGCATGGTGGGGGCGCTTCTGTCGGGCCGCTACCAGATCAAGCGCATGTGCGGCGAGGGCGGCATGGGTCGCGTGTACGAGGCCGAGCATATCGAGATCGGCAAGCGCGTCGCGATCAAGGTTCTGCACCCGGCCTATTCGCGCACGCCGGATCTGGTGGAACGATTCCGGCGCGAAGCCCGGGCGGCCTCGCGCATCGAGCACCCCAACGTGGTCAACGTCACCGACTTCGGCACCACCGCCGATGGCTCGCTGTTCTTCGTGATGGAATACATCGAAGGCATCGAGTTGGGGCTTCTCATTCATCGCGAGGGGCCGCTGCCTCCGGTGCGCGCCCTACGCATCACCGAGCAGATGTGCGAAGCGCTGCAAGCTGCGCACGACGTGGGCGTGATCCACCGCGATCTCAAGCCAGAGAACATCTTGCTGTTGGGTTTGGGTGGCGCCAGCCGCACCCCGCCCAGCGGACAGTCGAATCACGGCATGGATCCGCGCGAGCCGTCCGATTTCGTCAAGGTTCTGGATTTCGGCATCGCCAAGAGCGCCGAGGTCGAGGAGAGCTCGCAAAAAGGCAAGCGGCTGACCCGACCCGGTGTCGCCATGGGGACGCCCGAATACATGGCGCCCGAGCAGGCTGCGGGTCATCCCGCCGATCCGCGATCCGATATCTACGCGGTGGGCTCTATCTTGTACGAGATGCTTTGCGGTGCCCCGCCCTACGAGGGCGACAACGTGATGGAGGTTCTGCACAAGAAGGCCAACGAGCCGCCCAAGTCCCTGGCCGTGCTGCGGCCCGCGCTGGCGCCGGCGGTGGTCGGCCTGGTCGAGCGTGCGATGGCCCGATCGCCGCAAGACCGCCCGAATAGCATGGCCGACTTGGCGTACGAGGTTCACACCATCGAGACCGCGCTGGTGATGACGCCTGCGCCGATGCTGCTCACCACGCCGGGCATCTCGTCGCGGGACGATGCTCAGGGCAGCTACCAGGCGGTCTTCGGCGATGTCTCCGAGACTCGCGTGGTTCGCCCATTTGCCATCCGCCAGCGTATCGCCATCGGCGTGGTCGCCGTGTCGGCCCTGCTGTTCAGCCTTGGTGTGGTTTGGCTTGTCCGCAGCACGCGAAGTCACGTGCCCGCCGAGGCGGTTCCGGTCGCGACCGTGGCGCCGCATCCGGCGCCAACCGTGGCTCCGGCGTCGCTGCCCGAGCCCGGTTTGGATGGCGGTGGCAGCGCGGAGGCGGGTCGCCCGGCTGAGCCGGATGCCGACACAGGCAAGGAATCCGAGTCTGGCAAGGAGGCTGAGCCCAGCGCGGAGAATGGCGAAACCGGCAAGCGCGAGGGCAGCTCGAGCCGGGGCCGCCCAGCCGCCACGGCGGCCAAGCAGACCGAGGAGAGCTTGCGTGCCGCTCAGCAGCTTCTGCACGCCCAGCGCTACGATGAAGCCCGGGCGGCATTCGGCCAACTCTCGTCGATCAAACAAGCCCGGGGTGCGGCGGCGTCGGGGCTTGCGCAAATCGCATTCCAGGAAAAGCGATACAAGGAAGCGGTGGAGCGCGCCAAGGAGAGTGCCCGCTTTGGCGGCGGCGCCGAGGCTCGGGTTTTGCAGGGTGACGCCTACTTCAAGCTGCAGAAGTTCGACGAGGCGAGGAAGGCGTACACCGAGGCTCTGAAGCTGGACCCGAACAACCGCGTGGCGGGCCAGGGCTTGCGTTTGGTCGAAAGTCAGTAGCGTTGCACGTTTCTGGGCGGGCCGGCGGCGCGCTGATAAGCTAGGGTTGCGATGGCGGTCAGCTATCCGCGCCAGTTCGGCAAATACGTCCTGCTCAAACCGCTCGCCAAGGGCGGGATGGGCGAGATCTACGTGGCCGCGCTGGGGCAGCTCGATGGCTTCGACAAGCTGTGCGTGATCAAGAAGGTCATCCCTGAGAAATCCGACGACGGCAAGGCCAAGCGCTTTCTCGACGAGGCCAAGGTCGTGCTTCGTCTCACGCACTCGGGGCTGGTCAACACCTTCGACGCCGGCCAGGTCGATCGCGAATTTTACATCGCGATGGAGTTGGTCGAGGGCAAGGACCTGCGTGAGGTGTGGAATCGTTGCGTGCGGGTTAAGCACCGCATCCCCATCGAGGTGGCGCTGCACGTGGCGCGCGAGGTGGCGCGCGCGTTGGCCTACGTGCACACCTACGGAAACCTGAACTTGGTCCACCGGGACGTGGCGCCGCCCAACGTCATGCTCGCCTACAACGGCGACGTGAAGCTGACCGATTTCGGACTGGCCCGCAGCGTACTCAAGCAAGAGCACACGCAGCCCGGCGTGGTCTTCGGCCGCGCCGCCTACCTGGCGCCCGAGCAGGCGCGCGGGGAAGTGGCAGATCCGGGCACCGACGTGTATTCGCTGGCGGTCGTGCTGTGGGAGCTTCTGACCGGACATCAGTATTTGCAGATCTCTGGACTCGATCCAGCCGCCGCCCTGTCATTGGTACGGCACCCGAAGCCCACGCCGCCGTCAATGCGCGCGCCGTGGGTCACCCCGGTGCTGGACCAGGTTCTCATGCGTGCTTTGTCCCCCGAGCGGGCCAAGCGATTTTCCAACGCAGAGGAATTCCGCCTGGCGCTTTCCGAGGCCATCGCCGATGCGGCGCCGCGCACCGATGCGGCCCGCGTGTCCGAGTTGATGCATGCCATCTACGACAAGGCCATCGCCGAAGAAGCGGCCGAGCGCGAGCGCTTCCTGAAAGAGGTTCTGCCCGAGTTTCGCGCCTCCCACACGCCGCCGCCGGTGCCGGCAACCCCGACGCCTGCGGCGCACTCGCCGCCGCCACTTCCCCGGCGCTCGTCCGGCCAGCTCAACAAGGCGGCACCAGCGACTCCGACTCCCAACTCGGCGACCCGGCCGCCGCTGCCGGCGCCGCCGCGCTTGCCGCCGCCTCCCGATCGCGAAGCGCGCGCGTTGGTGAAGCGCGCCGCCGCACTCGAAGTTCTGGCCGAATTGGCGGCGGAGGTCGGCGATGCGGCCCCAGGCAAGTAGGCACCGGCATTGACTTCGAACCAGGCCGACTCGCTTCCGCGCATCGCTCTTGTCACCGTGATCTACCGGTGCGCGAAGTACATGCCAGGCTATTTTCAGAGCCTCGCGGAAGTGGACTATCCACGCGACCGATTGGAGCTCCACTTGGTCGACAACGGCCCGGGCGATGGAACGCTGGTCGCCGCGCGCGCGGAGATCGACCGGCTGGGCGCAAAGCTGCCGCCGGTAAAGATCCATGAGCCGGGCAAGAACGTTGGATTCGCGGTCGGCAACAACCTGGCCCTGCGCGCCGCCATCGAGCGCGGCGCCGATTACTGCTACCTGCTCAATCCCGACGCGACCTTTGAAGCGACCGCGCTCAAGGAGGCAGTTCGCGTGGCCACGCAGACCGAGAGGGTGGGTTCGGTACAGTCGCTGCTGGTTCTGGGCGACCATCCCGACGTGGTCAACACCAGCGGCAACCACATTCACTTTCTCGGATTCGGCTACGTGGGCGGCTACCAGACGCCGCGCGCGTCGGTGTCGTCCGACTCGCGTGACATTGCGTTTTCCTCGGGCGCGAGCGTGCTGCTGCCGACCGCGGTGTTGAAGGAAGTCGGACTTCTCGACGAGACCTTGTGGCTCTACCACGAGGATTTGGACCTGGGCTGGCGCATTCGCGTGGCCGGCTATCGCAACGTGACCGCGCCCGCGAGCGTGTGCCGGCACTACTACGAATTTTCGCGCACGCCTCCCAAGTGGTACTGGATGGAGCGCAACCGCTGGATTGTGGTGCTGAAGAACTATCGTCTCGCCACTATTCTGTTGCTCTTGCCGGCGATGGTCATCGCGGACGTCGGGCTCTTGTGGATGGCAGCCCGGGCGGGGTGGCTTTCATCAAAGCTGCGGTCGTTTCTGTGGTTCCTGCGGCCGTCGTCCTGGCGCTATCTCGTTCGCAGCCACCTCGCGGTGGGGCGGCTGAGGCGGGTCCCCGACCGCGAGCTGCTCCGCCACTTCACTGCGGTCATCGACTATCCCGACTTTCGCAGACCCATCATCGAGAAGGTCATCGAGCCGGTGTGGAAGGTGATGTTGGCCGCGACGCGTGCGCTTGTGCGCTGGTGATTGAACCGCTCTGAAAGAGTGTCGCCGGCCATTCATGCGGGCTCGGCCACGAGCCATCGCTTTGCACGTCCTGATGATGGCTCAACCAGCGCCACCCGGAATCCCGCACCCGTGATGGCCGCTTCTATGTCCTGCAAGGTCCGATCGTAGGTCGGAATTTTCAAAAGCTTTAGGCGCAGCCGCTCGATGCGAGCCAACCACGGCGTCGTTGTTGTGGACGGTATGCTCGTGCGGACGATCAGACGGCCCTGCGGAAGCATGGCCGCGCGCAGCCTTTGCAGCGTTGCGGACAAGGCCTCGTCGTCGAGAAAGCGCATGGTATCGAGCATGGTGACCGTGTCCGCCGGCTCGGGCGCCACCGGGATGGAAGGCGCCGGCGCGACGCTGACTTCTCCCTTGCCTGCCATCGCCTGCGCCGATACCAGGGCTCGCCTTGGATCCGATTCAATCCCGTAGACGCGAGCCTCGGGGAAAAGCTCGAGCAGCCAGACCGCCGGGATGCCGAATCCCGTCCCAATGTCGAGAATCACGCGCGGCTCGCGGACGAGGCTCGCAAGCCGTGGGAACATGGGATCGCGCCACAGCTTGAAGCGAGCGAGCAGGCGGGGAAGGCCTTCCATGTGGCGATAGTGGCGAAGTGTCCGGCGGCCATGGAGCTTCGATCCGGCCTCGACAGATCCTTGACCGAAGCTCGCGGGCATCAACATACGCCGCAAGAGGGGAGGCACCAGGGTGACGGTTCCCAAGTAGGAGTACCCGATGCCCAAGGCCAAAGCGAGACCGGCGCTCTTGAGCAGGGCGTGGCCTGAGAGGGCAAGTACGCCGAAGCCGATGAAGGTGGTGGCAAAAGAGAGAAAGATCGACAAGCGGATAAGTTGCATGGAGGCGTGTTTCTCATCCATGTAGCGTTGATAAGACCGAACGAGATAGAGGGCATAGTCAGTTCCCATGCCGATAACAACCACCGATACGACAATGAACGGGATACCCAGGGATTGGCCCAAGAGGCGCAGCGTACCGATTGTGCAGACGAGGGAGAACGCAGTCGGCAATAGAGCAATGAGAGTCAGTCGCAGGTGCAGAAGATAAAGCAGAGCCACAACGAAAGTCATGCATCCCACGATGGCGGCCACGTCCAGAAATCCGTGGAAGATCATGCCGCCCAGCCGATTGCTGAAAAGGGCAGGATCAAAGACCTTGGCCAGCCCGTCGTCTGCGATCTTCTGATAGAAGGCATCGCCTTGATAGCCCGGTCCGGGCGTGAAGGAAGAGAACTGACTGTACCCGCTTCCATCCTGCTGTCTGACAATGCTGAGTAGCGGGAAGAGGGTCGGCGGAATATCAGGGACCTCGACGGTCTTCTTTTCCAAGGTCGAGAAGAACCCGTCGAAGGACTCGGGTGCGAAGCCCAATTCCTGAGCCAGGGGGGCGAACGAACGCCGGAGGTTGGCCACGCGGTCCGCGGTCCAAAACGCCCGCCAGGCGGAGAAGTTTCGCGTCGCGCGCTCCTGGCCGGGGAAGATCATGGCGGGGAGAAAGACCGACGACACGGTGCCCTTCTTAGCTTCCTCTTCCAGCACAGACGCCAGGCGGTCCTGCCGACTGCGGAATTCCGCCAGGGTTCTGCCTTCCGTCGCCAGAAACACCCGGCTAAAGACGTCGCCCCACACGCTGCGAATCAGCTGCTCTGCCGCCAGGGTTTCGCGCGTGACACTGTTCATGGCCGCGAGATCCACCCGAAACTCCGGTTTGGCAAAGAAGACCATGAGCGCGCCGAACAGCGTCGCCACCACGGCAGCGGGGGTTCCCCCTTTGGCAAGCGCGTTGGCGACCTTCTGAAGTGGCAGAAAGCCGGTCCGCTTGGCCGCCGGCACGCTCGGAAACAAGAACGGGTAGACCGCGTGAACGAAGAGGTAGGTAAAGACGACACCCAGCGCGGCGAAGGGCCCCAGCTCTGAAAGGGCGGGAAAGCCCGCGATGAAGAGACAAGCAAAGCTGACCGCCGTGGTCAGCATGGCGAGGAGGCCCAAAGACCAGACCTCTTTGGTGGCCTGGAGGCCGTGGGTTTCATGAGGTCGATCGAGAAAGAGCAGGTAGACGATCCCGTAGTCGACGGTGAAGGAAATGATGGCGCCGCCAAAGCCGAGGGCCAGAATTGAAATGGAGCGCTGAAAGAGGGAGTAGACGAAGATGGCCACCATGGTTCCGGCAAAGGCCGGCAACAGGGCCAGGATTCCGATCCAGGGCCGGGGGAACCCGAGGATCAGAAGCAGCGCGATGGCGATGGTCGAGATCAAAACGGCTCGCTCGGCGTCGCGCTTGGTGGCCGTCTCATTGTCGAGGGCGGCGCGATAGCCCCCCACCGGGGTCAAGACGAACGCGTCCCGGCCAGAAAACTCGCGGTTGAGCTGTTTGCCGGCCTCGTCGATGAGGGCGGTCAGCTTGCGCGAAAACGCCGTGTCGTATCCCGAGACGATGGGTTCGGCCACGATCAGCAGGTGGCTCCGATCCGCCGACAGGAGCTGCCCCTGCGAGAAGACCACGTTGCTTGCGGGCGACAGCGGGGCCAATCGGCGCAAGATCAGGCTTCTGAAGCCCAAGGGATCGCGGGCGATAAGCTCGGTCTGGCCGATCCCCTCCAGCCCGGCCAGATCGGCTTGGTCATCGACTAGGGCCGCCCTGACCTTCTCGGGCGCAAGGAGGGGCGCGATGGATTCGCGCAGCTCCCGCTCGTCGAACTCGACCGAGAGGTCCTTGGTCGCGCGGTCGATCAACTCGGGAAAGAGCTGTTGCTCCCGGTCGAGCCCTACGCTCTTGAACAGGCCGCCCGCTTGCAGCTTCTTCTCCAAGATCACCGCCCCGGCAACCAGCAGAGCGGGATCGCCCTGGCGGTGGCCTACGTCGATGACCATGCGCTCTTGGATCGGGTGATGGGTGATGACGTCCCTGGCAGCGGCGATGATCGGGTCGCCCTTGGGAAGGGCGGCCAGGATGTCGGTGTCGATGGCGATGCGATGGCGTCCGACCAAAAACA
>CAZBIU010000180.1:0-13379 GCA_964491625.1 uncultured Myxococcales bacterium
GCAGACGCTGCTTGGTCTGCTGCCCTCCTGACGCGATGAGATCAATCATGAGACTTCCAGTATTCGGCGCTTCGCCGCTCCTTGCATCCGCCCCGCCGCGCCCCGCCTGACTCGGTCCGGACTTCTCAGACACGCTCTGAGCAGGAATAGCGGACCTGAGTAGTCGTCTTTATGGTGGCGCGATACATTTTGGCGCCAACTGGCGTGGATTGCGGTAAAACATCGGGCCATGAGCACAGTTTCTTCTCCCAAGCCGGCGATTCCCGCGGGCGGACAGCCCATTACCCTGAACAGCCAGGGGGCTTTGCAGGTACCCGATCAGCCCATCATCCCCTTCATCGAGGGCGACGGAACCGGCCCCGACATCTGGCGCGCCTCGGTGCGCGTGCTCGACGCAGCGGTCGAGAAGGAGTTCGCCGGCAAGAAGAAGATCGCCTGGGCCGAGGTGTACGCCGGCGAGAAGTCGAAGAACCTCTTCGGCACCTGGCTGCCCGACGAGACCCTTGCCGCATTCAAGACCTACCTGGTCGGCATTAAGGGGCCCCTCACCACCCCGATCGGTGGCGGCATCACCTCGCTCAACGTGGCGATCCGGCAGGTGCTCGACCTTTACGTCTGCTTGCGGCCGGTTCGCTACTTCCGTGGCGTGCCTTCGCCGGTCAAGCGCCCGGAGAAGGTCGACATGGTGATCTTCCGCGAGAACACCGAGGACATCTACGCCGGCATCGAATGGCCGGCGGAATCCGAGCAGGCCAAGAAGGTGATCGCGTTCCTGCAAAACGAAATGGGGGTCAAGAAGATCCGCTTTCCGGCCAACTCGGGCATTGGCATCAAGCCGGTCTCGCGCGAGGGCTCGGAACGGCTTTTACGCGCGGCCTTCGACTATGCGATTCGCCACCAGCGCAAGAGCGTGACCATGGTGCACAAGGGGAACATCATGAAGTTCACCGAGGGCGCCTTTCGCGACTGGGGCTACGCATTGGCGAAGCGTGAATACGCCGGCCGCGTGATCGGCTGGGACGACTGCGGCGGCAAGCCGCCGGCCGGTCAGGTCCTGCTCAAGGACTCCATCGCCGACATCACCCTGCAGCAGGTGCTGACCCGGCCCGAGGAATTCGAGGTGATCGCGACCTTGAACCTCAACGGTGACTACCTGTCCGACGCGCTGGCCGCGCAGGTGGGCGGCATCGGCATCGCGCCCGGTGGAAACATCAATTACCTCACCGGCCACGCCGTGTTCGAGGCGACCCACGGCACCGCACCCAAGTACGCCAACCTCGACAAGGTGAATCCCGGTTCGGTGATCCTGTCGGGCATCATGATGCTCGAATACCTGGGCTGGACTAGCGCTGCCCAGCGCATCGTGGCCGCGCTGGAAAAGACGATCATGCAAAAGACGGTGACCTACGACTTCGCCCGCATGACCGAGGGTGCGACCGAGGTCTCCTGCTCCGGTTTCGGGGATCGAATCATCGCGAATCTGTAGGCCGGACGGGATAACCACAGAGGACACAGAGGACACAGAGACTGAGGGAGAAGAAGCAGGGCTCCGGATCTCGAGAGCTGAGCCCTGCTTCTTTTCCGGTCTCTGTGTCCTCTGTGTCCTCTGTGGTTGACCATATGGACCATTGGCACCGCCGACGCCGCTTCGCTAGAGTGCGCTCCGTGCCCTCTCCTCTCGATAAGGTCCTCGCTTCGCTCCGCCGGGCTTGCAAGTCTGGCGTGTGGTCGTCGGGCGTGAACCTGGTGCGAGCGGGCGCGGTAACGGTCGAATCGCGCAACGACGAGGAGGTCGTGCTGCGGGTACGGGCGCAGGGCAGGGCGGTGCCGGCCCAGGTGGTGCTCTACCCGACCGAGGATGAATGGGATTGCGATTGCCCGGGCCGCATGCGGCCGTGCGAGCACTTGGCGGCGTCGGCCATCGCGCTGGCGCAGGCCGAGGGCGAAGGCGGCGGCGAGGCCAAGCCTTTGCCTACCGCCGAGATCTGGTCGCGGGTCGGCTACCGATTCTCGCAGGTCGAAGGCGGGCTGACCTTGCGCCGGACCATCGTGCGCGGCGACGGCAGCGAGACCCCGCTCGATGGAACCTTGTCCGGGCTGCTATCCCGGCCGGCCGAGGCGCGCAGCCTGCAAGTGGAGCAATTTGATTTGCAGGCCGACCGGCTGCTGGAAACCGGCGCACGCGCCGTACTGCCACCATCCAAGCTCGACGCTCTGATTCGTGTGCTGCTCGGCTGCCGGCTGGTGTTCCTCGACGGTCGCCAGGTGGCCATGTCCGAGGAAGAGGTGCTGCCCCATGCGCTGGTTACGGACTGGGAGGACGGCGTGGCCATCACGGTTCGCCGCGACCCGCGCATCACGGCCGTGCCCAGCGCCGGGGTCGTCCTCATCGCCGACGAGATCGCCCGCCACAGCGAGCTCGATCTGTGCGGCGGTTTCCTGCAGAACCTGCCCAGCGTCAGGCGCTTCCGGGCGTCCCAGCTTGGCGAAGTCTCGACCCGCGTGCTACCTGACCTGGTTCGCCGCATGGAGGTCGAGGTTCGTACGCGTCGCCTGCCGCGCATCGTCCGTGGCATCGCTCCGCGCCTGGCTATCGAGCTAAGCCAAGTCGCCTCATCGCTGGCGGTGCTACCCAAGCTCGTGTACGGCCAGCCGCCCTGCGCGCGCATCGACGACGGGAAGCTGGTGCATCTTGCCGGTCCGGTGCCGGTGCGCGACGAGGCCGCCGAACGGCGTTTGCTGGAACAACTGCGCGTCGATCTGGGCCTCATTTCGGGCCGGCGCACCACCTTCACCGGTCCCGATACCGCTCGCTTCGTCGACAAGTTGAAGCGCTTCCGGGCCGAGCTCTTCGGCGATGGCGCCAAGCTGGTCGGTGCGCGCGTGTCGCTTCTGCCCAATCTCCAGGTCAAAGGCGACGGCCCTGCCACCGGGCTGCCGAAGGTACGCTTCGATCTGACGTTTGACGTCAGGGCCGACGACAAGGGCGAGATTATTGGCAACGTCGGCGCAGCGGCGGTGCTGTCGGCTTGGCAAGAGGGACTTGGGTTGGTTCCCATCGACGGCGGCGGTTTCGCGCCGCTGCCCGAGGCGTGGCTGGCCAAGCACGGCCACGATCTCGCGTCTCTACTCGCGGCGCGTGGCAACGACGGGCGCCTGGCGACCCACGCGCTGCCCACGCTGGGTCGGCTGTGCGAAGATTTGGACCAGCCGCCCCCGCCCGGCCTCGACCGGCTGGCGCCGCTGGCAGAAACCTTCGAGCGACTTCCCGAGGCGAGCTTGCCGTCGGATCTGACGGCCACTCTGCGCCACTACCAGCGCATCGGCGTGAACTGGCTGGCGTTCCTGCGCAGCGCAGGCCTGGGCGGCATTCTGGCCGACGACATGGGTCTTGGGAAAACCGTCGAGGCCATGTGTGTATTCGGCAAGAAGGTTCTGGTGGTTTGCCCCACCAGCGTGTTGCCTAACTGGCGCGCCGAGCTTGGGCGCTTTCGGCCTGGCCTGCGGGTCAGCGTGTATCACGGCCCGGCCCGCAAGCTGGACGACGGCGCCGACGTGACCTTGACCACCTACGCGATTCTGCGCCTGGACAGCGAGGAGCTCGGCCGCCGGCACTTCGAGACCGCGGTGCTCGACGAGGCGCAGGCGATCAAGAATCCGGACAGCCAGGCTGCCCGCGCCGCCTTCGCGCTCAATGCGGATTTTCGCCTGGTGATGACCGGCACGCCGGTGGAAAATCGCCTCGACGAGCTGTGGAGCCTCATGCACTTCGCGAATCGCGGCTTGCTCGGCGGCCGGCGCGAGTTCGACGCTGACCTGGCCCGCCCCATCGCCGACGGAATGGCGGGCGCGGCCGAGAATCTGCGTCAGCGCATCCGCCCCTTCGTGCTCCGGCGCCGCAAGGCCGAGGTCGCGCCCGAGCTTCCGCCCCGCAGCGAGGCCTTGTTGTCGGTCGCCCTCGACGAGCGCGAACGCGGGCTTTACGATGCGGTCCGTGCCGCCACCCAACGCGATTTGGTGGCGGCCTTAGGCAGCGAAGGCGGGGGCAAGCTCGACGTGATGAAGGCCCTGGAGGCGCTCCTGCGCCTGCGCCAGGCCGCCTGCCATTCTGGGCTTTTGCCCGGGCAGAAGGCCGCCACCTCGTCCAAGGTCCAGGCCCTGGTGGAAGCCCTCTTGACCGCCGCCGAGGACGGGCACAAGGCGCTGGTGTTTTCCCAGTGGACCTCCATGCTCGACCTCATCGAGCCGGTGCTGGACCAGACCGGCATC
Source organism: uncultured Myxococcales bacterium (assembly GCA_964491625.1). GTDB lineage: Bacteria > Myxococcota_A > Polyangia > Fen-1088 > Fen-1088 > Fen-1118. The sequence goes on from CAZBIU010000180.1 coordinate 4,270, forward strand.
CCGTTCGTTCGCCTGGACGGGTCCACGCGCGACCGGGCGGGGGTGGTGGAGGCCTTCCAGAACCAAGCCGGACCGCCGGTGATGTTGATTTCGCTCAAAGCCGGCGGGACTGGGCTGAATCTGACCGCCGCCGACCACGTGTTCCTCTGCGATCCGTGGTGGAATCCCGCGGTGGAGGACCAAGCCGCCGACCGCGCCCATCGCATCGGCCAGGAGCGACCCGTGATGATCTATCGCCTTGTGGCCGCAGATACGGTAGAAGAGCGAATCCTAGAATTGCAGCAGCGAAAGCGCGCGATTGGGGACGCCGCATTGGGCGATGCGGCAGCGGCGGCCTCGCTGACTCGTGAAGACCTGCTTGCGCTCCTGGCCTGATTGGCGCTAGTTAAGTGCTTGGACCGAAAGGCGACCCGTGACATCATGGCCGCTGCCTGGGAGGAACCCTGATGCGAAAACTGACCGGACTCTGCTTCCTGACCGCAACCCTGCTTGCCGGCGCCGTACATGCGCAGGGCGTTTTCATCGAGCAGGGGGATCCTAGTGCCATCAGTGCCGCAGCCGTTTACGACTATCGAAGCAATGCCACCCTCGGCGGGTCAGCAGCCTTCGGCTACACCTACCGGGGCGTTCTCGATATGGGCTTAAGCTTTAGTGCCTTCAAGTATTCGGGGGGCGACAACAGCCCGCTCGTGGCCTGGTGGTTCAAGCCGTACATCGCCTGGCACGCAATCCGCAGTGACGTGATGGAAGGAATGCCAGTATCCATCGCGTTCGGGTTTGGCTTCGAGAAGCGCTTCTATACCGGGAACGATCCTTACGCGAACCCCGACGGGTACGCGGCCGAGCCGGGAATGTCGATCTACCGTCGCATGGAGATGGGCAGCTTGGTTTTCGCGCCAGAAGTGTATCTCGCCGATGACATCTCCTACACCCGCTACTACTCGAAGGCGCAAGACCAGCCCTCGGGCAATAAGCGCAGCGACAACGGCTACGGATTTTCGACCACCACCGACTACATGGGCGGGATCGCTCTGTTGAGGGCGAACCTCATGTTCAAGTCGGCGAAGGGAGATACCGGCCTTATCGTGCTTCCCTACGCCGGGTACAAGGCCGGCCTTACCGCTGGCATTGGCGTCGGGGCGTTGTTCTAGTCGCATAGCACCCACAACCCGTTCGCCAGCATCCAAAGCCCATGGCACAGCGGAAGAAGATTGCCCTGGTTGGGGCGGGGAACATCGGCGGCGAATTGGCCGCGCTCGCGGCCCGGCAAGAATTGGGGGACGTGTGGCTGTTCGACATTCCCGAGAAGCTCGGCGTTGCACAAGGCAAGGCCCTCGATCTGGAGCAGAACGGCGCCGTGCTCGGCTACGATGCCGCCATTCGCGGCACGTCGAGCTGGGACGATCTGGCCGGCGCCGACGTGGTCATCGTGACCGCCGGGGTTCCGCGCAAGCCGGGCATGTCGCGCGACGATCTGCTTAGCGTGAATTTGAAGATCATCCGAAGCGTGGCCGACAATCTACGCACGCGCTGCCCGAACGCCTTTGTCATCGTCGTATCGAATCCACTCGACGCGATGGTGTACGCGATGAAAGAAGGCACCGGCTTTTCGCCCGAGCGCGTGGTGGGCATGGCCGGGATCCTTGACTCGGCTCGCCTGCAGCTCTTCCTGGCCCAGGCGGCGGGCGTGGCCGTGAAAGACGTGCGCGCCATGGTGCTGGGCGGGCACGGCGACACCATGGTGCCGGTGCCGAGCTACTGCACCATCAATGGGATTCCGGTTCGCCAATTGATCGCGCCCGACAAAATCGCCGCCATCATCGAACGTACGCGCAACGGCGGCGCGGAGGTGGTCAAGCTGATGGGCACCAGCGCTTACTACGCGCCGGCGGCGTCGGCCGTCCAGATGGCCAAGGCGTACCTGAACGACGAAAAGCGCCTGGTTCCCTGCGCGGCCTACCTGCGCGGCGAATATGGGTACCAGGACTTGTATATTGGCGTACCCGCCATCATCGGTGGCCGTGGCGTGGAAAAGGTGGTCGAGATCGCGCTCGAGCCGTCCGAAAAGCAGATGCTCGACAACTCGGCCAAGGCCGTGCGTGAGCTCATCGAAGCGTCGAAGCGTCTGTAGTCGCTCGGTTCAGGTCACCCTGCGCGGGCGCCCACATGAACGCGTAGGCAAAGGCGGGGCTGCGCCCCGCCGAAGCCAGAGCGCGGGAGGGTTTGGGAACCCTGCCAGGGTTCCCATTACAATCAACGCGTCGCGGTTGCTGATCTACCGGCATCCGCGCGTTCTAACGCTATAATCCGCAGGCTTGGATCTCCGATCGTTCACCCTTGCAGAACTTCGCGAGCGCGTCGCGCGCGCGGGCGAGCCGCCCTTCCGTGCCGAGCAGCTGTTTCGCTGGCTGCACGGGCCCGGCGCTGGCGGCATGGGCAGCGTGCGTATTCCGCTGGCGCCGTCGACGGTGCCGCGGGCACTGCGGGATGCATTCCTGGCCGATGCGCCCCTTTTGCCGTTGACACCCGACGGGGTCGTCGAGGCCGCCGATGGCACCCGCAAGTTTCGCTTTCGCACCCACGACGGCCGCGCCATCGAGAGCGTCCTCATTCCGGATGACAAGCAGGAACGCAGCAAGCTGACCCTGTGTGTATCGTCCCAAGTGGGCTGCGCCTGGGGCTGCGCCTTTTGCGCGACGGCCACCCTTGGTTTCGGCCGCAACCTCTCGGCCGGAGAAATCGTGGAACAGCTCTATTGGGCGATGGAGAGCGCTGGACAAAAGCCGACCAATATTGTCTTTATGGGCATGGGCGAGCCCATGCACAATTTGGAACAGGTCACGCGCGCACTTTCCATCCTTCAGCATCCGTGGGGCGCAGGACTTTCGCCGCGGCGCCTGACCGTGTCCACCTCGGGCGTGGTGACCGGCATCGATGCCCTGGCCAAGCTGCACCCGGCCCCCAACCTCGCCATTTCGCTCAATGCCACCACCGACGAAGTGCGCGACCAGATCATGCCGGTAAACCGGCGCTGGAATATCGCTGCACTGCTTGCCGCCGCGCGCCGGTTTCCGCTGGCCCACCACCGTCGAATCACCTTCGAGTACGTTCTCTTCGCGGGCGTCAACGATTCGGACGTGGATGCCGCGCTGCTGCCGCGTCTGCTCGGCAACATTCCCAGCAAGGTGAACCTCATTCCGTGGAATCCGGTGCCGGGCCTGCCTTACCAGCGCCCGAGCGAGGCGCACGTGTTGGCCTTCCAGAATCTCGTGCGACGGGCGGACCTGCCGGTGTATATCCGGACGCCCCGCGGCGACGACGCGGCGGCCGCATGCGGGCAGCTTGCAGCGCGATCCGGTGAGCCGGCCACGGGCATCTTCAATCTTCGATTCACGAGACAAGTTTCATGAGCCAAGCGGCCGTTGACATAGGCCACACGCCGCCTCCTGCCTCGCACGGCCGGGCAAGCGACCTGGTTTCCCTGGTGGAAGCCGAGATGCAACTGGTGGAAACCCGGCTGGCCGAGCAGATGGACAGCCCGGTGGGGCGCATTCCCGAAGTGGGTGGGCATCTTCTAGGAGCCGGCGGCAAGCGCCTGCGACCGCTGCTCTCGGTGCTGGTCGCGCGTGCCACCGAGATCGATCTGGATCAGGCGGTGGCGGCCGGCTGCGCTGCCGAGCTCATCCACACTGCGACCCTGTTTCACGATGATGTGGTCGACGGCGGCAGCGTCCGTCGCGGTCGCCCCGCCGCGCGCATGATCTACGGCAACGGCGTCGCGGTGCTGGTGGGCGACTTCTGCTTGGCGCGCGGGCTTGACCTGGTGGCATCGACCGGGTCGATTGCGATGGTGCGATCGTTGGCCGCGACGGTCACGGAAATGGCGGAAGGTGAGATCGCGCAGCTTGAGGGCGCCGGCGATCCCGACCTGACGATCCCGGCCTACTTGCGCGTGGTCGACCGCAAGACGGCGTCGCTTCTGGCCTGGTGCGCGCGTGTGGGCGGTGTGTTGCCGCCTGCGTTCGATCAGGTGCTTGGCCGATTTGGGCGCGCGCTCGGCCGCGCCTTCCAGATCATCGACGACGTGCTCGATTGCACCAGCGACGAACGGGTGAGCGGGAAGTCTGCGGGTCGGGATTTGCAAGAGGGGAAACTTACCTTGCCGGTGATGCTTGCCTGCGAAACCGATCCCGATCTGCGCTTGCGCGTTCGGGTTGCCTTGGGCGACGCAGGCATCCCGGCCGACAAGGTACACGACATCTTGGCCGCGGTGCGGGCGGCCGGCGGCATCGAACGCGCCCGCAAGCGAGCGCTGGCTCTCGCCGACGAGGCCATTGCCGAGCTTTCGGCGCTGCCAAGCTCGCGCTATCGCGCTGGTCTCGCCGAGCTCTGCCGGCTTTCGGTCGACCGAGTGGCATGATGTCCGCCGCGGCACCGGAAACCGATGTCCGGCAAATGTTCGATCGGATCGCCGGACGCTATGACCGCGCCAATCGTGTGATGTCGGCTGGCATCGATCGCTGGTGGCGGCGCAAGGCCATCCGCATATTGCTTGATGGCCTCGGCGATACGCCGTGCGTGCTCGACCTAGGGGCCGGGACTCTGGACGGGGCCATCGCGATTGCGCGCTTGCGACCGCGCGCGCGTGTGCTGGGCGCGGACTTCGCCCGCAACATGCTGATACAGGGCAAGCGCAAGCCGGGCGCCGATCGGGTGGGCGTCCAAGTGGCGGACGGCGGCTGCTTGCCGTATCGAAGCGCAGTCTTCGACGCCGCGTGGTCGTCCTTTTGCGTGCGCAACTTGCGCGACCTGCGCCAGGCCATGATCGAGCTGCGCCGGGTGGTGCGGCCCGGCGGCCGCATTGCGATTCTGGAATTCTTCCGGCCGCGCAAGAAGCGGACCTTCTGGGACGGGTTTTACAACGCGCGGGTGTTGCCGTTGCTTGGCCGCGCGGTCACCGGCGATGCGGCGGCCTACCGCTACCTGCCTGAATCCATCGCGCGTTTCTCGAATCGCACGGAGTACGAAACCCTTCTGCGCGAGGTCGGATTTCGAGCGGTGTGTGGCCGCGATCTGTTCCCGGCGGGCGTGGCATCGCTGGTGGTGGCGGAATGAGATTGCTGGTCGCTATCACTGGTGCGTCGGGCGCGCTTTACGCCAAGCGGCTCCTCGACGCCTTGGCCGGGGCGCAGAAGGCCGGCGCGGACCTGCAAGTCGCGGTCTGCTTCTCCGACAACGGCAGGCGCGTGTGGCAGCACGAGCTGGGCGCGGAAGATCTGCACGGCTTTCGCGAGTACGCCAACGACGACTTCACCTGTTCGTTCGCGTCGGGCTCCGCACTTTGGCACGCGGTGGTGGCGGTGCCGTGCTCGGTCGGTCGGGTCGGGCGCATCGCCAGCGGGATGGCCGACGACCTCATCAGCCGGGCCGCCGACGTGGCGCTGAAAGAGCGGCGCAAGCTGATCCTGGTGGTGCGTGAGACGCCGCTTTCCCTGATTCATCTCGAGAATCTGCTGACCGTCGCGCGCGCCGGCGCCATCGTGCTGCCGGCGACACCGTCGTTCTACACCAAGCCTGACAGCGTAACCGCGGTGGTGGACACGGTGGTCGCCCGCGTGCTCGACCAGCTTGGCATCGACAGCAGGCTTGCTCCGCGCTGGGGAAAACCGGAATGAGCATCCAACCCGACTTCGACATCTTCTCGCTCGGTCGCGCGGCGCAGGCGAAGGCGCGCACGCTCTTCGATGGTCGCGCCTGCCTCACTTCCACTCGGCGACTCAACGTCGACGGGACTTGGTTCGGCCCGCCCCGGGCAACCTGCTCGCTCGCCGACGAAGATGCGATATCGGCGCGCGGCGGTCTGGCATCTGTGCGCGAAGCCGGCGCCAACGCGATTCTGTGTAATCTCGAAAGCACCGTCGCGCTTCAGGCCGTCGCGGCGGGATTGCGCTGCCTCGTGCGCGTTCCTTTCGCAGCCGGCGAAGCGGCAGACGAGCGTCGCGGTCGCGTGGCCGAGCTGGCAGACTTCCTTGGTCACTTTCCCGGCGTGGACGGAATCGTTCCGGTGCCGCTTGGCGAGGTGCAGGGGCTCGATACGCTGGCCTTCTTCGCCTTGTGCCGGCAGGAAGCCGAGAAGAAGCATGTGATCGCCGACTTTGAGCGCTTCGGTCACAAGCTCGGGCAGCTCTGCCTGTCCTTCGGCGCGGATGAGATCCTTGGCTCCATCGTGGGCCAACGCGCTTTGCGCCTGGGCGAGCGCGCCTCCAGCAACGAGATCACCCGCGACGAGGCGGTCTTGCTAGTGCGCGCCGCGGGCTTCGTGCCGTGCGAACGGCTGCCCGACGGGGGGATTTCCGAGCTGTGAGCTTCTCCGAAGTCGCCCGCAAGGTGCGTGCTGGCGAGGCGCTCTCCGCCGCCGAAGGCGTGCTTCTCTATCGACACCCGAACCTCGTCGAGCTCGGGGCGCTGGCCAACGAGATGCGCGAGCGACTGCACCAAGACCGGGTGTACTTCAACCGCAACCTGCACATCAACCCCACCAACGTGTGCGTGGCCCAGTGCAAGCTGTGCTCGTTCTCGCGGCGCGCGCCCGACGCCGAGGGCGCGTTCGTCCTTCGCGTCGACGAAGCCGTTGCCCGCTTGCAGGCGAGCCTTTTGGCGGGCGATGCGCCCACCGAGGTGCATCTGGTGGGAGGACTCCACGAGGGCCTGCCGTTCTCGTATTTTGTCGAGCTGCTTTCGGCGCTGAAGGCCGCCGCGCCCGGGATTTGCCTCAAGGCATTCTCGGCAGTGGAGATCTTCTTCTTCCATCGCCTTTACAAGCTGAGTATCGAGGAGATCTTGCGGCGCTTGCAGGGGGCCGGTCTCGCTTCCTTACCCGGTGGCGGGGCGGAAATTCTTTCCTCGCGCGTGCGCAAGGCGATCTGTCCCAACAAGTGCGGCGCGGAGGAGTGGATTGAGGTGCACCGCACGGCCCACAGGCTCGGCGTCAAATCGAATTGCACGATGATGTTCGGCACCGTGGAAACCGTCGAGGAACGCGTGCAGCACCTCCTCCGTTTGCGCGACTTGCAGGCGGAGACCGGCGGATTTCTCGCCTTCATTCCGCTGCCGTTTCATCCCGAAAACAACGCTCTCTTCGATCGGCCGGCGCCCACCGCCGCCGAAGTTTTGCGCACCTTCGCGGTGGCCAGGCTCGTGCTGTCCAACGTTGCCAACATCAAAGCGTATTGGGTGAGCCTAGGGCTCGATACCGCCCAGATGGCGCTGTGGTTCGGCGCCGACGATCTCGACGGCACTGTGAGCGAAGAGAAGATCTACCACCTGGCCGGCGCGCGTTCGCCGCAGTCGCTGACTCCGGCTGAGATGGCGCGCATCATCCGCACCGCCGGGCGCGTTCCGGTGGAGCGGGACACCCTCTACCGCGCGCTTGCCCCGCGCCCGCAGCAGGAGGCGGTGTGAAAAGGTCGCGCCTTCGCCTGGCCGCGGTGTCGTTTCTCAACACGCGTCCCATCACCTACGGCTTCGAGCGGGGCCTCGTGGGCAAGGACCGCGTTGAGCTGAGCTTCGATTTGCCCTCGCGCTGCGCGGCCGCCGTGGCGAGCGGCCAGGCGGATCTTGCCCTGATGCCCATCGCCAGCTACGCATCGTCGGACGAAGAGCTGCGCATCGTGCCCGGCGTGGCCATCGCGTCGCGGGGGCCAGTGCGGACGGTGCTTCTGATGGGCGACGTTCCGTGGGAGGCGATGGAGACGATCTTTCTCGACGAGTCGTCGCGCACCTCGCAGATGTTGGTTCGCCTGCTTACCCATGAGCGCGGCCTTACCCCGCGCTTCGAAAGCGTCGCGCACGATCGCATCGTCGACCAAATCGGCGGCAAGCGAGGCGCGCTGGCAATTGGCGATCTTTGCTTTGCGGCCAGCAGCCGATTCGAGCATGTCTACGATCTAGGCGCCGACTGGACCGATCGGGCTGGACTGCCGTTCCTCAACGCGGCTTGGATCGGCCGTCCGGGCGCGGTCGACGCCGACGACGTGGTTCTGCTGAACCAAAGCCTCGCCTTGGGCTTGGCCAACCGTGACGAGATCGCGCGCAGCTTTGCCGAGCGCGATGGCGTGAACGTAGAGCTTTACCGGCACTACTTTGGCCAGAACATCCGTTACGACCTTGGCGCCGCCGAGCTGTGCGGGGCGGCGGCCTTCTTCGAGCGCGCCCATCGCGCCGGCATCTTGAAGACCAGGCCGACGCTTAGGCTTTACCCCGGCAAGGTTCAGCGCAAACCGGTCGCTGCCGGCAAGTCGCTCGACACCCTGCTTTCCGACGCCACCTCGGGACAGCGGCTTTCCCTCGACGACGGAATTCGCCTCTACCAATCAGCGTCGCTCTTCGACTTGGGCCAGGCCGCCGATGCGCGCCGCCGCCAGCTTCACCCGGCCGGCGTGGTCACATACATCGTCGATCGAAACGTCAACTACACCGACGCATGCACGACCGCGTGTCAGTTCTGCAATTTCTACCGGCCGCCGGGCGATGGCCGCGCCACCCTGCTTGGCCGCGACGAGCTCGCGCAGAAGCTGCAGGAAACCGTGGCCCTCGGCGGTATTCAGATCCTGCTTCAAGGCGGCGTCAATCCTGAGCTTGGCCTCGACTACTATGAGGACCTGTTTCGCTGGATGAAGGCGAATTTTCCCCTAGCCATCCACGGTCTTTCGCCCGAGGAAATCCGCTTCCTGGCCGAGCGGGAGAAGCTGCCTATCCCTGCGGTGCTGGAACGCCTGGTTGCAGCCGGGCTGGATTCGCTTCCCGGCGGCGGCGCCGAGATCCTCGACGACGAGGTTCGCCGCCGGATCTCGCCGCGCAAGTGCGATGTTGCCACCTGGCTCGAAGTCATGCGCCAGGCTCATCGCCTGGGTCTGCGCACCACCGCGACCATGGTCTTCGGCTTCGGCGAAAGTCCACGGCAACTTGCCCTACACCTCGATCGGATTCGCGATTTGGAAAATCGCGCATCGCGATACGGCGGTCCGCTCGCAGCTGTGGGGATTTACGGCAAATGGGGTTTTGACCGACTCGGTTCAAGAGGCGGTCGAAAATAAATTCGGCCTTCTCTA
>CAZBIU010000181.1:0-13356 GCA_964491625.1 uncultured Myxococcales bacterium
TGGCGGCCCGCAGGCTGACCCGGCAAGGTCCGCCATCGATCGTGGCCATGAGCGCAAGAACGCTGCCGGGCCCGTAGGTGGAGAGCACCTGAGGTTGGTCATCAAGTCGCCTTACCACCTCGACTATTCCTTTGCGGATCACGAAACAGCGAGCCGCCGGATGCCCTTCCTCACACAGCATCGCGGACGGGGAAAGCCGGCACGATCGTCCCGCCCGGAGCAGACACTCTAGCTCCGAGCGGGTGAAGTTTCCGATCTCCGATTCGTCATCACCGCCGCTCATGCGGAGCCTCGCGGCCTGGCGGGTCTGGCTTCGCACCCCGTGGCGGCAGCGCGATCGGAAACGGAGTTGTCGGCGTCGCCGTATGCGCCGCCAACTCCCTCGGCCCGCAATTCTCGATCGACGCGGTCGTCGAGGCAGCGCAGGCGGCGAAGTACTTCTTGGAAAACGGCGCTGACCAGGGCGGCTGCCACGCGGGGCGCCTCTTGTCGCATCCTGGTCAGATCGTCGCGGCTGATCTCAAGCACCGTTGTGCTCTCGCTGGCGACCACTGTCACCGGGCGCGGGGCCGGATCGATGCAGAACGTTTCGCCCAGGACGGAACCGGCTTCTAGCCGGGCAACCTCGGCCTGAGGATTGTCCTTCCCCGAAACCACGGCTGACAAGGTTCCTTGAACCACCACCAACATGGTGTTGCCGTGCTGACCCCGGCTGCAGACGGTCTCGCCGGCATCGAAGTGTCTCTCACGCATGAAGTGAGCAAGAGCCAGTCGCTCTCCGTCGGAGAGCGTCTCGAAGAGGTGCGCGTTGGTTGGCAGAGTCGGCATCTCGTCCCTTGCCATTGCATCGGTAGGACAACCGGGGAACTTCAGCGCTAGTGGAGTCTTCCGCGCGGAGTGGGACGGCATCGATCCTTCTTGCGCGAGGGCGGTGGCGTCGCGTACATGGATATCAAGTCTGAGGCGCAAACCGCCGTTGTTGCTCCAAGATGGGTGACGGCAGGAAACCAGACGCCCCGGGCTGCGAGCGACCCTCGACCCATGGTCGCGTGCTTCTGGTTGACGATAGCGCGTTGGTTCGTGACTTCGTGGGTGGACTGATTTTGGATTGGGGTTTCGCGGTGGAAACCTACGACGGCGCAAAGGCCGCGCTAGCGGCCATCGACGGCGGTCAGTTCGACGTCATTGTCGCCGATCTGAACATGCCTGGGATGTCGGGACTGGAGCTCTTGAACACCCTGCGCATGCGCTCGGTGGGAACGCCGATCATCATGCTCTCGTCGGTCTCGCGCACCAGCGACGTCCTGCGCGCCATTCATCACGGGGCATTCGACTACGTGGGCAAGGACGAGGCGATTGAACCCCTGCGGGTCTCCATCGTTCGTGCAATCGAACACTCGCGACTGGTCGGCGAGAACACACGGCTCGTGAAGGAGCTTGAGCGATTCAATTTCGAGCTTGAAGAGCGTGTTCTTGAGCGGACGCAGGCGCTTGAGCAAGCCAACGCGCAGCTCTTGGCCGAGCGCCAAGAGTTGGAATCCACCCTGGCGAGGTTGGCCGAAACCCAAGATCAGCTCGTGCAAATGGAGAAGATGGCCAGCATTGGGCTGCTAACCGCTGGCGTCGCGCACGAGATCAACAATCCACTCGCGTTCATTCTTCCGAGCTTCGAGCTGATTGAATCGTGGGTGGCGGCAGCGCGGGAGGGGGAGCGCGATGAGCGGGTGCAGACGTTGGACGACGTCGCCAAGCTCGTCAGCGAATGCAGACGTGGCCTGGATCGCATCGCGCGCTTGGTTCGCCAGTTGCGGATCTTCTCGCATCCTGGCCGGCAGAACCTGGGCCCGATCGACGTGGATTCCCTGGTCCGTTCGGTGGTCTCTCTGGTCGAGCGCGAAACCGCCGGGCAGGCGACCGTGACCGTCTATTCGAGTCAGGAATGCATCGCGCGAGGCAACGACGACCAGCTTCGCCAGGTGCTGCTCAACCTGTTGCTCAACGCTGCGCAGAGCTTTCCTGCCGACAAGACCGACGGCCGCATTGAGATTTTGGTCGAACGCAAAGACGAAGCCGTGAGTATTCGGGTGGTCGACAACGGCTGCGGCATCGCGCCCGACAACCTGCGCCGGGTGTTCGATCCCTTCTTCACCACCAAGGCGGTTGGCCACGGCACCGGGCTCGGACTGGCCATTTCCCGCGACCTGGTGAAAAAGATGGAAGGCAACGTCACGCTCGAAAGTCAGCTCGGGCGTGGCACAGCGGCCACCGTGACCTTGCGCGTGTGGCGGGAGAGCCCGCCTGACCAGCAGATGGTCGAGATGACACACACGCCGACCCTCGAGATGCTTACCCCGGTTCCTGACGGGCGACGGCTAAGCATCGTCATCATCGAGGACGAGACGGCGCTCCTGCAGCCGCTGCGCCGAATGTTGGCGGACAATTATGACGTGCTGACCTTCAGCGATTCCCGTGATGGCATGCGATGCTTGGTCGAACGCGAGCCGCCCGACGTCATCATCTGCGACATCAACATGCCTGATGTGACCGGCCGCGAGCTGTATCGGCAGGTGACCAATGAACGGCCCTTCCTGGCCCAGCGATTTGTGTTCCTGACCGGCGGCGATTCGGACGAGTTGGCCGCGCTGATGGCGGAAGCGCCATGTCGTATCTTGGAGAAGCCGGTTCATCGTAAGGACTTGGTCGCGGTCATTGACGCGATTAGAAACCAGGCCCGCTGAAATCGGCGCCGGTCGCGACTTGCATCTTGACGGGCTCAGCCCTGGCATATATAACTCTTACGTACGCGTAAGAGTTAGGTTGGAAGATGCGAATCCAGCGAGAAACCGCAAGACTAGCCCTAATCAAAGTGGGTGACTTGGCCCGCCGCACCGGCAAGACGGTGCGCGCCATCCATCTCTACGAGGAGCTGGGCTTGCTGGCCGCGCCGGTTCGCTCCAAGGGCGGGTTTAGGATGTATTCCGGGGACGGCGTGAAGCAGATCGAGTGGATTCAGAAGCTGCAGGACATGGGCTTCTCCCTGACGGAAATCAAGGCGTTCCTGCGGGTCTGGGAGGAGAGCGCAACCGCGCCGGAGGCCATGGCGACCGTGCGCGAGATCTTCACGGACAAGCTGCGCGAGACCCGCGAGACCATCGGCAGGCTTTCTCGGCTTGCCGATGAGCTGTCAGAGAGCCTTTCCTACCTGGAACGCTGTCGTTCCTGCAGCCCGAACCAGGCGCAAGGCGAATGTTGCACCTGCGAGAGTCGTGGCAGCGACGGAGACGTCCCGCTGCTTGTTGACGGAATAGCGAACCACAATCCATGAGCCTGAAGCTGCCGATCTATATGGACAATCACGCGACCACCCAGGTGGATCCGCGGGTCTTCGACGCCATGTTGCCGTACTTCCGGGACGAGTTCGGCAATGCCGCAAGCCGGTCGCATGTGTTCGGCTGGCGAGCCGAGGAAGCGGTTGAGAAGGCTCGCGACGAGGTGGCGAAGCTGATCGGGGCCCAGGGCAAAGAAATCGTGTGGACGTCGGGGGCGACCGAGTCCGACAACCTGGCCATCAAGGGGGTGGCCGAGTTCTACAAAGATCGCGGCAGCCACGTCATCACCGCCCAGACCGAGCACAAGGCGGTGCTGGATTCGTGCAAGCGGCTGGAAAAGCAGGGCTACGTTGTGACCTATCTGCCCGTCGATCCGGACGGCCGGGTCAATCCGAACACGGTCGCCGCGGCCATGACAGACAAGACCATCTTGGTCTCCATCATGTTGGCCAACAACGAAATCGGCACGGTGAATCCGGTGGCCGAGATCGGCGCCGTGGTGAAGAAGGGGGGCGCCTTCTTCCACATCGATGCGGTTCAGGGCATTGGCAAGATCCCGTTCGACGTGAATGCCTCCCAGGCCGACCTGGTCTCGCTTTCGGCGCACAAAATGTACGGACCCAAGGGCGTGGGGGCGCTCTACGTGCGCCGCAAACCGCGCGTGCGTCTGACACCCATCCTCGACGGGGGCGGCCACGAACGCGGCATGCGCTCGGGCACCCTGAACGTGACCGGTATCGTGGGCTTTGCTAAAGCAGCCGAGCTTTGCAGACTGGAGATGGCGGAAGAGGGCAAACGTACGCTGGCCTTGCGCGAGCGCCTGCGCAAGGGAATCGAGGCTCGGGTGCCGAACATCAGCGTGAACGGATCGCTGGAACATCGACTGCCGGGGAACCTCAACCTCAGCTTCGCGTTTGTCGAGGGTGAGGCGATGATGATGTCGCTCAAGGATGTGGCCGTGTCGTCGGGCTCGGCCTGCACGTCGGCGTCGCTGGAGCCGTCCTACGTATTGCGCGCTCTCGGCGTGCCTGAGGAAATGGCGCACACGTCGATTCGTTTCGGACTCGGGCGCTTTACCACCGAAGAAGAAGTCGACTACGTCATCGACCTGGTGGCCGAAAAGGCGAAACGGCTGCGCGAGATGTCGCCGCTGTGGGAGCTGGCCCAGTCGGGCGTGGATTTGAAGACCGTGCAATGGGGAGCGCACTAGCATCCGAAAGGGAGCTAAGACATCCAATAGAGGACCAAGGAAGTACCCAATGGCATACAGCGATAAAGTCATCGATCACTACGAAAACCCGCGCAACGTGGGTAGCTTGGACGCCTCGGAGCCTGACGTGGGAACCGCCTTGGTCGGCGCACCGGCATGCGGCGACGTGATGAAGCTGCAAATCAAAGTCGGCAAGGACGGCGTGATCGAAGACGCGAAGTTCAAGACCTTCGGCTGCGGTTCGGCCATCGCATCGTCGTCGCTGGCAACCGAATGGATCAAGGGCATGACCGTCGACCAGGCGATGGCGGTGAAGAACACGCAGATTGTGGAAGAGCTGAGCCTGCCCCCGGTCAAGATTCACTGTTCGGTGCTGGCCGAGGACGCCATCAAGGGCGCGATCGCCGACTACCGCAAGAAACAGGGCCAGAAAGCCCAGAGCGCGGCCTAGCCCGCACGAGGAATCCCCATGGCGATACAAGTAACGGAACAGGCCATCGCGGCCATCAAGAGCGCGGCTGGCAAACGGACTGCGGCCCCCAAGGGCTTGCGGGTGGGAATCCGCGGCGGCGGCTGCACCGGGTTTTCCTACCTATTCGAATGGTCGGACGTGGACGCCCGTCCCGAAGATCGCGTGCTGTCATTCGAAAGCGGCCAGGTGAACGTCTTCATCGATTCCAAGAGCTTTACTTTTCTCGACGGGTCAACCCTCGACTACGCCAAGACGATGATGACGAGCGGCTTCAAGTGGGTGAATCCCAACGTGAAGTCGACCTGTAGCTGCGGCGAAAGCGTCCAGTTCTAGCCCGATGCTTTGCTGGTCTTGCCAGAAAGCCGCTGGCGACGGGTTGCTCTGTGTCGCTTGCAACGCTGTGCAGCCGCCGGATCCGAAGACGGACTATTTTCGCGTACTCGGCGTACCACAAGCGTTTGCCGTCGACATGTCCGATCTCGAACGCCGCTACAAGGAGACAACCAAGATTCTTCATCCCGACCGCTTCGCGCGCGCGGATCCCACGGCACGGCGGGCATCGCTGGAGCGTTCGATCCAGCTTAACGAGGCTTGGCGGACACTCAAGGATCCGGTGCGACGGGCCGAGTACCTGCTCTCGCTTCACGGCGTTGAGGTCGGGGAGAGGGCGGGGGGAGGTCGGCCCGACCAGTCGGGCGCGCAGGTCACGGTACCGGTTCCGCAATCGCTGCTCATGGAGGTCCTCGATCTGCGCGAGACATTGGCGGAGGCGCAAGCCAAGAAGGATTCACGCGCGATCGATGCGCTGCTTGCCAAGGTCAGCGGTCGCGTGGCGACGGTGATGGACGAGGTCGCTAAAGCGCTCGCGGCATCTCCTGCCGACCTGGGCGCGGCTGCAGCGCGGCTGGTGATGGTGCGGTACTATCGACGTTTTCTTTACGAGGCTCGCCAGATCGCCGACATGCTTGCGTTGGCCGACGGAAAGGGCCGCAATGCCGGTTGAGGCGCTGTTCGATATCTCCGAGCCGGGCCAATCTCAGACCAAGGATGTCTGCAAAGGGCGCTCGGTGGGCATTGATCTCGGCACGACGAATTCGCTGGTCGCGGTGGTGCAAGCCGGACAGCCGGTGTGCCTGCGGGGATCCTCTTCGGCGATGGTGCCCTCGGTGGTTCACTATGCCAAGGATGGTCGCGTGGTGGTCGGGCAGGAAGCGCGAGCCCTGGCGCTGGCTTCGCCCACCGATACCATTGCGTCGGTGAAGCGCTTCATGGGGCGAGGCCCTGACGATGCCGAGGCCAAGGCGAAGCTGCTTCCGTATGCCATCGCGGCAAGCGAAACCGGCGACCCGGTGGTGCGATTCTCGGTTCAAGGTGGCGCTCGATCCGTGACGCCCATCGAGGTGTCGGCCGAAATCCTGCGTGTTCTCAAGACGCGGGCCGAGGCGGAGTTGGGCGGCGAGCTGGACGGTGTAGTGATAACGGTGCCGGCGTATTTCGACGATGGGCAACGCCAAGCCACACGCGACGCGGGCCGTCTGGCGGGGCTCGAGGTCATGCGCCTCCTGAACGAGCCAACCGCGGCAGCCCTGGCCTATGGCCTCGACAAGCAGGCTGAGGGCACCTTCGCGGTGTTCGATCTGGGCGGCGGAACCTTCGACATTTCGATCCTGAAGCTGGAAGGCGGCGTGTTCGAGGTGAAGTCCACAGGCGGGGATTCCGCGCTCGGTGGCGACGACTTCGACCGCGCTATCGCGGCATATCTGCTCGGGCGTCTCGGCATGCCCGACGACGGCGGCGGCGACCCGGCGGTGATGCGGGCTGCGCTCGACGCCGCACGCGCGGCCAAGGAATGCCTCACCACGGCGACTGACACGCAGGTGGCGTTGCGGCTTCCAAGCGGCAAGACAGGCGAGCTGCGACTGACTCGTGAGGAGAGCGACGCGCTGGTCGCGCCCATTCTCGACCGCTGTCGCGCGCCCGTGGTGCAGGCCCTGCGCGACGCCGGCATCCAGGCGGCGCAACTTCCCGGGGTGATTCTGGTCGGCGGCGCCACGCGCATGCCCATGGTTCGGCGATTTGTCGCGGATGTTTTTGGAAAGGAGCCGCTCGCCGACATCGATCCCGACGAGGTGGTCGCTCTAGGCGCGGCGGTGCAGGCGGATCTTCTCGCCAGCGGCGGGCGCAGCGACGTGGTGCTGATGGATGTGGTTCCGCTCTCCCTCGGACTCGAAATGATGGGCGGCGTGGCGGAGAAGCTCATCTATAGAAACACCACGGTTCCCTGTGGCGCGGTCCAGACTTTTACCACTTACGCCGACAACCAGACCGGGTTCGACCTTCACGTGGTGCAAGGTGAACGCGAGCTGGTCGCCGATTGCCGCTCGCTGGCGCGCTTCAAGTTGGGCGGCATTTCCCCCATGACCGCCGGCATGGCGCGATTGAAGGTTACGTTCACGGTCGACGCCGACGGCATCCTCAGCGTTTCGGCGCGGGAAGAATTCACGGGCAAGGAGGCCTCGATTCGGGTCAAGCCGAGCTACGGCCTAACCGACGACGAGGTCGAGCGGATGATCCGCGATTCTTTCGAGCACGCGAACGACGACATGGGGGCGCGCCTGCTCAACGTCGAGCGGGTGGAGGCCGACCGCATTCTGAACGCGACCCGGATCGCGCTAGTCGAATCGGCCGTGTTGCTGGTGGCGGGAGAGCGGGAGTCCATCGAGATGGCGACGGCGGATCTGGAGAAGGCGAAGGCCGGCGCCGACCACCTGGCGATCCGCGCCGCTGTGCAGGCCCTGGACGAGGTCAGCAAGGAATTCGCTCGTCGTCGCATGAATGACGCCTTGGAGCGCAACGTGCGCGGTCAGACCGTGGGAGACGTGGAGAAGAAGGTTGGCAGATGAACGCACGCATTCGCTTCGAGCCCGACGGCCTTGAGACGGAAGTTCCGGTTGGCAGCACGATTCGGCAGGCGGCCGAAAAGATCGGGGCGCAGCTCGGCTCGGCCTGCGGCGGCGTCTGTGCCTGCTCGACCTGCCACGTCTACGTCAAGGAGGGGCTTGAGGCGTTGTCCCCGCTGGAAGACAAAGAAGAGGATCAACTTGACGACGCGTTCGACGTGCGTCCGAGCTCGCGGCTGGGCTGCCAAGCGAAGCTACTGGAGGCGCGCCGCTACGTGGTCGAGATCAGCCGCGAAAGCCACCGGGCATTTCTCGACGAGCACCCGGAGCTGCGCAAAGACGGCTAGAGCGCGGGCCGCGTCTGTGATGGCGGCCCGCGGAGAAGCTTGCTTCTTAGTCGAAATCGTAGTGGAAGTTGCCATCCACGACGGTGGTCGCGACCTTGGCGACCGGCTTGCTCTCCATCATGCGGGTGAGCAGCTCTTTGCTGATCACGGGCAAAACGGTGTTGGTCAGGATGGAATCGATCATGCGGCCACCGCTTTCCAGCTCGGTGCATCGGCTGACGATCAGCTTGACCACGGCGTCGTCGAACGTGAACGGCAGCTTGTGGCTCTCCTTGATCCGTTTGGCGATACGGCCGAGCTGCAGGCGCGCGATGTTGCCGATCATCTCGTCGGAGAGCGGGTAGTAAGGGATCGCGACCATGCGGCCGAGGAGGGCGGCCGGGAAGGTCTTGAGCAGGGGCTCGCGCAACGCCTTGGCGATGCCATCGGGCTCGGGCAGCAGCGAGGGATCCTTGCACATGTTCATGATGAGCTCGCTGCCCACGTTGGTGGTGAGCAGGATGAGCGTGTTCTTGAAGTCGATCACCCGGCCTTCGCCGTCTTCCATCCAGCCCTTGTCGAAAACCTGGAAGAAGATCTCATGCACGTCGGGGTGGGCTTTCTCGACCTCGTCGAGCAGCACCACGCTGTACGGCCGCCGTCGAACCGCCTCGGTGAGCACGCCACCCTCGCCGTAGCCGACGTAGCCGGGAGGCGAACCCTTCAATGTCGAAACCGTGTGCGCCTCTTGGAATTCGCTCATGTTGATGGTGATGATGTTCTGCTCGCCGCCATAGAGCGCCTCGGCCAGGGCGAGCGCGGTCTCGGTCTTGCCGACGCCCGACGGGCCGGCGAGCATGAATACGCCGATGGGCTTGTTCGGGTTCTCAATGCCGGCACGCGAGGTCTGGATGCGTTTGGCGATCATTTCCAGGGCATGGCGTTGTCCGATCACGCGTTGATCGAGCGTGTCGGCAAGCTTGAGCACGGTGTCGATTTCGTTCTTCACCATGCGACCCACCGGGATGCCGGTCCAGTCGCCGACCACCGATGCTACTGCTTGGTTGTCGACGGTCGGAAGAATCAGCGGGTGATCGCCCTGCAGCTTGGACAGCTCATCCTGGGTTGCGTTGAGCTCGGCCAACACTGCGGCACGATCGATGGGCGCGGCGGGGGTGGCCTCAGGAGCCTTGGCCGTCGCCTTCGCTTTGTCCGTGGTCGCTTCCAACTTGCTGCCCGAGCCCTCGACCTTGACCTCGCCGCCGCGTAGTTGCTTGCGTAGGTCGAGGATCTTGTCGACCAGCTTCTTCTCGGCCGTCCAGCGTTCCTCCAGACCCGCCAGACGCTTCTTTTCGGCGTCCAGCTTCTCCATGGTCTCGGCTTCGCGCTTGGCCGCGCCGGCGATGCCAACGGCGTCCTCGCGCTTGATGATCGCGATTTCCGTGTCGAGCGCCTCGATTCGCTTGCGGCTGTCTTCTACCTCGGCGGGGACCGCGTGGTGGCTGATGGCCACGCGAGCGCAGGCCGTGTCGAGCAGACTGACCGCCTTGTCGGGAAGCTGACGCGCAGGAATGTAGCGATGGGACAGCTTCACCGCAGATTCCAAGGCCTCGTCGAGGATCTGGATGCGGTGGTGCTTCTCCAGGGTGGAAGCGAGACCTCGCATCATGAGCAACGCCTTGTGCTCGCTGGGCTCGCCGATTTGCACGACCTGGAATCGGCGGGTAAGCGCGGGATCCTTCTCGATGTGCTTCTTGTACTCGGCCCAGGTGGTGGCGGCGATGGTGCGTAGCTTGCCGCGCGCGAGGGCTGGCTTGAGTAGGTTCGCCGCATCGCCGGTGCCGGCTGCGCCGCCCGCGCCGATCAGGGTGTGCGCTTCGTCAATGAAGAGGATGATGGGCTTGGCCGAGGCCTGCACCTCGTCAATGACCTGGCGCAGGCGATTCTCAAATTCGCCCTTCATGCTGGCGCCCGCCTGCAGAAGGCCGATGTCGAGCGAGCGAAGGGTGACGTCCTTGAGCGGAGGCGGGACGTCGCCGGCGGCGATCCGCTGCGCGAAACCCTCCACCACCGCGGTCTTGCCCACGCCGGCCTCGCCGGTAAGGATGGGGTTGTTCTGCCGGCGGCGCATGAGGATGTCGATGATCTGGCGGATTTCCTCGTCGCGTCCGGTGATGGGATCCATATCGCCGGTGCGAGCGCGTTCGGTCAGGTCGACCGAGTACTTCTTGAGGGCTTCCTGCTTGCCCATCGCCGCCGGGGCCACGGCGCCGCTGGCTTCGCCGGGCTCGGCGCCACCGCCGACCTGGGATCCGTCGTTCGGCTGCAGGGCGCTCTCGGGCGATGCGCCGACGATTTTGGCGAATCCGTCGGTCAGGGTGTCGAGCTTGATCTTGTCAAACTCCTTGGAGATAGAAATCAGCACCCCGCGCAGGGCCGCGGTCTTCAGCATGCCAACCATCAGGTGCCCGGTGCGAACCTGCGATTCGCCGAACAGCAGGGTGCCGTACACCCAGCCGCGCTCGACCGTATCGGCGATGTGGGACGACAAGTCGGAAATCGAGGTCGCGCCCCTAGGCAGCCGGTCGAGGGCGGCCGTCACGTCGCGGGCGAGGCGCGAGTTATCGATTTGGAATTCGCGCACGATGTGATGCAAATCGGAATCAGGAAGCTGCAGAATCTGGCTAAGCCAGTGCACCAGCTCGACGTAGGGATTGCCGCGCAGCTTGCAGAAGACGGTGGCACTTTCGATGGCCTTGTAACCAAGGCTGTTCAGCTTTCCGAACAGCGCGACTCGTGAGATCTCAGACATCGTCGGTCTTCCTCCTGCGGCACCGGGGCCAGCCTGCGAGTAGTGAAGGGTTATTGGCGGATAGAATCGGAGGCGATATTACAGGAGTGTCGATGGCGCGAAAGACGAATTCTTCGCGGAAAGCTCCTGTTCCGGGCTGAAGATTAGGTCTTCCCGGCCTTCGCCTTCGGGACAATGACCAAGCCACGAGGTCCATCCCAGCTGAGTTATACGGTCCAAGCGGAATGGGTGGCTGACGCGCTTGTCAAGAAAGAGCCGCACGTCCCAGTTCAACGCGTCGCCCACGTAGTTGCGAACCATCGCGACCAGGCGCCCGAGGCGAGGGCTGCCAGGCAGCATGCTCCGGAATTGGTCTTGCTTGAGTGGACCGAAGACCAAGCGGAACTTGGTCTGCCGTTGCCAGGCGCGCGCGCCCAGGATCGTGTTGACCCCCAACGCCCCGGCAAACGGGCCTCGTGAAATGCGCCAGCGCTCCTCTTCGAGAAGCGGCGTCCATTCTCCCACGAACTCCTCAAGATCGGTCGGCAGCGTCAGGTATTCGGCGACCATAGCCCGTAGGCCCTCTGCGTTTCGCGCTTGGGCGGCGAAGCGCCCCGAGAAGAATCGCTTGACGTGGTCGGGAAGCTGGTCGCGATTCTGCAAAGCAGGCGAGCCGATGCCCAGCAGGACACCCACGTAGGTCATGAATCGGTCCGACGTCGGGCGATCGTGCGAGACAGTTGGCTGCGCGTTGGCCCAGGCGCGATAGAACAGCGCCAACATCCGGTGGTGGAAGAGGTCCAGAAATCTCACGAAGGTCGGATCGGTCGCGTTGCGAAGTCGGTCGCGCGCATATTCAGTCAAGTGGATGGGCAAGGGCCCATTCGGCCCGAGCATGCCGAGGAAATGCACGCCGATGCGAGGGGGGTGATACGCGGTCGCCTGCTCGACGTAGGCCACAGTGGATGGAGCGAAGGCGAGCGAGGCTTCCTGTCCCAGGCGAATCGGCTCGTCGACCGGTCGAGTGGCTTGGCCCAGTCGCGCGCGGTCCGGGCAGGCACACTCGAACATTCGCATCAGCCAGAAGAAGTCGTAGCTGTAGGGATGCCGGCTAGCCTCGCGCAGCACGTCGTCTAGCCGAGCGCGCTCCTCGGGGGAAGGCGGGCCTGATACCGCTACAGCGTCGGACGTCGGCCCAGCCTCGCCGGCCATCGCACGATCTCCTTGCGCTGGATGCTCTTCAAGACGGTTTCCGAGAAGGAGTTTATCGACACGTACTTCGCGAAAAATCGCTCGAGCACCGAACCGAGCAGGAACACTCCCATGCCCTCGAAGGCGGTTTCGTCGAAGGTCAAGGTAACTTCCAAACCGCGGCCGAAGGCGGCTGGGCCCGCGATGGGCAACCGTCGGGTTACCGATTGCGATTCGACCGAGCGGATGCCGTCGATTTGTTTCCGGAGGATGGGATCGCTGGCATCGCCGTAGAGCGAGAGCATCTCGCGCAGGGCAGACGCCCCTCCGCCGTTGGCATCGTCGGTGATGGAAAGGTAGTTGAGGGCAAGATGACTGACCAGTCGCCAGGTTGGATCGCCATGCGCATACGACGGACGGGGTGGTGTGGGGCCCGCTATCGCGCGGACTGCATCGATGGGCGCCCCGATGTCGAGGGAAAAATCGCTGCGCCGCTGCCCGACGGGAATATGCAACGTCAAGTCCCGGTTGGTGCAAAGGCTGTTGATGGCGAGCTGTTTGAGCTGCGGGCGAATCGGAGCCTGAGCCGCGTCGACCAGGGAGATGAATACTTCGCTTCCTACGTAGCTCGAGCGTGCCCCTTGGCTGCGCTGTTTGGTGGACAGCATTCGCGGCTCACGGACGACCGTGTAGTAGGTGGTCGCTTCCTGTGCGGCGCCGCGGTCGTGGAGGGCATAGAACGGGAAGAACTCTTGTTTGTCGTCCGCGCTGGTTCCGTAGCCCAAGACTTCGGTCACCGAGAAGATCTCGTAGTCCATCGGGCGAGTTCGGTCGGGGACCACGTGGTATTCGTATTCGGCTTCAGTCAGGTGAATGCGATCGGTGCGCTTCGGGAACAGATTGATCGCCGGTGTGCAGAAGAGGGAAAACTGGCCGGGGCCAACGGCCTTCTCAAGCCGCGCGTCCTGAGCATCCAGCACGATCACGATCTCAATTTCCGAACCGGTGCACCGGCGCATCGCAGGGCGAAGCCCGGTCAGATTCGCGAACAAAAAGCGGCTGGGGAAGGCAAAGTACTCCTGCAGGAGTCGATAGCCCTGGAAGGAGCGGGGACCATACGGCAAGAGCGCTTCCTCG
>CAZBIU010000182.1:0-13300 GCA_964491625.1 uncultured Myxococcales bacterium
CATCGACACGGTTCGGAAGACCGGCGGCAACAACGGCACGCGCTTGCTTATAGTCACCGGATACTCCACCGACATCGCGAAGACCTGCAACGCAGGCTACAAGATGCCGAAGGACACCGTCCCCCACAAGCTGTTCATTTCCGTACACTACTATACCCCCTGGCAGTTCTGCGGCATGACCGAGGACGCCGACTGGGGAAAGATGATGCCGACCTGGGGAACTCCGGCAAACGTCAGTGAGCTGGACAAGCTGTTCGACATGATGAGTGACTTTGCTAACCGCAACGACGCTCCTGCTTTCATCGGCGAGCTCGGCGTGGTGGCGAAGAAGGAGTCGGCCTCGCGCGTGGGTTGGATGTCGGCAGTGTTCAACGGCGCGATCGCCAGAAAGATGATTCCAGTTCTGTGGGACACCGGCGAATCCGTCTCCAGGCACGAGCCGTATTCGCCCAGCCCCGATCTTCTTTCGGCGCTGAAGAACATCGTTCGTTCCGTTCCGGCCGCGGCATCGGCGCACTGACACAGGACCGTCACTCGGGAACGGCTGCCGAGTAGCGAGCGTCTGTCTTGGTCCAGCGCCGAAACACGAACCACCGATTCATCGGATAGTTCCAGACCAGGTAAACGAGAACGGAGATGACGATCTTGGACGCCTGGTAGGGCAGGCCCAGGAAGCGTGTGAAGCTCCAAACCCCAAGGGTGTGGAGCAGGCTTGAACCGGCCTGCACCAGCAGGAAGCGGGCGAACTGCCCCTTGCCCGGCCGGTCCCGGACATCGAAGGCCCAAAGTCGATTGATGGCGAAGTTCGAGAGCGATCCGACCACGGTGCCGATCCACGTCGCGAGCACGTAGTCGACGCCGAGAATTTCAACCAAGCCGGTCAGCGTGCCGAGGTCGAGCGCGGTGGTAAGCAGCGAGGTCAACGCGCTTCGAGAGAAGGTGCCGCGCCGATAGCCGGCTTTATCGGTGGCCGCTGATTTCATCGTCATGGGTCCTGCGCGTGCGAGGGACGGCACGCGCGGCGAGATTCGTTCTACCAGCGCTCGGTGGAATCTTTGTCTTTTTTGTCGCCCGACTCCGACGGTGGTGGTACGGGGCGCTCGCTGGGTTTGTCGGACAACTTGTGCGGCTTGGACAAGGGGGCCTTCTTGTGCCCCTTGCCTTCTTGCTTGCCTTCTTGTTCTTCGTGTTCCTCCGCACGATGAACCGGCGGCGGAGGTGGGGGTGGCTCGAAGGTGTGGGTCGGTTCGGGCGGCGGAGGCGGCGTGGGCTCTGGCTCGGGCGCGCGCGAAGGCAGGGCCGGCGCAGGCTCGGCGGAGGCGGGTTTGCCCGACGGTCGCGTCACGAGCAGCGTCACGACCAGCCCGGCTGCGGCCAGTCCAACCACGCCCACGACCGCAACCACCGCGCCGCGCTTGCCGCGAATCTTGACCTCGGTGTCACTCACCTCCCCGGTCGCGGTTCGGAAGGTGGTTGTCTGCTTGACGCCAGGGGAGGCTGCCCCAGCAACGGGGTCGACCATGGTCGAGATGTGAGACGGCGGCGTGGACGGCGGCCGCGGTGGACGCGACCGGGAAGTCACCACCGGGGGCGGTGTAATGGTGACATCGAACCCGCTCACCGCTCGCCGGGCGGCCACTTGGTTCGGGTCGTCTAGGATCGCCGTCGACCCCACGCCCAAGGAGGCACCAAAGACCGGCGTCGCGTGGGGGGCCGCGTGGCCTCGAAGCGCGGCTTGGAACTCGGCCATGGACTGAAAGCGGTGGTCCGGATCCTTGGCCAGCGCACAAAGAATCGCCGCCGCGACTGCGTCCGGAATGACGGGATTCTTGCTTTGCGGGGGCTCGGGCTCGCGCATCACGTGCATGATGATGATGTCGCCGAAGCCCTCGCTGATGAAGGGCGGCGCCCCACACAACATTTCGTACAGGATGATGCCGAGGGCGTAGATGTCAGTGCGATGATCGATCTTTTCGATCAATCCCTGGCACTGCTCGGGCGACATGTACGCAGCCGTGCCCATGATGGCGCCTGTGCGAGTCTTCATCGAGCTGCCACGCATGTCGTCGCGCAGTTTCGCGATACCGAAGTCGAGCACCTTCACGCGCTCGCCCGTGGCCATCATCTCGTCGGGAACCAGGAACAAGTTGTCGGGCTTGAGGTCGCGGTGAACGATGCCCTTGGAGTGCGCAGCCGCCAGCGCGGACGCCGTCTGAAACGCGACCTCCACCGCCGCATCGACCGGCAACGGCCGGATCCGATCCAGTCGCGAGGAGAGGCTTTCACCCTCCAAGAACTCCATCAACATGTACGGCACGTTCTCGTCTGGCAACATGCCGACGTCGATGATGTCGATGATGTTGGGGTGGCGAATGGCGTTGGCCGCGCGCGCCTCGTTGAAGAAGCGGCCGACCAGCGATTCGTCGCGCGCCAGCTCCGGCTTCAGGACCTTGACTGCAGCCTTGCGACCCATGATCGGGTGAAGGGCCAGGTACACAGTCCCCATCCCGCCCTCTCCGAGCAGGGACACAACCTCATAGTTGTTAATGTGCTTGCCTATCACGGTCGAATCTAGTGGCTACAAAAGTGCTAACCAGGATATCAAACATCCGATGGAACTGCACGTCAAAAGGTGCTGCTATCCGAATCGGCGCCTCGGCGCGAAATCTGCGCGGGATGGCCGGCGCCGGCAATTCTGCGCCCGACTACTTAGCCTGGGGCTGTGATACCAACCACGGCGCGTGTGTGCCGGCGGCTGGAAAGTTATGCCGAGGACTTCACAAAGCGGGGGTGTTGTCCGAGAATAGAGGATCTATGAAGTTGCCAGACCGTGCTTCGCTTAACGCCCGAGTCCAAAACGTCGCGCCGTTTCTTCTAGCCGCAGTCCTTTTGGCCGTGGGGTGCGTAAGTCTGGACAAGCCTTCGGTGGTCCAAGAGTGTTCCAAGACCAACACCTGCGTCAATGGGGGAGCCACCCCGGGAGAGGACGCCAACGTCGAGAAGAAGGACAGCGACCAGTCGCAGCGTGACACCCGTCCCGGCGACGAGCCGTCGTCAAACAAGCCGGACGCAGCCACGGACAGTGCCGGGGAACCGGATACCGCAGCAGGGCCGGATTCATCCACCAAGAAGGACTCTGCTGGCGCCGAGCCGACCGGGCAAGGTGGAGATGACGTCGCCCCTGACGTGAAAGCAGATGGCGGCAAGGCTGACCTGGGTGCTGAGTCTCCCGTGGAAGCCGGACGCGACGCGAGCTCGGATGGCAACCCTGGCGATGACGTAGGTGCCGAGGCAGGTCCCGAGGCTGGCCCGGAGGCAGGTGCCGAGGCAGGTCCCGAGGCTGGCCCGGAGGCAGGTGCCGAGGCTGGCCGGGAGGCAGGTGCCGAGGCTGGCCGGGAGGCAGGTCCCGAGGCTGGCCCGGAGGCCGCGGCTGATCTGCCCCCCGATACACCCCCGCTGAATTGCAGCATCTTCTTCGGCAGCAGTCCTTCCACCGGGTCGGCGGGACATCCGGGAAGCCTCGGCACAGCCGCCACGTGCGTCGCGACCTGCGATACCATCGCGGGTTGGAGCTGCTCGAACGATGACGGGCGGACCGTCACGGTGAACGGCACGGCCGTGAAATGTGGCGCCCCCATCACCCAGAAGAACGGATACTTCGTATTTCAAGTGGGCGCCGGAACGAATCGAGACTTCGCGGTCTTCTGGTGGGCGGACTCGGGCAAGTACGCCACGAGTTGCACCGCGCCGGCCGGCGGTTTCTGAATCCTGCGGTTCGCGCCGTCGGCCCGCGCGCGAGCTCGCGTGCTCGGGCTGACCCGTGATAGAAGCAGGCCCTGCCGTCGGGTACTTGGGCATGTCCCTGGCAAGACTTTTCGTCGTCTTCTCTGCCGCGCACCTCGCGACCGCGCTGTGGTTTCTTTTCGATCGGGCGCCGGGTAGCGCTGCGGCTCTGTACGGCCTTCCTCTCGACGACGCGTGGATTCACATGGTTTACGCACGCAGCCTGGCGGCGCTGCATGGCCTTGCCTACAACCCGGGCCAGCTTGAAACCGGCTCGACCAGTCCGCTGTGGGCCATCGCGCTGGTCCCGGCAACCTGGGCCGCGCAGCTCTTGCATGTCTCGGTTGTGATTCCTGCAAAGATCACGACTCTCGTCACCGCGGTCGGGGCCAGCCTTGCGGCAGCCCGACTGGTGCGCGGGTTGGGGTTCGGAATCGCGGCCGAGATCGCGGCTGGCCTCGCCATCGCTGCCGATCCTTCGCTGGCCTTTGCGCAGGTTTCGGGCATGGAGGTGATGCTGGCCGGTGCGGTGGCCCTGTGGGCTCTGGCCGAGCTTGCGCAGGAGCGCTATCTCATCGCCGGGATCGCAGCGGGGCTCGCGCCGTTGGCCAGACCGGAGATGGCGCTCTTGACCGTGATCGTGCTTGGGACCGCCGAGTGGCGTCTGCATCTTGCGCGCGCTTCTGCGAAGGAGCGGTTGGGGGTTCTGCTGCCGACGGTGATCGCGCTCGGCGGCTGGACGACCTACTGCCTGGCGGTGTCCGGTTACCCGCTGCCGAACACGTTCTACGCGAAGTTCGCCAGCCGGCAGGACTACGTCGTTCACAACTTGCTTCTCATCTTCACCCAGATACTGCCGGCGTCACCGTGGTTCGCCTTCGGCAGCGGCGCGGCCTTGTGGGCCGTGGGCGCGCTGGCTGTCTGGCGGCGCGGCCTGGTTGGGCGCCTGTTCGTCGTGTTTCCCTTGCTCTTCCTGCTGGGCGTTTCGGCATCGCAGCTCATAAGCGACGCGTGGCCGTTCTATTTCTTGCGCTATGTCTTGCCTGCGCAGGTCTTCATCGTGGCGATGGTTGCCGTCGGTGCGGCCGTTGCGGCCGGCTGGGCATGGCAGCGTCGGCGACAGGCGTTCGCACCGGGGCTTGCGGTCGGGGCGGGCGCGCTCATCGTGGCCTCGCTTGCAAGACTGCCGTCGGCGTTGGCCGAACGCGCGCATCTGTTTGCTTGGAATTGCCAGAACATCGAAGAGCTGGACGTCGCCACCGCCTTGTGGCTGCGCGACAACGTTCCAGCCGGCGAAGCAATCGATGTCATCGACGCCGGCGCGGCCCGCTACTTCGGCAACCACACGATTGTCGACATCCTCGGCCTCAACAACCACCGATTGGCTCACCACGATCCCGGCGTCACGCCGGCTCTCGTCGGCGCTCACTTCCTGTCCGTCTTTCCGTCGGCGATGCCGAAATTGCAGAACGACCCAGCCTGGCAGGTGGTGTACCGCGCCACCACGCGAAACCTCACCATTTGTCACTGCCTTCAATCGGAGATCGTGACTTACCGGCGCGTGTCCACGGTCAGGTAGGATCGCGGTGTATACTTGCGCACACTTACCAACGTCCCATGGCCAATGGCGGGGCGCGGGGTACAGCGATGAACCACCCGATTGTCGACTTTCACGCGCACGCGTTTCCGGATTCGCTGGCGGGTAGGGCCATCGGTCACCTGGAGCATGGCGGTGGTATTAGGGCCTTTCTCGACGGAAAAGTTGCCTCGCTCTTGGCGTCGATGGACGAGGCCGGGATCGAAACCTCGGTGATCTGCTCGATCGCGACCAAACCCGAGCAGTTCGATCCGATTTTGGAGTGGTCGTTGCAGATCGCGTCCCCACGCATCGTGCCGCTCGCCTCCGTCCATCCCAAGGGACCGGATCCCATCGGCAAGGCGCGCCGGGTGGCCGAGGCTGGCCTTCTTGGCATCAAGCTTCACCCCTACTACCAGGACTTCAACCTGGACGACGACGGATTCTGGCCGCTCTACCGTGTGCTGGAAGAATTGGGCCTCATCGTGGTGTGCCACACCGGATTCGACTTCGCGTTTTCGCGTGACCGCAAGGCGGATCCGGTCCGCATCATGCGGGTGCTAGATCGCGTGCCGGGCTTGCGATTCATCGCCACGCACATGGGTGCCTGGGACGATTGGGACGAGGTGGAAAAGCACCTGCTCGGCAGGGCAGTCACGATCGACGTGTCGCTCAGCCTGGAGCTGCTCGGCCGCACCCGCGCGCGCGAGATGATCCTCAGTCACCCGGCGGATCGCGTCCTTTTCGGTACCGACTCACCGTGGGCCAGCCAGTCCCAAACCCTGCGCTCCGTGCGCGCCCTCGATCTCGGCGAGGAACGCGAGTCTCAGATCCTATGGAAGAACGCGCGCCGGCTGCTACAACCCCGGGCGCTCTGAGTATCCCTCCGCGCCCTCCACCTCCCTGCGCTCTTCCTATTCGCGGTAGCGAATACCCTGAAGGAAGGCGAGGCTTCTCTTGCGGGCGGGCCCGATGTCTTCGGCGGGGCAGGCGATCTCGTAGCGGACCGTCCAGCCGGCGCTGCGGAAGAGGGACACCTGCACAAAGCGGTCATCGGGTTTGGACACCAATGCCGCTTGCTTCGTGCTGCCGGGATAGTGGACAGGGATCGGGAACGGCTCCGTCGGCTCGGCGCCCGGATGCTGGCGGTGCAGCCGCTCGACCACGCCGGCCCATTCTTGTTCTAGCTCGCCAACCGCTCGCGATACGAAGATGCTGATCGACTCGATCGACTGCGAGCCCGAGCCGAAGTCCACCGACTCGTAGTCCAGGCGCACGTCGCTGCCGTCCTTCGCGTACACCGAGATGTCGCCCACCTTGAACGACTCCACTTCGTTGGGCAAAAGCAGGAAGGTGCCGCGGTGGTAGCGCGCGCGACCATGCGGGGTCTGCCAAAGCTCCCAAGGCGGTCGCAGGAAGACGTCGTTGGGATCGGCGTTGTCGTCAGTGCCAGGTGGCGCAATCCTCTCCGTGGCGTCAGGAATCACGGGACCGCCATAGGCGCAGCTTGCAAGTAGCAGCGCAAGCAGCACGGTCAGGGCCTGGCGATGGGGCAGGTTCATGGATCATAGGTTGTCCCTGCCCTGCCACCGAGGCAAGTATCAGCGCCGCCGCTTGGTTCCGGTAAGGTCGCCGGTGGTGACGGTGCCGTCTCCGAATTTCTCGGCGATTCGGTCCAAGGTGCTATTGAGCCGACTTGCGCGCCGGTCTTCGCCGAAGAGCGACAACTGACCGCCGCCGCCCGCCAGACCATGGGCGGACACGCCCACAAGCCGAACCTTGCCGGTCAAAGGTTCAGCCTCCAAGAGCGCCGCCGCCGTCTGGTAGATTGTCTGACCATCGTCGGTGGACGTAGCCAGCGTCGTCTGCCGCGTGAGCAAGACGAAATTGGCCGTCTTCAGCTTGAGCTGCACGACAGTGGCCTTTCGGCACGCCTCTCGAAGGCGCCGGCCCACACGCAAGGCTTGCGCGTGCAGATGCGGTAGCATCGACGCCTTGTCGCCCAGATCTTCTTCGAAGGTATCCTCGGCCCCGATGCTCTTGGCCTCTCGATCCGGCACCACGGGGCGCGGATCGATGCCGCGCGCGAGCTCCCACAGGGCGTGCCCGCCGGGAACTCGGCGTTCCAGCCAATCGGGATCGGCCGATGCAATGTCGCCGACGGAGCGCAGTCCCAGCTCAAGCAGCACGACCTCGGTCTTTTTGCCCACGCCCCACAGGCGCGACACGGGTAAGGGCGCGATGAAGGCCCGGGTTTCGCCCGCGGGGACCTCTTTCTGTCCGTTGGGCTTGGCCAGATCGGACGCGATCTTGGCCGCGAACTTGACCTCCGCGATGCCGGCCGACGACGGCAGGCCGACCTCGGCGGCGATGCGCGAGCGTAGTGTGGTCGCGATGCGCGCGGGCGGACCGAACAGCGCGACCGACGCGGTGACGTCGAGAAAGGCCTCGTCGAGCGACAGCGGCTCCACCAGCGGTGTGACGCTGCCAAGGATGCGAAACACCTCTTCGCTCGCGCCCGCGTAGGCCTGCATGCGCGGCGGAACCACGATGGCCTGCGGCGCCTGGCGGAGCGCGACCACCATCGGCATCGCCGACCTGACGCCAAAAGGTCGCACCTCGTAGGAAGCGGCCAACACCACCCCTCGCGTGGGGTGCCCCCCGACGATGACCGGCTTTCCCCGCAGGTCGGGAGAATCGCGCTGTTCCACCGACGCATAGAACGCGTCCATGTCGAGGTGGATGATGGCGGATTCGGCCATCCGAGGAGCATAGACCCGGCCGGCCCTAGCTTTCCAATTGCTATCGCAAGACCGCGGCGTCACGTCCCGGCATGCGGGCCTTCGCACACGCATGCCGTTGCGCGACGAAGGCTAGCTCTGGGCCAGCGGAGCCAGCTCCGCCGACGCTGGCCCATCCGCGGTCAAGGTGGCGACTGACCGTCCTCGCCAGCAGATGCCGTTTGTCCCAGGTAGTCCCGGCACTTGTGTGTAGTGTGAAAGCCCCAAATCGACGATGCGGTCAGCACGCCGGCGATGGCCAGTCCGCTGAAGACCATCACCTACAACCTCGTCTTGCTAGAGTCCGGATCAGTTGCGCCCGTGCCTTGTCCCGGCCCTAGGGCTAGCACCAACGGAAATCCGGCGCTGGCGCCGGCAAGCACGATGTCCGTGACGGGGAACTTGTTTCGTTCGGTACAAATTCCGCCCGTGTAATAGCGTGGCGGCGGGCCGGCAGGCGGCCGCTACACAAACAGAAACGAACAACCGAGCTGCGTGGACGACAACGCTAGCAGCAGGACCGGCAGCACACGGACGAGCTTCATCGGGTCAGGGTACACCGGTTCCTGCTGTGGCGACTCCGCTTCGCGCGCCGGTGGTGTGATGTCTTTCACATTCTCGGTTGACGCCTCGCCGCCGGACACCGTGACCGGTTGGATGTTCGGGCGCCCAGCTCGCTTACATCTTCTGAGCGCTCCAGCAGCTCGCCGGTCCCGTGCGGTTTTGGATGGCGGTGATGGTGTTGTGGAAGACCTGGGTCTGCGCCGTGGTGAGCGAGCTTGCGGTATTGGTCAGCTCGAACGGGTCGGTGGTCAGGTCGTAGTATTCCTTCTCGCCGTCTTGGTATTCGACATAGATCGCGTTGGTCATTCGAATCGCCTCGTAGCTGTTCGGCGCTACGCTGACATCCTCATTATCCGGATCACTCGGGTCCATCGCCTCTAGATCCGGGCCGTGGTGCTCGACGAGGGCGACATTGCGCCAGTCGGCCACCTCCTGCCCGAGAATAAGCGGCAACAACGAGTGTCCGTCCGCCGTCGGCGGTGGCGCGGTTCCGGCGATGTCCGCGAAGGTGGGGCAGAGGTCGATGTTCTCGACGATCTTGTCGACCGTCACACCCTGAGGAACTCCAGGCCCCATAACGATGAGCGGAACGTTGATGTCGTGGTCGAAGGCGGTCTGCTTGCCGGCCGGAAGATTGTGATCGCCCATGTGATAGCCATTGTCGCTGCTGAAGAACAGATAGGTGCGCTGGTCGACCTGCGATGTCGCGAGCTGCGCCATGAAGGCGGCGATCATCTCGTCCACGGCTTGCACCGCCTCGACGCGCAGGTTGAAGTCTTTGTCCAGCGTCGCGATCTTGGCGTTGGTCAGCGCGGGGTGCTCGGCAAGCCAATTGGGAGGATTGGTATTGGCCGTCGCGAATGCTGGATTCGCGGGCGGGCGAGGGAGCGTCACATTGAACAGGCCCTCGTGGCGGGGCGCCGGAGTGTAGGGAGCGTGTGGGGCGAAAGTGGCCGCCTCCAGCATGAAGGGCCCGGACGCCGCGGTCTGAATGAATGTGGTTCCGATGCCTGAGATGACGTC
The DNA here is from genome assembly GCA_964491625.1 of uncultured Myxococcales bacterium. Lineage (GTDB taxonomy): Bacteria > Myxococcota_A > Polyangia > Fen-1088 > Fen-1088 > Fen-1118. Next base: position 9,727 of record CAZBIU010000182.1, read on the forward strand.
GGTCAGGTAGGTGTCGGTGCCCGCGTCGGCGCCACCGTAGAATCTGACCGTGCCGTCGTTGTTCAGCTCATAGCCGTACTCGTTGTAGCCGCCTTCGCCGGCCACGTTCCATCCCGTCCATCCCGGATCTTTCTGGTCCTGCTTGGGCACGTACCCGTTGAGATATTTGCCCATCATGCGTGTCTGGTAGCCCGCGGGTTCGAGCACCGACGCAAAGGTTTGGGTCGGGTTGCCCGCACGTTCAAACTGCGGATAGCCGCCGCCGTCCCCGCCATTGCTGAACACCGTGGTGTTGTGCGGGTACTTACCGGTGAAGATCGACGAGCGCGACGGGCAGCAGAGCGAGTCAGTGACGAAATACCGCGGGAAGGTTGTCCCCCGCTGTTGCATTTGCAGGACATGCGGCATGTACTGGACCAGGTTCCAGGAGAGGTCGTCAGTGAGCACGAAGATGATGTTCGCCTTGTGAACGGTGGTGATGGACGCATCCGTGGAGATTGACACATCCACAGTCGTGCCATCCATTCGGGCGCCGCCTCCACCGCCACTGTCAACTCTGGTGCCGGTGCTGTCGCCGCACGCAGCGAAACTGAGGGGCAACGTCAGGAGCGCCACAGCCGATGTAGGTAGACGAGGTTGCATCTTCGAAACCTTTCGAATCATCCGGGCGGTAAGGTGGGCTACCACACGGCCCAGGATCGGATGTTCCGCTCGAGGGTCCGGTTACACGTCGCGGACCCTTGGTGCGAATACCGTCAAGTGACTGTATTGGGAGGTGCCCTGTGCAGTTTCCGCCGTCACGCACTGCCAAGGAAGAACCGCCTTGACGGCCATATCGCGTGAATTCAATATCGAAGACCGAACAGCGCACTGGAGGATTACGCAATGCTGACTCGACTGAAACTTCTCGCACTGCTTTCCGCTCTTTCGATCACCACCGGGTTTGCCGGTTTCGCACTCGCTCACTCGAATGGGCATGAGTCTCGCACCCCGGCGCAATGCGAACGTCTTCCCGGCACCGAAAAGGAAGGTGAGCGCGCCCAATGCCTGGCCTGTGTAAAGCGGCCGAAGCCGCACCACTACCACCCTGACTACCCAGCCGGTGACCGCTGTCGACCGGACAACGGGAAGCCGTAGTAAGTCGCTGGTCCGGGTCAAGGAGGGGATTCGTTTCGCCAATCATCACTGAGTGGGAACGTCTCGGCCTTTCGGGCTCTTCCAAGCGCTCGCGGCAACCAGTTTGGCATCGGCCTGCCCACGCGCTTCTTACCGGTACTTCACCAGCAATGCATTCCAGCCCGGGCCGGCAGTCGGGGGATGAGCGGCAATCCGGTGACAGTTACCTTGTCTCCGTAATCGAGATCTCCGCGGCGTTGTACTTTAGCAACAGCCACAGGCGAGCCCTCGGCGCCCGTGCTTGTTCCGTCGGGGCTGGCATCGCCCGCGAAGGCGTCCGCGCCGGCAGCCCCGCCTGCCCTGGTGCCGGTACCTCCGCCGGACGAGCTGGGGGCGTCTGCTGCAACGCCCGCATCGTTACGCGACGGTAGGGCCGTTCCGCCAAAGCCGCTTTCCATGGTTCCCGCTGCGCCAGCGAGACCGACGAAGCACACAATGGGGATCGAGCGTCGCATCCCTAGGGTTCCAACTGCTGTCGCAAGACCGCGGCGTCACGGGTGGGAAGCTGGCAGTGGCCTCCTTCGCAGACATATGCCGTGGCTTGCTGGTCGACGGCGATCCGGCGGGCAAGGAAGGGGATCTTCACCTCCATATCTCGCCACTCTTGCGACCCGGGATCGCCCATGACCAGCACCTTGCGCGGCACGAAGGGTTCACGCAGGCAGCGCTGAAGGTCGTTGTCGAACGCGGCGCCCGACGAGGGCAGGGCAAGCACGATTTCGCGCACAGGGCCGGCCAGAAAATCAATCGCCAAAAGCGCGTGGGTCATGGCCATCGGGCGCTCTTCAAGGTCGCGCCGGTGGGCCTCGACCGCGCGCCCGGCGATAGCCCGCCAACGCTCGTCGTCGGTCAGAGCTGCCAGCCGGGCGGCGTTGGCAAGCGCCATCGAGGTCCCCGACGGCTCGGCGCCGTCGTAGGTCGGCTTATCGCGTGCGAGCAAGCGTTCGTGCTCCGGGCTGGTCGAAAACCATCCCCCGCGCGCCGGATCGGCGAACCGGTGCTCCGTCTCTTCGGCCAAGCCGATGGCCTGCTCCAGCCAGCGTCGCTCACCGCTGTATTCGAACAGGTCGAGCAGCCCCGCAGCGACGCAGGCGTGGTCGCCCAGGAAGCCGAGCACGCCTAGGCGACCATCGCGAAAGCTGCGGGTAAGACGGCCCGACTGCGGGTCGCGCATTTGTTCGATCACGAAGGTTGCGGCACGCCGGGCGGCATCGAGATAGCGCGCCTCGCCGGTCACCCAGCCAGCCATCGCGAACGCGCCGATGGCAAGCCCGTTCCACGCCGCGAGGATTTTCTCGTCGCGGAGGGGCGGAATCCTCCGGCTGCGCGCCTGGATCAGCTTTTTGCGCGCTGGCGCCAGCCCGCGCACGGTCGCCTCGTCGTTTTCACGCTGGTGCAGAATGTTGCGGCCCTCGAAGTTGCCGGCAGGCGTGACCCGATAGTGGCGAAGAAAGGTTTCGGTCTCCTCGCCCGGACCCAGGACGGCCCGGATATCGTCTTCGGTCCACACGTAGTACCGACCCTCTTCACCTTCGGAATCGGCGTCGGTGGCTGAAAAGAATCCGCCGTCGGGCGCCGCGAAGGTCGCCAGCAGCTCGTCGCAGGTCTCGCGGGCGATGCGCAAGAAGTGCTCGCGCTTTGTGACTTGCCAGGCCTCGATGTACGCCGGAATCAGCAGGGCGTTGTCGTACAGCATCTTCTCGAAGTGCGGCACCAGCCACTCGGCATCGGTCGCGTAGCGGTGAAAGCCGCCCGCCAGATGGTCGTAGATGCCCCCTTGAGCCATGGCTTCGAGCGTGTGGATCGCCATCCGCTGGGCGCGCTGGTCGCCGGTTCGCTGTGCGTGGCGCAGCAGGAGCCGAATCGGGACCTGCGAGGGAAACTTGTGCGGCACCCGCAAGCCGCCGTGCCTTTCGTCGAAAGCTCGGGCACATTGCTCGACCGCGGCGCCGATCAGCGCCAGGGGCGCGTGGCCTGTTCCCGCGCTCGCGCCTGAGCGTCCCTCATGGGCCACCGCTTCGACCTCCGCGCGGATCGCACCCGCAAGCGCTTGCGCGGCCTGGGTCACCCGTACCGGCTGTCCCTGATACAAACGGACCAATTCTCTCAGGATTTCAAGAAATCCGGTCTCCGCACCGCGCGCACCGGCGCGCGGCGGAAAGTAGGTCCCGGCGAAGAACGGCTCGCGCTCCGGTGTCAGCCAGACCGACAGGGGCCACCCGCCTGACCCGGTCAATTGCTCGGCCGCGCGCATGTAGATGGCGTCCACGTCGGGGCGTTCCTCGCGGTCTACCTTGATGGCGAGGTAGCTTTCATTCAGGAAGGCGGCGATCGCCTCGTCCTCGAACGACTCTTCCTCCATCACGTGGCACCAGTGGCAGGTCGAATACCCGATGGA
>CAZBIU010000183.1:0-13299 GCA_964491625.1 uncultured Myxococcales bacterium
CATGGATGCCCTCCATCATATCGGAGGCGTCCACGAAACCGGGGCAGGCTCAGCTTCAGCTTGGCACGCTTTAGGCAAGAAGCGGGGCGGATGAAGGAGACAAACATGCATGCTTTGGAAAATGGAAATTCATCGGTAAGAGAGGCGGCTCTGGACTCGGGTCAAGCGATCCGCCCTGGCGCGGTGCCATCATGACGAGCCGTGCAGAAGCGAACAGCGGCACCCTCGCCCGTTCTGTGGGCTGGTTGGCGTTGGGACTTGGCATCGCACAACTCATTGCTCCCCGTCGTGTGTCGCGCCTCGTGGGCATCAGGCCGAGCGGGTTGGGCTGTTGGGCAGTGCGAATGCTCGGGGCGAAGGAAGTGGCCTGCGGGCTGGGCATTCTGAGACGGGAGAACCCCAAACAGTGGCTGCGGGCGCGCGCGATTAGCCGAGCACTGGACGTAGCGTTACTTATGCGTGCGAGAGCGGCAAGGAAACGGTGGTTCCACGGCGGCTCGGACGCCTGGCGGCTAGGAACGGGTCTCGTCGGCGTCGCAGGAGTTGCGGCCTTGGACCTTCTCGCGCTTCGGAATTCCGCCTCGTCCGGCTCGGGATGGCGGACTTGAAGCGCAAAGGCATCCTCGCTCACTAGTCCAAATCGCAAACGGAGAAGTCATGAAACTCAAAGAGCTAAAGAACCTCGACAAGAACGACATCTTGAAGATGCTGGGCATCGACACAGGCATAACAAGAGCGGGCATGTTGTGGTGGGTTGGCGTAATCGTCGCCAGTGCAGTGGCCGGTGGAACAGCGGTACTTTTGCTGGCACCGAACAGTAGGCGTGAGCTGGAGGAGAAGATCGGGCGTCGGGCCAGGGAAACCGCAGGCAGTGTGCTCACGACAGCGCGTGCCAAGATAAGCGACTTTCAGTCGGAGCGAGGATAGTCGTCGTACGCGGTCGAGGCGCAAGCGCGCCGGATGGACCATCGATTCTCCAACCGTGCCAGGCAATGCCGGTGTAGAGGGACCGATGCCCACATCGAAAGAGGCATGCGGAATGCATATCCGGCGTGGTGAATCGTGGGTGTATCGATGGACCACGCGCTAAATACCGGTGTTTGCACGGACGGAGACGCTGCCACGAGAATGTTGCCCGCAGAGGTTGCCATGAAGATGACCGCCCAGTCACTCTCGGCATTCGACCAGACGACGCGGCGAGTACCAGTTCACCGCCACGGCCGGTTCGCCTCTGCGGCTCGTCGGCTGCTCGTCTTAGGCGGCACGAGCCTCGTGACAGGACTGGCGATCAACGAGATGCGCCTTGTCTTGAATGTAGGCGGTCTCACGGTCCTGGAGATCGTCGTGCTGGTGTTGTTTGCCATCAACACAGTATGGATTGCGTTACCGTCGCTGACGGGGCTTGTGGGATTCTTCCTCCTGCTCTTCCGTCGGAGAGTCCGGAGTGGTAAGGACAATGCCCCCCTGACGACCCGGACGGCTCTTCTTATTCCGCTTTGCAACGAAGAGCCGGCTCTTATCGGGGCAGCCATCGACGCAATGGCCAGCGATCTCGTGGCACTGGGGGAAGGCCATTCCTTCGACGTATTTGTGCTCAGCGATTCGACTGAGCCGGACGTCGCTCTTGCCGAAGAAGAGGTCGTATGGGTACTTCGTCGTCGGCTGGGTGACACTATCGGTCTCTATTACCGTCGGCGGGTTCGCAATACCGGGCACAAACCGGGCAACATAAGGGAGTTTTGTGAGCGTTGGGGCCGTGGGTACGACCATCTGCTGATACTCGATGCCGATAGCCTCATGGAAGGCGCAACCATGGTTGAGCTGGCGCGACGCATGGAGCGAGAGCCTGATGCGGGATTGATTCAAACTGTACCTCGTCTGCACGGCGGCACGACCCTGGTGGCGCGGATGCAGCAATTCGCTGGAGCAGTGTACGGTCCGGTTCTCGCTGCCGGCCTGGCGTGGTGGACTGGAAGGGAAGGGAATTTCTGGGGCCACAACGCCATCATAAGATCACAGGCTTTCATGGATTCGGCAAGCCTTCCCGAACTACCTGGCAAGCCGCCGCTGGGCGGTGGTATCCTGAGCCACGATTTCGTCGAGGCGGCGCTGATCCGCCGTGCGGGTTGGAGCGTGCAAATCGCAGACGACCTGCAAGGATCCTACGAGGCATGCCCGTCCACGCTTATCGATCTGTCGGTGCGTGACCGACGCTGGTGCCAGGGAAACCTGCAACACACTCGCGTGCTGACTGCAAAGGGGCTGCACTGGGTGAGTCGTCTGCACCTCTTGACCGGCATCTTCGCCTTTGTCTCGTCGCCGGTGTGGCTACTCTTCATCCTGACGGCATTTGCGCTCGGCGTGCAGAATGAATTTGCCAAACCCGAATACTTTACGCGCGCCTACACACTCTTCCCAATGTGGCCGCACCTGGACCCGGTGCGGGCATTACGACTCTTCGGAATTTCTCTAGTAATCCTGTTGGCCCCCAAGGTCTTAGGACTGGTGCATTTTGCGTGCAGCGGAAGGCGTTTGCGGGCCAGCGGTGGGCCGCTGCTCCTGATGAGCTTTCTCGTGGAAATTGTGCTCTCGGCCCTGCTGGCTCCCATCTTGATGTTGATCCATTGTGGCTTCGTGGTGTCGATCTTGGCCGGCCGAGACAGTGGCTGGCGGCCACAAAAGCGGGGCGACAACAAGCTGCCCTGGAGGCAGGTCGCATACCGTCACCGTTGGCATATGGTGGCCGGTCTGGCTTTAGCCGCGAGCAGCCTCTTCATTTCTTGGGAGATGCTAGCGTGGCTTTCGCCGGCAGCGGTAGGCATGGTGGCAGCGATCCCACTTTCTCTCGTCACCGGGTATCCAGTGGTTGGCCGCTGGCCAAGGCGGCTACGACTGCTTCAGATCCCGGAGGAAGTCGAGCCCCCGACCATAAGCCGCAAGATGGAGGCGGTCCATTCGCTCTATAAGCAAGCAGTGGAACAGGTGCCGGACCTGATTGCCATCGTCGGCGACAGCGAGAGATTGCAGCGACACATGGCCATGACAGACATGCCGCCGCCGCGGCACGAGGAGCCAATTGCTCCTTTGGAAGCAACGGCGGACCTCAAAGTGCGCTCGGCCAGGAGTCTCGAGGACGCGTTGACCCGCCTAACATCGAAGGAGCGCGCGTATGTTCAATCGGCACCTGATCTCCTACTGCAGCTTTCTCGCCTACCACGGCGCCCGGCACCACAACATTCGAAAGGAGTCTAATCAATGCCCAATGCAGCCACGATCAAGAAAGCGAAACGCGACCTTGCTCAAGGGAAATCCCAGTCGACCGCGGCGGGGGAATTCATACGTGAGGAAATGCACCATATTCGCGAGGGAAAGCACGGGGCCAAGAACACAAAGCAGGCCATAGCCATTGGTCTTTCCCAGGCCCGTCGCGCTGGGATCGCGAAAAAGCCAGGAGCGACGGCGAGCAAGAAGACCCATAAGAAGGCGGCCCAAGACCTATCGCGAGCCGGCAAGCGGCCAGACCCGAAGCGGTCGTGGTCAAGCTTGCAAGCCCGCCGAAAAGAGCCGCACCAAGCGGCCTCGTTCGCTGCGCTCTCTAGGCAGGCCAAAGGGGCGGCCGAGAAGCGTCGGCGCCAGGGCGACGCGACATCCCCATCCTCCGCAGCACGTCGGGCGGCGCAAACCAGAGAGAGCGAATTTCGCGCCCGGCCGGCGTAAGGGGAAAGGCATTTGCGCGTATGGAGGTCCTGTTTCCGCGGGACGTTGCAGGGCGATTCAGAGCAGCGGCGCCGTTTCATTTGGGTGACGCGCGTTCCGCGGACGGCTACCCAAGCGTAACCACCCGACCCGGTTTCGCGGCGGCGCTTGTGACATTCGCGGTCCCTGTGATGCGCTCCCAGATTGCTACAGTCATGTGACGTCTCGTGCGCTCTGCGTTGCGGATCCGTGACGGCCGTGGATCTTGGCCAGCAAGGCGTCCACGCGCTGGTCCGGCACGGAACCTGCTTCGATAGTCGACCTGTGCACAGCACGAGATGGGAGTGGTTATGAACAACCAGATTCAACAAGAGAAGATTCGAGAGCTAGCATACCTATTCTACCTGGAGCGCGGCCAACAAGAAGGCTCTGCACTTGAAGACTGGATTCGTGCCGAGAAGGAAGTGGCCGGAGCGGTCGAGGCCAAGAGAAGTGAAGTCAAGCGCCAAAGCGTCGTTCCCGAAGTCCAGAAGAGAGTAAGCGAGAACCAACGGGTCAATTCATCCGTACAAAGAAAGTATTGAAGCCAATCCTCTAGCTCGTGAGGACCCCATGCTTATAGAAACCAGTACAATCCTTGTTCCTACTGATTTCTCCGATGCCGCGGAGCTCGCGCTGCAAGCCGCCCTCGAGCTGGCGCGCGTCTGGGGTTCGGCCGTGGAGATTCTTCACGTCCACGAGGATTCAGCCTTCATGGACATGACTCCTGGTGGGATCTTGTCTGTTCCGGTAGACCGGACCCAAGCCATCGCCGGTCAGAAGGAGCTCCTTGAAGAAGCCGCCGGCCGCATACGTCAGTCTGGCGTCATCTGTCGTACCAGCACGACAAATGGCAAACCCCACGCAGAAATCATTGACCATGCACATAAGGTCGGAGCGGGCCTCATCGCCATGGGCACCCACGAGCACCACGGGCTCAGTGGGGTTCTTTCGAAGCATGTGGCAGAGAAGGTAATTCACAGGGCACCTTGCCCGGTGCTGGTCGTGCCACTCCTGCCCGAGGGTGAGGCTCAAACCCAAACCGACCGCGATGAGGACGAGTCTGCAAGATCCACCCTCGGCACCCGAGTCGTGCCTCCCGAGATCGCCTAGTCTAGGAGCCTGTCGCGAGCGGCGACGCCGTTCGATTCGGCAACTCGGGCCCCGACGAACAAGGACGCAACCTGTCTTGGCACACTTCTCGCTGCCTTTCGGCGAACGACCCAACGAAAGGAGACCAAACCCATGTCAGCGAATCCCAGGCCAATATTGAGGCGGGGAAGTCCCTTCCAGGCTGGAAGAGGTGCCGGTCGTGGTGTGCACACGTCCGACGGTTCGCTCTCTTTCGGACGGAACACCCTCCAATTCTTCGAGGATGGCGAACGCCACGAACGCGCGGACTGGCAAGACACGGCGTTGCCGACCGACGAAGACACCGAGACGCACGTTGAGAGCGGTTCGGTCGACAGGGTTCCGAGGCAAAAGAGCACGCTGCTCATGGCAGCGCTGCTCAGTGTTTGTCTCGCAACAGGCGTTGCGCTAGGGGTAAGAGCCTTGGCCAGGACGGGGTGGAAAGTGGACGCCTCGGCCGCCGCGATGTCGCGCACTTCCGTTCCTGGCGCGACCGCATCACCCGCCCCTTCACAGCCTACCGGCACAGCGGTGACCCCGCCCTCGTCGCCACCGCTGCCCGCTAAGCCGATCTCGATGCCCACGGCCGACAAGCCTGCGATGGTCCAAACGACTGGAAATGTCAGCCATGACGGCGTCATTCGCGAGGTGGAAGACAAGGGGCCAAGCTATGCAGAAATCAAGCACGCTAGGAAGACGTTTGTGCAGGCGTCGCACCAACGCCACCAGTCCTTTGGGAAGAGCAAGCCGGAGAAGCCCACCAGTTCAAAGGACGATCTCGAACAGGAGGCCAATCCCGCCACGAGCGGCGCCGTGGTCGAGCCGCCGCTTCTGAAGAGTCCGGCCCACATCGAGCCGTCGCGGGAACTTTCTCCGCCCCCAGAGCATCCTGCGCCGATTGTGCCCTCTGAAGCCGACCCGTTCGAGCCCGGGGGAAGATGACCATGACGGGGAAACCGGTGCCGAAGAGGAGTCGCTTGCTTCTCATACTGCTCGTCGCGATTGAGCTGGGCAGTTGTTACGTTGGAGCGCGGGGATGCCGTTGCGGACCGCGGTCCGGCGACCGCTTCCACGAGGGTAGGCGCGGTGGGTGTGGATTCGCCTGTTCGCCTTGAAACGAGGCCGGGCGGGCAAAAGCGAGCGACCGAGGGAACCGTGGGCCGCTGCTAGGACGATGAGTTTCCTAGATCGCGGTCAATGCCGGCATTTTCGAATAGCTCATCGAGCGCGGTGATTGCCGGCAAACTGAGGGCCACGGCGTTCGAGCTCGCCTCCGTACGGGCGGCAACCTCGCCGACGGACTTTTCTTCGCGCACGTCTTCGACGGATTTGCATCGGCCTGCGCTAGCGAAATCGACCTGACCCGCAGCGCGCAGGCTCCACCGGCTGAGCTTCTTCCAGAGTGCAGAGACCATGTGCCACCTACGTCCGTTTGATTTGCCTAATAGTAGAGTTCTGGCTGAGGGTAGACATGAGCGCCCTCCTTCTAGTGCGCCTTACTTCGAGCAATCGCCGTGCCACGCTCGGACTCTCCGAACGGCGCGACAGAAGAGCGCCTGCCGATTTGCCGTGAGACGGACCACGGTTCCACCACGTAGCATCCACTGCGCTACAGTCACGAAATGGTAACCGCTAGAAGCGGGCCTGAGACCCGTCGACTAAATGACCGTGCCGTCAACGATGATGCCGTTCTTGGGAATCACGATGATCCCTTCGCGGATGTAGTAACCATCGCCATCGTGATTGGACAGGCCTGCTTGATTCACGATACGCACACCGCGACCGATGCGAGCATTCTTGTCGACGATGGCGGGACCACGCTTGAGCCAACGCAAGCCGTTCCTCACAACACCGGGACGTCCTACTAGGTGGCGGCCATGACGTTACCGTATCTACCCATTGGGCTTGCGAACGGTACCGACGCGTGGTCCAGGTTCCATCGGGCGTTCGTTCATCAGCGCCAGACAATTGGCACGGCACTGGCTACCCCAGCGACGAAGGTCCATGGCAGGAGAAGTCGAATGTTTGCACAAAAAGGACCGAATCCAAGCGACTATCCGAACCCGCTCCCCGAGCGCGATCCACCTTCACTCTCCCCGTCAGAGCTCGATGGCTCTGCCACAGGGACTCGAGCGATCCGCCAAACTGGCTTGATGGAGGAGTAGAGCTTTGTGGATGGGAACAATGCGTGGCTGGTGGCGATTCCTTAGGCGCCTCTACCAAGAGTATGCCGACCACGGCGTAGCGGACAGCGCGTCCACCCTCAGCTACTACTTCGTCTTTTCATTGTTTCCGTTTCTCTTCTTTCTGACCACGCTCGCCGCCTACATACCACACGTACAGGCATCCATGGACCCGTTGCTGGCGCGAGTCCGCCCCTTTTTACCTGTTCAAGCGATGACGGTTGTGGAGATACATCTGCAGAGTCTCGTGGCACGTCCGCGCCCGCGATTTCTCACCCTTGGTCTTTTGGCCGCCGTCTATTCTGCTTCGCGCGGCGTGGATTGCGTGCGCAAGACACTCAACCACGCGTACGACGTGAAAGAGTCTCGACCGCTTTGGAAGACCGAATTGCTGGCATTTGGCATGACCATCGGGGGCGGGCTGCTCGTCTTGGTCGGGATCAGCCTGCTGATTGCGGGCGGGGACGCCGGCTTCTGGTTGGCTCGCCACCTTCACGTCGCCGACGTCTTCATGTTGGTCCTGCGCTGGATTCGCTGGCCGCTGACGGCTGGGGTGATTACGCTGAGCGCCGCACTCAGTTATTACGTGTTGCCTGATGTCGAGCAGGAATTCAAGTTCATCACACCAGGCTCCGTGATCGGGACGCTGGCATGGTTCTTGGCAAGCTGGGGCTTCAGTGCGTACGTGTCTCACTTCGGCAGCTACAACGTCACCTACGGCTCGATTGGTGGGGTGATCGTACTGATGACCTGGTTCTACATCACCGCCTTCATTCTCCTCATGGGCGGCGAGGTGAACGCTCTCCTTGAAGCGTCGGCCTTGAGCGGAAAGCAGCGTGGCGCGCGCGTTCCCGGCGAGGCCCCACCTCCCCCGCAAGAGCGCCCGAGCGCGATGCCAGTTGGCGCGGCAGATTCGGCGAGCGTGGCCGAGCGATCTCACGGAGGCAACGCGCGGGCGGAGCACCGAAGCGTGGAAGGAGCCGATCACCGATGAGCGGCCCCAGCTATGTCGTGCATACCAGGTGGCCCCGCCGCGTCCTCATCGCGGCCGGCATAGTCCTGGCATTGGCAATCGTGGTTGGTCTCGTTCTGGATCCGGTCGCCGCTCACTATACACGCAAGGCGCTCGACGGGTCGGACGCGGTGAGCGGCAATTTCGAGAAAGTACACGTCACCGTCCTGCCCCCGGGGTACGAAGTCTCGCGTCTCAAGCTGATCGAAGCACGGGGAGGCGACTGGGCACAGCCGCTCTTCTACGCTCGGCGAGCTCTAGCGACGGTAGATTGGCGGCGGCTCCTGCACGCTGAATTGGCCTTGAGTGTGCGCCTCGACGAGCCCAAGGTCATTGTTCTCGCAAAGGAGCCCCCATCTGCCAAGCCGGAGCGCCCTGCAACGCCGCCTCCTGACATTCGCTCCTCTTTGCAGAAGCTGCTGCCGGCACGTGCGAACCGGGTCGAGATTCGCGACGGTGAGTTTCTTCTTCGCGACAGGGCCGCTCCGCGCCACCCTGAGATCTGGGTGCATCACATCGAGCTCGTCATCGAAAACGTCACGACTCGAAAAGGGCTAGCCGGCGGGCAGCCCGCCACGGTCAGCGCACGCGCCACTCTCGGCCACAGTGGTGCGGCAACCCTCTATGCTTCCGCTGACCCGTTTGCCGCCAAGCCCGAGTTTGTCGGGACCCTGGCCCTGCGCGGGTGGAAAGTGGCCGAGCTTTATGACCTCGAGGAACCAATAACGACGTTGCAGACACCCGAGGGCACCATTGGGATCTTCGCCAAGTTCAAGGCGCATGCGGGCGCTATCTCGGGCGGCATCAAAGCGGTCCTCGAGAACATCGACGTGCGTCCAACCGAGGAAACCTTCGGCAACAAGCTGAAGGCGTGGGTTGCCGACAAGGGAATTCGCCTGTTCGCGGATCGGGTTCCGGAGCGTAATGCGGTTGCCACGGTTGTTCCTATTGAGGGGCGCTTCGATCAACCCGACACGGAGATCCTTCCTGCAATCCTGGGCGTCGTGCGCAACGCCTTCGTCGAGGGAGTCTCCGCCGGATTCGCGCACTTGCCCCCGCCGGCCGCGCCCCAAAGCGAGGGGATGCTAACGCAAGCCAAGCACTCCCTGGAAAAGGACAAGGGGCCGCCCAAGGCGCAGCCGCCGAAAGATAACAAATGATGAGACCGCTGACCGTACCGGGTTTGGCGATTGGCGCGACTGCACTGGCCCTGTTCGCTTGCACCCATGCCAAGACGACCGACGCCCAGAGGCCGGGCGAGCCGGCCGCCGAGCATGCCACAGTCAAAGCAGCCCCAGATTCTGGCAGGACGGCGTCGGCTGGCGGGAAGCTCAACGCGACGCCGGTCGCCGCACTACCCGAAGGCCTGCTCAAACCGGGCGCCGCGCAGAAGATCCGCGACAAGTTATCCGAAGGCGGGTTGATAAGAGATGGAAAGACATCTACCGAAGCGGCACTGCGACGCTTCCAAGGCTCGCATGACCTTCCCACAACCGGCATTCCCGATCATGAGACAATACGGAAGCTCGGGCTCAATCCCGACGATGTCTTTCGCAAAGCGGCCCCGTGACTCCTGATAGGGGGATAGTTTGGGCGAAACCTGAGCACGACCCCTCGTCACGGCCGGCAGCAGAGCCGAACAGCCTGCAGCCCCCACAGCTCTCGCAGGCGCCGAGAAGCAGGCCCTCTCTGCGAACTCAGGAGAGCCGGAAAAGGAGCGACAAGCAACTTCGCCCTGCCGTGCGCCGAAAACGGGAGGCAGTGGCAAGCTGCCGGCACGGGCGACGGACTTCGGCTGAGGCCGCCGCAACTGGCAAAGTGACCAGGGTCGTTCTATTTGCAACACATGTCCACACAAGGATCATTTCCCACACCGGAAAGCGTGCCGACGCAATTGTTGGCCAGACACGCTCCATCGCAGCTAGTACCCGTGGATTCGACGCAAGCTTCAATGTTGTTGGTACGGCTGAAGCAGATCCCAACAAGGCTGGAACTGACGTAACATGAGACGTTTTGAGCGCATGGACCGGTTCCCGTCGCGGTGGTGGAGCACGGCTTAAAAATGGAGCATTCTACGGTCGAATCCCACTGACAGTTCATGACTCCGCTCGCAGTTCCGGCGACTATACTGAAGTTGGGGAGACACCTGCAGAAGGCCGGATTGCCACTGGAATCGTACCCTATGGCCGAATTGGCTGGACAACCGAAGTTACAATAGGTCTTGCCGTCGTCAAGGGTTGCCTGGGGGGGACCAACTCTAGTGCATGCAATACCACGAATCAGAGTGGAAGTGTCCCAGGCGTTGTTCGAGCCCTGAAGATTGGCTGGAAGAACAAAATTGAACCCCTTGCCGTTTGTCCAGAATGTTTGGCAGTCCGCGGTGGTGTTGCAAGTGGTCGAACAGGCCTTGTTCACGTCAGGTATCAGAGCGGAATCCACGCACCTGCCCGATTTACAATCCGCATCGGTAGTGCACGTGGATCCTGGGTCACCGGATGCGACTGTGCTTCCACTTGCACCCGCGGAAGAGCCACCGGCGGCCCCTCCAGTGGGGGCGCCGCCAGTGCCAGCGGTCGTTCCGCCGCCTCCCCCCGCCGTGCCTCCGGTGCCGCCATTCGCGCTGGCCGGTCCAATGCTATTGAGACAGAAGTTGTACGATACCGCGGTGGTACCTCCAGGGACTTCTACATGCAGCTGCCACAAAGGCGTCACGCCATCATAGGCAATGCCCGCGTTGTTCCAGCACGTGGTATTGAATTCAGTCCACTTGATTGTGCCCGACGCGGCGGTCACGTTCACGCACCACCGCTTGCTTGCATCCGTGTCTCCCCCTTGCGCCAGGATCTGGATCCGCAAGGGCGAGCCACCGACATTGGTCAGGTCGTAACTCAAGCCGGATCCCGTCGGTGTCCAGGTTTCTTGAACCCTTGGTGTGCACTCCTTCAGATTGATGCCTAGGATCGCACCAGCGGACGAATCGCTCGTACCGGGGACGGAGCCAGAAACGCAAAGCTCTCCCCCGGCCGCAACTGCGGAGAAATCGGCGGGCGCGATGGTCGCTCCAGTTCCCCAAGTACTGGTCCACGCGTAGCCATGCCACGATCCCGAAGTCACCAACCCCCCTTTGCCTACCGAGAAGGGCGTGCCTGCCGGAGGCGGACATGCTGAGCTGCTGCCGCCGGTCCCGGTCACTCCGCCCGCTGTCGTTACTCCGCCGGTGCCGATCCAACCACCCGTTCCTGCCGTCCCACCTCGCCCCGCATCGTTGCCAGTTCCTGGCGTCGGCCGCACACAAAGATTGGAATAGCAAGCCAGGCCTGGATCGCACACACCGCCGCCGGTACACGAACAACCCTCCGAGCCGACCGGGCAGGGGTTCGATGGGCTACTGCTATTGCCTGCACATTGAGCGAGCACCACGGCCCACACCAGGCACGCCAGTCAACTGACAACGATGGAAGTCGATTTCTGCGAGCGCATCATGGTCACCTCTGCTTGCCACAGCGGCCTCACACACAACGCGACCTTTAACACCAGCGTCGCAGGTTGTCAACGCCACCCAGTCTTGACCGCCTATCGATCGGTCAGTTACGACATCGCCTGAAAATTGGGTGGAAGAGAGCCCACGGACCGCCTGAAGCTTCATTTGCCAGGCAACAAGCTAAAGGCGCGGGTCGCCGACAAGGGAATTCGCCTGTTCTCGGATTGCGGCAACGCTACGCAATACCTTGGATTCTAGTAGCGCTTGGTCCAGATCAAGTCGGCCGTACCGGTCTTGGCATCACCGTATTCGCCCTGAAAACTCCAGCGGGAGCCAAGCTCGTATTCAAGGTGGACGGCGTTGCGATTCTGCAAGAGCGCCGGATCGGCACCCAGTCGCCCCACGTAGCCGACATAAAGACTGGAGCTGAGGTATTTTCCAGCTTCGAGCTGGGCCTCGCCAAGGCCGTTGCTGGCCTCGATGGTCAAAACGTCGACGGGGAGCTTCTTGGACAGGGTCTTCTGCAACTCTGCGGCGAACAGTCCGCCGACCAGCGAGGCTGCCTGGTCGGCCGGCG
This sequence comes from uncultured Myxococcales bacterium, assembly GCA_964491625.1. Taxonomy (GTDB): domain Bacteria; phylum Myxococcota_A; class Polyangia; order Fen-1088; family Fen-1088; genus Fen-1118. Next base: position 12,120 of record CAZBIU010000183.1, read on the forward strand.
ATGAGCTTTCCGTCGCGCCGGCGAAATCCAGCCGGCCGGTCACGATGAGTGTGTAGAGCTGGGTCTCAGTCACCTCTGGGTGATCCGGCGCGCTGACTGCTAGCTGGAGATGACCTGGCGATCCCTTCACGACGACCAGAACGGTGATGTTGTTCTTTTCGTCGACATGGTTGGCGCTTACATCGAGCTCGGGGGCATCGACCGTCCCCCCGAATCGGATCACAGAGTCGGCTTTCAGATCGAAACGCCGCCCGAGGACGTCGACCAGTCCGCGCAGGATGGCCACATCGCCGTAGACGCGCGCGCCTTCCCCGAGCTCGACCCGGAATCCAGGCCGCAGCCCAAGCTCGAGGTTCGCATCGTTGCCGCGCACCCACAGGTTTTTCGGAGCATCCACGACCAGCACGACCCGCGCCGTTTTCGCGGTCGTGGCTGGGGATGCGGCGACAGCGGCGCCGGCCTTGCCGTCCGCTCTTGCCAACCGCGCCGAGATCGCGGCCAGCTTGCGTGCCTGCTCGGTGTTGAGCGGAACACCATTTTCGCCTAGCACCACGTCGCTTGGACGCGCGAGCTTCTGCAGGTGTTTGCGATCGACGTCGCTAAGGGCCAAGCGGGCCGACCCGATGGAGGCCTTGATCTTCACCTGTTCCCCAGACACTTCGGCCTGCGCTCTCGCCTTGAGCGAGACCGCGGCCAAGTCCTGGCCTTCCACGTAGGCAGGGAAGCTATCGAGATCCATGGCGGCCGTGACACCATATCCGCCTCCGACGCGACGGTTTCCACTTGCCGTGATGCGTGCATGGCCGTTGCCGCTGTCGGCGCGCAATTCGTCGAGAACCACATGGTCCTGATCGCCATGGGCCAGCAAGTGAAGGCGCCGGTAGTCTCCCAAGCCCGTGATGGTCAGGCCACCATCTTTCCACTCCAGGCGACCGTTCATCCGAGCACCAACGACAGGTCCCGAGACATCCACGTTTGCGAACAATTGACCAGCCACCTTGCGCAAGCCAGGCGTGGCGCCAGATAAACCGGACACATCGAATCCCTGCGCTTCCAAACGAGCTGTCATGGCCAAGCGTCGCCAGTCGAAAGGACGAGCGAGCGCGGGATAGCCAAGAGACGCCTGCGTGGTGGCCGCTAGCTTGAGCCAGCCCCCATTCGCCGAGGCTAGATTCACATT
>CAZBIU010000184.1:0-13237 GCA_964491625.1 uncultured Myxococcales bacterium
CGCTTCTTCACACGGGAGGGCGAGGGCTACCAGGCAAGCAAGGAGCTGCGCGAGATGTGCCTCTTCTCGCAGCACAGCCTCATCCGCGATCCCCCGTTTTCCCAGCTCGACCTCATCTCTTGCCGGAACGTGCTCATCTACCTCGACGCTGACTTGCAGAAGAAGCTCGTACCGCTATTCCACTACGCTTTGCGGCCCGGGGGATTTCTCTTTCTCGGTCCCTCCGAAGGCGTCGCGCAAAGCACGGAGCTGTTCGAGAGCATCGACAAGAAGAGCCGCATCTTTCGTCGCAAAGACACCTTGAGCCGCCCGCTGGTTGAATTCCCGCTTTCGGTACGCGGCGCCGCGCAGGTACCTCCCTTGCCACCGACGAGCCAACCCGAGGCCGGGTCGGGCACCAGGGAAAGGGTCGGCGCTGCCTTCGAACGCGCGATCTTGCAGGACTACGCGCCGGCGTCCGCCGTGATCAACGAGCGCGGCGAAGTTCTTTTCGTCGCAGGCCCTCTGGCAAGGTACCTGGCGCTTCCGGTCGGCGCCATGTCGACCACGAATCTGTTCGACGCCTTTCGCGGACCGCTGCGTCTGGAGCTGCGCTCCGCCTTGACCAAGGCCGCGACCACCCGGCGCGCTTGCATCCGCACCGACGTTCCTGTCGAGATCGAAGGCCAGACCCGCCCAATACGCCTCACCGCCCGCCCGGTGCCCACCATCGAAGCGGAGGCCGGGCTGTTCCTGGTCGTGGTCGAGGAGCAGGCCCTGGCTTCTCGCGATCCCGACCAAGGGGATGCCTCGTCCGGTCCCGAGGAGCCGGTGGTACAGCAACTTGAAAGCGAGCTGCGCACGACCAGGGCCGAGCTGCGTTCCACGGTCGAAGAGCTCGAATCGGCGAACGAGGAGCTGAAGTCGTCGAACGAAGAGCTCATCTCGACCAACGAAGAGCTGCAGTCAGCCAATGAAGAGATGCAGACCTCCAAGGAGGAGCTGCACTCGCTCAACGAAGAGCTGGAGACGGTCAACGGAGAGTTGCGCGAAAAACTCGACGAGGTCGCCTCTGCCAATGGCGACTTGCAGAACCTATTCGCCGCGACTCAAATCGCGACCATCTTCCTCGATCGATCCCTGCGCATCACGAAGTTCACTCCGGCGGCGACGGCCCTATTCCATCTGCTCGAAAGCGACGTGGGGCGTCCCCTGGCCGATCTGGCGCCTCGCTTCGCGGGTCAGGATCTGGTTCCCGAGGCACTCGAAGTGCTGCGCCTCCTCACGACGGTCGAGCGTCAGGTGCAAACCTCCGATGGCCATTGGTTCGTATTGCGAGTCCTGCCCTATCGTACCATCGAGAACTTCATCGCCGGCGTGGTCGTCACGTTCGTCAATATTTCCGAGGTCAGACGGGCGGAGGAGACTGCCAAGAAGCAGGCGCAGCTGGTTCACCTTTCGCACGATGCCATCTTCGTGCGGCGATTCGACGGCGTGATCGAGTCGTGGAACCGCGGCGCCCAAGAGCTCTACGGATTTAGCCGAGAGGAAGCGATCGGCCGCATCTCGCACGACCTCTTGGCCACTTCGTTTCCCCAGCCGCTGGCCGAGATCGAGGCCGAGCTGCGCAGTGGGGGCTGCTGGGCCGGTGAGCTCAGGCAGCGGACCAAAGATGGACGTTTGGTTATCGTGCTCGCGAACAAACAGTACGCGCGCGGCGATGACGGGGTCGAGCGCGTCCTTGAAGCCAACCGGGATATTACCGAGCGCACCTTCGCGGATCGGGCCCTGCGCGAGAGTGAAGAGCGCCTGCGACTCTTCATCGAGCACGCCCCAGCCTCGCTGGCCATGTTCGACCGGCAGATGCGCTATCTGAGCGCCAGCAAGAGGTGGGTCGCCGACTATCGACTTGCGGAGCGAGACCTGCGTGGCGTGTCCCACTACGAGATCTTTCCCGAGATAGATGATGGGTGGAGGCAAGTCCATAGGCGGGCGCTGTCGGGCGAGGTGGTACGCGCCGAAGCCGATCGTTTTGTGCGCGCCGATGGCAGTGTGCAGTGGTTACGCTGGGAAGTGCGGCCGTGGCACGAGGCGACTGGAGGCGTGGGCGGAATCATCATCTTCTCGGAAGATATTACTGAAATCACATTGGCGGCCGAAAGAGCCCGCGAGAGCGAACAGAAATACGCTGCCATCTACGATCATGCCCCCTTCGCCATCGCGCTGATCAAAGAGGCCGACGGTAGCCTTGCAGCGGTCAACGATGCCTGGCAGCAGATGTTCGGATATAGCCGCTCCCAGGCCATCGGCAAGACATCCGTCGAGCTTGGACTGGCCAGCGATCCCGAGGGCCGGGCGGGCATGTATTCGCACATACAGAAGACAGGCTCTGTACGTGACTGGGAGCTCGAGTACACGACGAAAACCGGCGAGCGGCGTCTCGGCTCCTTCAGCTTCGATCGTATCGAGCTTGCGGGCGTGAAGTTCAGGCTGGGGACCGCCATCGACATCACCGAGCGCAAGCGGGCCGAAGATGGACTGCGCCTCTCGGAGGAAAAATTCGCCAAGGCCTTTCGTGGCAGCACCTCGGCCATGGCTATCACCCGGCTGCGCGATGGTCTGTTCGTCGATGTCAACGAGCGCTGGCAAGAGGTGACCGGATTCACGCGCGAGCAGGCGCTCGGCCAAACCAGCTCGCAACTCAACATTTGGAAGCACACGGAGGAGCGAGAGCGGTTCATTCGCGATCTGGAAAGCCAGGGGATGGTACGCAACGGAGAGTTCCGTTTCATCGGTGAAGGCGGAAGGGAGTGGACGGCGTTGGTCTCGTCGCAAGTAAGCACCCTACAAGGCGAGTCGGTGGTGGTCAGCTCGATCGTCGATATCACCGAACGCAAACGCGTCGAGGAAGCCTTGCGCGCTAGCGAACTACGCTTCCGCCTCGCCCTACGAAATTCGCCGGTCTCCGTTTCTGCGCAGGATGCCGACCTCAGATACGTTTGGGCTTACAATCAGAAGACGGTCCGCCCAGAGCAAATCATCGGACAGCGCGACGAAGATATTTTTACGCCGGACGAGGCCAAGCACCTCACGGAGATCAAGCGACGCGTGCTCGATCTCGGGGTGGAGCAGCGCGAGCAAATGTGGATCGAGCGTCCGACCGGCCGCATCTTTCTCGAGATTTGCTGGGAGCCGATTCGAGACGAGGCAGGCCGAGTGATTGGCGTCGCCTCGGCCACCGTCGATCTGACGCGCATTCGGTTGGCCGATGAGGCCCTTCGCCGTTTCGAGTTGGTCGTGCAGCAGAGCCGCGACATCATCCTGTTCATGAACCGCGAGGATGGCCGAATCATGGAGGTCAATCCCGCAGCGTCAGCTGCCTACGGCTATAGTCGAGACGAGCTTCTCGGGCTAACCATCCACGATTTGCGTGCCGATGCGACGCCGGGAATCCTCTCGGAACAGATGGAACTGGCCAACGTAAAGGGCGTACTCTTCGAAACCACGCATCGTCGGAAGGATGGATCCGCATTCCCGGTCGAAGTGAGTTCGCGCGGCACCGAAGTCGGCGGGGCACGCACCCTGGTCAGCGTCGTACGTGACATTACCGAACGGCGCACAGCCGAGGCCACCGAGCGTGAGCAGCGACAGCTGGCCGAGCGACGAGCGGCCGAGCTCGACGCCATCCTCGACTCCCTTACCGAGCCCCTGGTGGTTAGCGATCCCGCGGGAAATCTGGTGCGGGTCAATCCCGCGTTTCGTCGCATGATCGGCGCGCCCGAGAATTGGCAAGGGCTCGACATCGGCGAGAGGGTTCGACAGGTCAAGCTTGAAACCGCCGACGGAAAGCCCGTGGATCCCGAGCAAACACCTGGCGCGCGTGCGCTTGCCGGCGAGACCGTCCACGGCGTGCTGCAACGGTTGCCGCGACCGGACGGATCGGTTCTTCACCTCTCGACGAGCTCGGCGCCCATTCGAACGGCGGCTGGCGTGATGGGGGCCGTGGTCGTGTTCTCGGACATGACCGAGCGGGTGCGCGCAGAGCAAGAATTGCGCGACGCCGATCGCCGCAAGAACGAATTCCTAGCCGTGCTTTCGCACGAGCTACGCAATCCACTGACTCCCATACGCAACAGCCTTCACATCCTCAAGCGCGCAGCTTCCGGCAGTGAGCAAGCCAAACGCGCCGAGGAGGTCCTCGGTCGGCAAACCGATCAGCTTGTACGCTTGGTGGACGATCTTCTGGATATCACGCGGGTCTCGCGTAACAAGATCCAGCTCAAGCGCGCTCATTTGGATTTTGGGAAGGTGGTCAGGCGGGCCGTGGATGATCACCACTCGCTTTTCGAAGGCAAGGGGATCGTACTTCGCGCAGATCTTGCACCCGAGACACTGACGATTGATGGAGACGAGGCGCGACTCGCCCAGGTTGTGGGAAACCTCCTCAGCAATGCGGCGAAGTTCACGGCAACCGGCGGTCAAGTCACTGTCACAACGTCAAAGCCGACAGGACGGGGCCGTGCTCAGCTTTGCATAGTGGACACGGGTGCCGGAATCGAACCGGACATGCTCCGACGTTTGTTCCAGCCATTCATCCAGGCGGATGCGACCCTCGACCGAAGCAAGGGCGGCCTTGGACTGGGCCTCGCACTGGTAAAGAGTCTCGTCGAGATGCATGGAGGCGAGGTGTGTGCACATAGCGATGGGACGGGCAGGGGAGCGGAGTTTGTGGTCGAGCTGCCTCTCGTGCAGATCCGGGCGGCCGGGGATCCCCCTGCTTGGACAGAGAGAGAGAAGACCGTTCGCCGCGTGCTCATAATCGAGGACAATCTCGACGCCGCCGAGAGCCTACGGGACGCACTTGAGTTGAGTCAGCACCTTGTCGAGGTCGCCTACAACGGACCCGATGGCTTGCGGAAAGCGCGCGTCTTTCGGCCGGACATCGTTCTTTGCGACATCGGTCTGCCTGGGATGGACGGATTCGAGGTGGCAAAGTCCCTGCGAGCCGATACGTTTTTCCAGGGAACCTTTCTGGTAGCGCTCAGCGGCTATGCGCTTCCCGAGGATCTCGAACGTGCCGCAAAGGCCGGATTTCATCGCCACTTGGCCAAGCCCCCAAGCCTTGAAGCCCTTGATGAGACGCTCGCAAGTTTGCCCATGGTGCCTCGCTAGCACGGGTATGTGGACCCGAGACACCCATTACATCATTGGCTCGGCGACTAGATCCCAAAGTCATTCCGCCGTCGACGAACAGACGAACGTGCGAATTCGTCCATACGAGCGCGTATCCCAGCCCGCGGCATCCTCGCAAGCCTCTCCGCCTTCTGGGTCGGAGAATTCGTGAACTCCTATGTCATGGCCAGGCAGAAGCTGTGGCCTGGCGGATGCTGGCCCTGGACCCGCGCCATCGGATCTACTGTGGCCGGCCAGGCGATGGACAGTATTATCGCCACCTTCGGACGAAGGGCGAATAGCAGGAAGTTGCAGCCGGCAGCAATGGATACCAAGAATTTTGCTGCCACTGTGCTGCCAGCCCGGGAGAACATCTCGCCGGCGCCGCCCAGCAGCGAAGCGGGGATGATGCCCAACTGAGCGAAAGCCCTGCGGATTTCTTCCGAGTCGCTTCACCGGGTGGACGAGGCTCTGAACCAGCGGCCTCCGGCCAAGCAAAACGGTACTATATTGCCGCCAGCGGCGCAGCGTGCGATAAGCCTAGATAAGCGAAACCCCTCTGGATTTCTCCAGAGGGGTCTTGCGGGGTGGACGGGACTTGAACCCGCGGCCTCCGGCGTGACAGGCCGGCGTTATAACCAACTTAACTACCACCCCATGTCTTACGCGCGGTTGCCCGCGTTTCAGGCCGCAAGGATCTACTCGTATGGGCGGCGGGTGTCAACCATTCGCTGCGGTGGCTATCTATTCTGCTCATTCTTCTCCGGGGTCGGCACCGGCCGCCACGATGCTGCACGCCTCGACGGTTTGCAGTCCCAGCGCCTCGGCGCGTGCGACGAGCTCGGGACTGCCAGAGCCGGGGTTCACCCACAGCTCCTTGACTCGATGGGCGGAGATCGTGTCCAGCAACCCGATTCCGACGGCAGGCGGTACGTAAAGGGACGCGCGGTCGACGGGCTGGGGAGTGTCGGCGATGGTCTTGTAGACGGCGAGCCCTTCGATCACGGATTCTCTCGGGTTCACGGGGTACACCGTCCAGCCGAGAGCCTGGTAGGCTCGCACGGCCCGGTTGCCGTACTTGGACCGGTCGTTTGATGCGCCAATCACGGCGATGGAAGGCATAGGAAATCCTTTGCGAGGTGACGTAAAGCGACGAGATCGCTTCATATGTAGGATGACAGTGCGTGGGTTGGGGAGCTAGCGTGCGACCAGATATTGATGATTCGTTTCGCGAAGAACCCGGTTTCGCTTTGCGCTTGCTTGCTCATGCCGTTGGCTGGCTCGGGCTGCGCTTCCAAAAGTGAGCCGGCCCCACCACCGGCGCCACCTTCACCCCGGGCGCTGGACGCTGCTGGAGCCGCGGAGGCCACCTTGCAGCCGCCCGAGCCCTGGGATCCACGCGGCCCGCTGGCGCCGGGCGAAACCTACGCCGTCGACGAGGGTGTCCGCCGCGTGTCCGTAGACGAGGCTCGCCGGCAGGGGCTCCTCGACGTTGATCTGTCGGATGAATGGGCGCCCTTTATCTTCAGCGAATCTGATGGGGCGAACGGGCCCGCGAAACCCAACCCGTACCGCAAGACCTATCTCGCTTTGGCCAACGACCGCGCCAGCCCCGAGGAGCTGCTGATGGAAACCCGGCAGGGCGAGCTGGCCGCGCTTTCGGCGGCGGGCATCTCGGCGGAAAAGGGCGCCACGGAAACTCCACAAGGCCGGCGCGCCATCGCCGAGGCCAAGCGCGCGGTGCGGGTGCAGCACGACCGCAACTATCTGGAGGCGTACGGGATTCCTGCCACGCTCTCGGTCCTGCTTGCGCGCATGGAGGAAGATCGCGGCAAGACCTGCTATTCGCAGGTGGACTTGCAAGGGTTGGCGAGTTTTTCGGGCATGGTCACGTTTCAAAGCCGCGAGCAGGCCAAGCACGACTACGCCGAGGCGATGGCCGACGCGAGCTGGGTCGAGAAGATGCTGGCGGGCGAGAAGTTCGGTGCCGACGCGACCACGGGGAAGGTTCAGACAAGTCTGGGCGACGGCAGGGCTGCCTCGAGCGACGACGCCTTGCTGGAAAAGCTTGGCAAGGAAGACAAGAAGACCGCCGCGCGCATCGAACGCTACCGCCGGGGCCAGGCCCGCCTGCGCGCCATCCGCGCGGTGCAAGCGCGCCTGATCTGCGAAGGCCTGCTTACGCCGCGAACCAAGCTGGCGCCTGGCTACTTCGATCTGGCGACCAACCAGGCGCTGGCCCGCTGGGAGCGCAAGAATGACATTTTCGGTTGGGGTTTCCTGGGCGGCGAGACGCTGACCGCGCTAGAGCGGCCGCAGCAGGATCTGCACTTCGATACCTTCCGCCGCATCCTCATGGAACGCATCGCCGACGGGGCCGCGATTCTTGAGGACGGCTCGGCGTCCGCGACCAAAGACGGCGCCACGTACAAGGACGCCGAGGGTGAGGAGCACAAGGTTCCGAACCTGGTCGGCGACTGTGCCGACGCGCTGCTGGCCGCACTGAAGATCCAGAATCCCGACGACCTTGCGAAATTTCTTCGCAGGGTGGGGCGCGAGGGCTTCGCCAGCTTTCACGTCGCCTACAAGGCGCCTCCGCTGCCGCCGTACTACGGCAAGCGCATGGAGCTTTCGGTGGAAATCGACCGCGGCGACATCTGGTACGACTTTCCGTGGGACGAAAACGGCAAGCCGATTTCGCAGCCGCGCGTGAATTACCCGACCCTGACCGTGTTCGTGGATTGGCAGAAGCAGAAGATTCCGCTGGCCCAGTGGCGCACCACCATCGGTTCGTGGCGCAGCGAGGTCTCGGGCGGAAGGGTCTACTACCGGTACAAAAATTCCGACGTGGGGCCGCGCATCTGGAAGCAAATCGTGGCTGCTCCGGTGTGGATTCCGCCCGACAGCACGCCGGCCAAGGACCTATTAACCCGCAAGACCTTGGACCGCGACGCGGGTCCGGTGACGGTGGTGAATAGCGACGTGATGGGGCCGGGATTCCAGTCGGCGTACGGCTTGGTCATGGCGATCCACCACAGCCAGGGCACGGGCAAGCTGTACGACAACCAGATCCGCACCCACGGCTCGGTGGACTACACGTCGATTGCGCGCCGCTTTTCCCACGGCTGCCATCGCCTGGTGAACAGCCGCGCCGTGCGCCTGTTCGACTTCATCCTGCGCCGCCGCCCGTTTGAGCGTGTCGGCAACCAAGCCTTCAACCTGCACAAGTATTTCACCGTGGACGACAAGCAGTACGAGTACGTGCTCGACTCGCGCGGCTACTACTATGAGCTGAAACAGCCCATCCACGTGACGGTCACCGAAGGACGCATCCTGGGCAAGCGCAAGCGCCCCGTCGACGTGCTCATGCCAAAGCCCGGGGTCGATTACGTTGATGAGGAAGATGAGAAGACCGGACCGTGAGCGGTGCGCCGAGGGCACGAAGCTGAAGACGTCCTAGAGAACGGAAAGTATTTCGCTTTGTGCGCATCCCTCCGCGCTCTCCTCCCCCCTCTGCGTCCTCAATCTTCTTAAGCACGCACGCTCTCGCCCCAATGCTATAAACTGCCCCGGATTTCATGCCGTACGATCACCGCATTGTTGAACCCAAGTGGCAGGCGCGCTGGCGCGATTCCGGGCTGCACAAGACGACCTTCGATGCCAAGAAGCCGAAGTTCTACGCCCTCGACATGTTCCCGTATCCGTCGGGGTCGGGGCTGCACGTGGGGCACTGCGAAGGCTATACTGCCACCGACATCATCACGCGCTGGAAGCGTATGCAGGGCTTCAACGTGCTGCACCCGATGGGCTGGGACGCGTTCGGTCTGCCCGCGGAAAACTACGCCATCAAGACCGGCATCCACCCGCGGGTGACCACGGAAAAGGCCATCGCGAATTTCCGTCGCCAGATCGATTCGGTCGGCTTCGCCTACGATTGGACGCGCGAGGTGAACACCACCGATCCGGCGTACCTGAAGTGGACGCAGTGGATCTTCCTGCAGCTTTTCAAAAAGGGCCTGGCCTACGAGGGCACGGTGCCCATCAACTGGTGCCCGTCGTGCAAGACCGGCCTGGCCAACGAAGAAGTCACCGGCGGGCGCTGCGAGCGCTGCGGCACCGGGGTCGAGCGCAAGGACATGCGCCAGTGGCTCCTGCGCATCACCCGCTATGCCGACCGGCTGCTGCAGGATCTATCGCTGTGCGATTGGCCCGAATCCACCTTGGCCATGCAGCGCAACTGGATCGGCCGCTCCGAAGGCGCCGAAGCCATCTTTCGAGTCGCCGGCAACGACGGCTGGGCCAGCAGCGAAGAGATCAAGGTCTTCACCACGCGACCGGATACGCTATTCGGTGCGACCTACGTCGTGCTCTCGCCCGAGCACCCGTTGGTCGAGCGCATCACGACCGATGACCAGCGCAAAGCCGTGCAGGCCTACCAGACGGCGGCACGCAAGAAGAGCGACCTCGAGCGCACCGAGCTTTCCAAGGAAAAGACCGGCGCGTTCACGGGCGCGTTTGCACTCAATCCGGTGAACAGCGAAAGGACGCCCATCTGGATCGCGGATTACGTGCTCGCCACCTACGGAACCGGCGCCATCATGGCGGTCCCTGCGCACGACCCGCGCGATTACGAATTCGCCACCAAGTTCGGTCTGCCCATCAAGCAGGTGGTCCGTCCCAGCGACGGCAGCACGCCCGAGGCTGGCAAGGCCTTCTGCGACGACGGCGTGAACATCAACTCGGGCATGCTGGACGGGCTGCCCACGCCCGAGGCGAAAAAGAAGATCAGCGCCTACCTCGAATCGAAGAACCTGGGACGCGCCACGGTCAGCTACCGCCTGCGCGACTGGGTGTTTTCGCGCCAGCGCTATTGGGGCGAACCGATTCCCATCGTGCACTGCCAGACCCACGGCGCAGTGCCGGTACCGGAGTCGGCGCTGCCGGTGACCCTGCCCGACGTGGAACGCTACGAGCCCACGGGAACCGGTGAATCGCCGCTGGCCGGAATTTCAGCGTGGGTCGAAACCAAGTGCCCGACCTGCGGCGGCCCGGCCAAACGCGAGACCAACACCATGCCCCAGTGGGCGGGATCGTGCTGGTACTACCTACGCTACCTTGATTCCAAGAACGAGAAAGCGGCGTGGTCGCCCGAGGTGGAAAAGCAGTGGCAACCGGTCGACTTGTACGTGGGCGGCGCCGAGCACGCGGTTCTGCACCTCTTGTATTCGCGCTTCTGGCACAAGGTTCTGTTCGACCTCGGCCACGTCTCCACGCCCGAGCCGTTCAAGAAGCTGCGCCACCAGGGCACGGTGCTGGCGTTTTCCTACCAGGACAGCCTGGGCCGCTACCACGAGCCGGCCAAGGTCGAGCTGCGCGGCGACGACGCCTTTCTGAAGGACACCGGGGAGAAATTGAAGGTGTCCGTCGAGAAGATGGCCAAGTCTATGCTGAACGGGATCAATCCCGACGATGTGGTGGCCCAGCACGGCGCCGACGTGCTTCGCCTTTACGAAATGTTCATGGGCGAGTTCGAGCTGCCCAAGCCCTGGGACCCGCGCGCCATCGAGGGCTGCGCGCGTTTCCTCAAGCGCGTGTGGCGATTGGTCGAGGAATGGTCCCCTGAAAAGGCGCCCGCCGATGATCCGCACCTGCGCCTGCGCCACAAGACCATCAAGAAGGTCTCGGGCGACCTCGATCGCATGACCTTCAACACCTCCATCGCGGCCATGATGGAATATGTGAACGAATTGACCGCGAAGGGGGCGACTCGCGAGGATCTGATCGCGCTCGTGAAGCTGGTGGGCCCGTACGCCCCGCACCTCGGAGACGAGGCCTGGGAGAAGCTGGGCGAAAAGGGATTCCTGATCGAGTCGACCTGGCCGACCTTCGATCCGGCGTTGACCATCGATGCGGTGGTGACCCTGGCCATTCAGGTGAACGGCAAAATGCGCGGCAGCTTGGAGATCGCGCGCGACGCCGCCGAGGACGAAATCCGCAAGCAGGCGTTGGCGGTTTCCAACGTGGCCAAGCACCTTGAAGGCAAGACCGTCCGCAAAGTGATCGTCGTGCCGGGACGAATCGTGAACATCGTGGTGGGATAGGAGTGAGGGTCAACGAAAAGGACGGCGCGGTCACCGTCGACATCCAGGTCAAGCCGCGCTCGGCGAGGGAGGCCGTGGGGCCGGTGCAGGGCGATCGCTTGCTGGTGGCGGTGAACGCGCCGCCGGTGGATGGAAAGGCGAACGAAGCCGTGGTGCGTGTGCTGGCCGAGTTCTTCGGCGTGGCGAGATCGGCTGTCACGATTGTGCGCGGCGAGACCGGCAAGAAGAAGACCGTGCGGATTGCGGGCGTGACGGCCGCGGCAGTGACCAAGAGGGGCGGAGGGTAGTTCGGCTAAAACGAATTCGCCGTGGCGGCTCTCCCTCTCGTTCATGTCCTCGCGGGCCCCGAGCCGCATCCTGCCAACTGGCCTCCGACTTGGAGCCGCCCCCCGGGATTGAACCGGGGACCCTCGCTTTACGAAAGCGATGCTCTACCACTGAGCTAGGCCGGCGAAAGGCTTTAGTTTTGGGCAGTTAGGCTAACTCGGGGCTCTGCTTCGGAGTCACTTGGCGACAAGTTCCCCCGAAACGGGCGCCAGTGATACCACGGTCCCGGCGGGTTGGGAAAGATCCACGTTCATGGCGGCGAAGGTTGCCTCCGTGAACAGGTCGGGCCGCAGGTGGCTGTCGCGCTCCGTGGCGGTTACGCTGGCATGCCCCATGAGGGTGCGCAGCAGTTCGAGGGGAAGCCACGTTGCCCCCTTCTTGCCCTTCGTGGAAATTCGCCGGGCCGGGACCGTGAAGGGTGGCCGGTCCCATCGTGCGGTCGCTATTCCGCTCGACTACCCAGCGTCTCAAGCGTTGCGATCTTAACGTCAGAGGTCAATCACCATCGCGCGAGCCGCAGCCAGCGGAACCAGGCCGGGGCCTGTGAATGTGCCGCTCGGCCCCGCCCGCCGGTACGCCTGGGTCGCATTCCTCGCCGCACTCGGGCTGCAAAATCGCGTCGCCCAGGGCTGTTCGCGGCCCCATGTCCGCTCGGCTCCGCGACACCGTCGCCTCAGATGGGCTCGCAGACACTCGGCAGATCGTTGAAGCCGCTCAGGGTGAGTTTGTACGTCGAGCCGGACCAACCTCGTTGCGCTTGGAAGACGGCAATCTCGTAGACCCCGTTGTTCGACATGCCCAGACTGACCGTGCTCTTGGTGGACGTGCAAGTCGAGAGAACGCCCTCGGTTTTGCAGGCAGCGCCTCCGGTCGGGGTCACGGTGACATCCCCGCCACCGCTGGCGTCGAACACGATCCGTCCCTCTACCGGGGTGTGAATGCCTCCCAAGTCCACCGCCAGCCTGCGATTGACGAAGACCCAGAGATCATCCTGACTTGCGAAAACAAGCGTATATTGCTTGCTGGTTGAATAGCTGAACCAGTAGCGCACCTCGCTGGTGAAGCTGAAGTTGTGCTGGGGTGCGGGCGTCCCTGTTTCAAAAGTCCAGGTGCCGCTATACATGGGCGGCGTCTCACCGGGCGCGTAGGCGGAGGTCGGCGTGATCATGCCCGGTATGTTGTCGAGCGGGAAGAAGAGTGGGTTCCCAGGGACCAGCGCCTGGTCGGCCACGCAGGGCCCGCTGCCGGCACCCCATGGCGTACACGAAGCAAAGCACTGCATTGTGCCGTCGTCGACGTACGGCGGAGGGTTACAGTTGGTGCAAGTTGCATCCGAACACGAGCGAGCATTGGAATAGGACATCCACTCTTGGTTGTCCTTCCACCAGTTCACGAAGGAGCCATTTCCGTCGTTGTGCAGAAGGATGGTCGATACGTAGATGGTGTTGGTCCCCGGCACATCCCGGTACCAATTGTGAAAGCTGGCCGCGCTCGTGACCCATCCGCTGGTCAATCCGGTGCCGCCCACGCCGGCGTAGACCGGTTTGCCTTCACTGTCGAGCGCGCCCTGAACCATCCCGGCAACCGCGTTGTTGCTACCCGAGATGGTGGCCGCGTAGAAATCGCCGCCGAGGAGGAAGTCGCGGTAGGTGACCGGC
>CAZBIU010000185.1:0-13227 GCA_964491625.1 uncultured Myxococcales bacterium
CTGCCTCGGCTGCGCGAAATACGCAGCGGCTACTCCGACGTTTCATGCAATCCTGGTCGACGAGTCGGAGAAGGACTACTTCAGAGCTGACGCCTTGGAAGCACTCTGGTCGATCGGCCACGCCAACGGTCTCCGGTTGGCTAACGAATATTCGGGAAGAGCCGACACCCTCGGGCAGGTCGCGCGAGGTATTCTGGCCGGGACCTGGCTTCAGTTCTGCCGAAGCTGGAGAGATGCCTTCCTCCACACCCACGGGTGACGCCCCGACGTCGAGCATGCGCGCGGAAGCGGTGCCAAAGGAGTCTTCGCGGTAGGCAGTCTTCGGCGATAACAAGACGTGGCGAGGTGCCCTGATCATGCTGGCGGGCGTGGTGCAGGCGGCGGTTGTGCTTTCGGGAGTTCGGGCGTACTGGACGCGGCTGCCGTTGCCCATCCAGGAGGCCGGGTCTGGGTCCTGCTGGTCCCCATCTGGGTCATTTTCTCGGTTGAGGCCGCGTTCGCGTTCCTCGTGCTGGTCGCCTTGCGCGCGGTGGTCAACGTGATCGGCTGCGCCACGGGCGCGCGCAAGAGCGCGGTGTAGGGCGGATGCCGTCGGGATTACCAAAGCAACTTCTCCTGCGGGCTCCCGATAAGCTTCGCGTGAGTCCAACGGTCCTTCGGATAGGCGGTACCGGTTCTACTTCTTCTCGCGCGAGGAGCCTCGAGCGCACGTGCACGTGCAGCATGCCAGCGGCGAGGCGAAATTCTGGCTGGAACCGGTGGTGGAGCTCGCGCAGAATCACGGTCTCGGCCACCGTCAAGTTGTGACGGCGTTTCGGCTGCTCAAGGAGAACGAACATGAAATCCGCGCTACGTGGAAAGGCCATTTCGACCGTGGAGGTTAGCAAGGTCTCCCTGGAGGGTTTCGAGCTGCTCGTGGACGACCGCGAGCTCTTCGTGCCGTTCAAACTGTTTCCCTGGTTCGCGGACGCCACCATCCGGCAGCTCATGGCTGTGGAAATGCCCAGTCCCCACCACCTGCGGTGGCCCGACCTTGATATCGACCTCGCGCTTGCCTCCATCGAGCACCCCGAGCGGTTCCCGCTCGTGAGCCACACTCTGCCGGGTCACTCACGAACGAGCGCGAAGCGGGCGGGTCGGCGGGCACGCAAGGATGGTCCGGCGCCGCGACGGCCGCGGTGAGGCGCAGCGACGGGCTCAGACTCGGCGCGCGTAGAACTGGCGGATAGTCGAACTTGGGTAAGACTACATCCGCAAACCCGAGGAGGTAGCGATGGACTTGGATCGGCGACACTTCATCACGGGATCGGTTACCGCGGCGATCGCGGGAAAGGTGGCCTTCGCGGCGCCCGCGGCCGCGCCTCTAGCACCCAAGGCCGACGGGGACGACGGGCTCGCGACCTGGGACGGCGTGCGCAGGCAGTTCCTGCTTGGTCACGACTATGTGCACATGGCGCTGATGCTGTTTGCCTCGCACCCTCGGCCGGTGCGCGAGGCGATCGAGCGGCATCGCCGAGGTCTCGACGAGAACCCGGTGCTCTATCTGCACGAGCATTTTCCACTGGAAGCGGAGGTTCGGGTGGCGGCGTCGGAGTACGTCGGTGGCAAGCCCGACGAGATCGCGCTTACCGGCAGCACGACGGCCGGGCTGGCCATGCTTTACGGCGGCCTGCCGCTGCGCCCGCACGAGGAGATTTTGACCACGACCCACGACCACTACGTGACCCACGAATCGCTGCGCCTGCGCGCGCTGCACACGGGCGCCAAGGTGCGCAAGGTCTCGCTCTACGCGGAACCAGAACGGTCCAGCGAGAGCGAGATCGTCGCGAATCTGATGAAGGGCGTAGGCCCGCGGACGCGCGCGGTGGCGGTGACCTGGGTCCATTCGTCGACGGGCGTGAAGCTGCCCATCCGCCGCATGGCGGACGCGCTCGCCGAGCTCAACCGCAAGCGCGCCGCCCCCGACCGCGTGCTCTTGTGCGTGGATGGCGTGCATGCCTTCGGGGTCGAGCACGAGTCGATGGCGGAGCTCGGCTGCGACTTCCTGGTGGCCGGTTGTCACAAGTGGCTGTTCGGACCGCGCGGGACCGGGATCGTGTGGGGTAAGCCGGAGGCGTGGGTCGGGCATGCGGGGATCATCCCGAGCTTCGAGTGGGCGGCGCTTGAGGCGTGGATGCACGGCAAGGCGCCCGACGCGCTACCGCCGGGACCACGCACCACGCCCGGGGGCTTTCACGCCTACGAGCACCGCTGGGCGCTGGCCGAGGCGTTTCGCTTTCAGCAGAAGATCGGCAAGGCGCGCGTGACTGCGCGCATTCACGAGCTCGGCCAACGTTGCCGGGAAGGGCTGGCGGCAATTCCGAAGGTGAAGTTGCGCACGCCCATGTCCGAAGCACTGTCCGCCGGGATCACCTGCTTCGAGATCGACGGCCTGCCCCCGAAGACCATCGTCGAGCGTCTGCTCGCGCGCAAGATCGTTGCCAGCGACAGCCCCTACCTCACGTCGTACGCGCGCCTGACCCCTGGGCTGCTGAATACGCCGGAGGAGGTCGATCGTGCGCTGGCCGAGGTGAAAGCCATCGCGACCTAACTCATGCCGGGCGCCTCCGCTAGGGCAGGCCCGGGGTATCGCCCCTTACTTCGTAGATGGCGTGCAGGGTGGTCACATAGAGGGTACGGCGGTCAGGGCCACCGAACGTGCAATTCGAGGGCGCGACCGGGAAGGGGATGCGGCCTGCGAAGTGGCCGTCGGCATCGAGGACGACGATGGCGCGCACCTCTTCGTTGTTGTTGGACACGTAGATGCGGCCGCGGTCGTCGGCGCACAGGCCATCGGGAATCCGCAACTTGGCCTGCGGGTTTCTATCGTCCCCGAAAGGCTCGGCCGGGCCGACGGTCCCGTCCCGCGCCACCGGCATCCGCCACAGTCGATCCTGGGCATCGCTGCCGACGTACAGGGTGTTCCCGTCGGGCGAGAGCAAGACCCCGTTGGGCATGTCCACCTGGACGGCAACCGATAGCTGACCCGCGGGCGAGACCCGGTACACGGCTGTCGGCGCGTGCTTGCCCGGCCTAGCGCCCCAGGTGGTGTCACTGAAGTAGATATTGCCGTCCGCGCGCAGAGTGAGATCGTTGGGCGCGTTGAGCGACTTCCCCTCGGGGGACCGATCTGCCAGCACTGTGCGTTCCGGAGTACCCGAGAGGGCGACTCGCACCAAGGCGCCGTTCCAGCGCTCGCAAGCCAACAGGCGTCCTTGCCCGTCCAGCGCCAGGCCGTTGGTGCTGGTGGTGGCACCAGGATAGGGCAGGGTACTGAACATTCCGGTGGGTGGATGGTAGCGGTAGATCTTGGCAGCCGGGCCATTCTGTTCGACGACGTCCGAGAAGAGAAGATAGCCCCCGTCGGCGACCCAGAAGGGGCCCTCGAGCGAGACAAAGGGAATGTCGCTGGGGATCGCCCGGGGGGTGCCGAGCGCAGGTCCTGCCGGTGAGCTCGACGTGCTCGATCGAGCAGCGTGATGCGTGCAAGAGCCGAGGGTCGTCGCCAGGGCTGCGAACAAGAGAGCACGGATCATGGCCCAGCAATAGCCGTTACCCGGTCTCCCGGCAAGCGCGACCTATTTCACGGCACCGCAAGATCGCTTACGGGCACGGGGGCGGGCCGGATTGCAGGCGGGCGTAGCCGGCCCGAGCCACCGGATGTTCACCGAAGCGCTGCCGGATCAAGCCATCGCGGCAGGCATTGAGCAGGCCAAGCTCGGTCCAACCTGCGTGGCTGTAGCGATAGCTACTGCGGGCGCGGGCGTCAGCCTGGTTGAAGCCGTCGTGAAAGCCGAGTGCGACGACGTCGCTGCCTGTGTTCAGGCAAGCGTCTGCACCAAGCAAATGAAATGCGCGCAGCATGTGGTAGGTCTCGGGAAACGCGTCGGAAGTCGCCATGGCCGACGGGTAGGGGGTGACCTTCTCGGGCGCGAATTCCGTGCATGTCATGGTGGCGCAAGCATCAGGATCCGAGGCGTTCGACCATCCCGCCAAGGCAAGGTTGTTTTCCCGGGCGAATTCATACTGGGCGCGCAGCATGTTGTCGGCAGATGCGCCCAACGAGAGCGGCCCCATGGGGATCTGGTCGCTCGCCAGGTAGAGCAGCCCGGCGAGCTGCTGGAAGGGGCCTCCGCCGTCGCTGCCCGGGATCTCGGCGTTGGCGCAAAGGTCGCCGGCCTTGTACCACGGCCAGCGCTCGGGTCCGCTCCGCTGACAGCCCTGACCCGAAAGCCCACTCGTCCAGAAACACAGGGGCGTCGCCTTTGTGGCCTCGGCCAGGAAGGCGCCCAGCAGATGGTCGGTGCCGAAACCATCGACGTCCTTTTGATCGCTCGGCAGGCCCGCACACCGATCGATGCTGGCCAGCAGCTTTCCCGGGCAACCCGAACGCTCGTCGTAGAGCACCGAAAAATCCATCTTGCTCCGCAAGACCGCGGCGCGCGCGGCAAGATCTGGCCATGTGGTCTCGACGACCATCAAGGCCGCGAAGAGCTGGGACTGGGCGGCGGGGCTCGAGGTTCGGTTGTTAGGATTCGGCATAAGCGACACCGGTGAATGCCAATCCTGGAACCATCCTCCACCCGGGTAGGGCTGGCCATTGGCGCGCGTTCCGGCGCGGGCTCCTGGCAAGGATTCCAAGCTTGCCAGGAGCCGCATCGCGCCGGTCTTGGCGGTTTCGGCATCGAGCAGCCCCGCCGCCGAGGCCGTGGCGAGGAAGCTGAGCGCATTGGCGAGGTCGACGGGCCCGGTCTGAGGTTCGTAACACGCGAGATCCGGATACGCTGGCAGGGGCGATGGACATGAGACATCACAGTCGGCAAGCCGGGAAGGCATGGCGACGAAGCTGAGCTGGTCGATCCAGATGCTGGGGTTGGGCCCGCTGTCTGCGGCAGTCGAGGCGAAGACCAGTTGGTTGAGCTGGGACGCGTCGGTGCCGGGGAAGTCGCTGGGGATCGCGAAGGTCCGGTCAGTCCACGCTGTCGAGCCAGGTAGGATGACCGCGGGCTCGACCGTTTGGGTGGTCCCAGATCCAAGCTTGAGCTGCCAGGTCGACCTGGCCTCCGAGGTCCGGTAGCGGATGCGAACCTGGGCATAGCGGCTGATGTCGGCCTTTGCGCGCCAGATGAGACCGCCAAACCGATTCTGCGCGCCGTACGCGCGGCCCTGGTCGAACCGCAGGGTGATTCTCAGAGCCCACAGCAAGCTGGGAAGGGTGTCGTCGGGCGCCCGATCCACGAATTCCCAATCAACCGTTGTGCCTGCCCGGGCGTTGTCCTCGGCGAACACCGAGATGTCGGCGAAGGCAAGTTGGGGAACCACGCCCGAGGCTGGGTTGATCTCGATCGGCCTGCGCGCGTAGGGACCGCCACACGGCATAGTGTCGTAAGGCATGCCGGTCCAGGGATCGCGCCAGAGGTTGAGCAGGTTGCCCGTGCCTTGCAGCAGCTCGCCGCAAACGTAGCTCTTCTCGATGACCATCACGCCGAATTTGCTCGGTGCAGGTCCTGAACAGTCACTATGAGGCGAGGCCAAGGCGAACGCCGGGCAGAGCGGGGACTCAGGCTCGGCGGTCGCCGCGGCGTTGAGACTGCCCCCTTCGATTGGCGCCGCCACGGTTTTGGAATGTCCGGCGATCGCCGGCGGCTTGCCGTCCCGGACAGTGCAGGCCGTGACCGCAATCCAGTAGACGAGCGCCAGCTCTTCGCGGCTCGGCATCTTGCCAAGAGCCTAGCTCGGACGTGCGCGTCTTCAAGGGACATCCACGCCCAGGGTCGAACCGCCCAAGGGGCGCCGCGGAAAGGGTTTCGCTGCGCCCCCGCTGACTTCTTCTTACTGTGGAATAAGCTCGATCTTCTGGCACGAGCTGGTGCACAAGCTTCCGTCGGTTCCGTTCTTGTCGCCGTCGTCGCACTTCTCGTCACCGTTGATGACGCCATCGCCGCAGTGGGGCCCAAGCTTGCACTCGTGGGTGCAGCCCCCGTACGAGCTGTCGTTCACGCCGTCGTCGCACTCCTCGGGGCCGTTCTTGATGCCGTCGCCACAGTATGGGGCGTAGATGCAGCCCGGGGCGCAGGTGCCGTACTCGCCGGTATTGAACAGAGAACCGTCGTCGCACTGCTCGGGCGACTCGATCTTGCCGTCGCCGCATCCCCCTGGGAACCGGCAGGCGTCGGTGCAGCTCGGATCGTTAGACATGGTGGGCTCGCACTGTTCGCCGTAGTCGTCCTGCACGACGCCGTCTCCGCACTTGGGCGCCGGGGTGCAATCGGGATTGCATGTCCCATAGGTGCCGTCGTTGGCCCCATCGTCGCAGGTCTCTTTGCCGTTGATGACCCCATCCCCGCAGTAATTACCGCGCTGACAATTGGCCAGGCATCCGTTGTAGCCCGCATCCGCGTCGGTCGTGGTCAAGTTGTCTGGACCGTCGTCACACTCCTCGCCGTAGGACGATTGTACGACGCCGTCGCCGCACTTGCCGGGTACCTTGCAATTGGGAGCGCAGCCGGTGCTTCCCGAACCATACTCATCGGTGTTCTTGCCGTTGTCGCACTCCTCGGGACCATTGACGACTCCGTCGCCACAGTAGGGACCAAGCCGGCAATCGGAGGTGCATTGATTGTAGCCGCCCTGGTTCTTGTCAGTTCCGTTGTCACATTGTTCGCCCGGAGCGACCACACTATCACCGCAGATCGGGCCGCAAGCGCTCGCCGATTCATTGAAGCCGCTCAGAGTGAGCCGGTAAGTCGACGCCGAGGTCTGGCGCTCGGCCTGGAACACGGCAATTTCGTAGACACCATTGTCTTGCATGCCCAGGTTGACCGTCGAGGTGGTCGGCGTGCAGGTGATGACGTTGTTGGTCGTTGTGCAGCCCTTGGCGCCCGGGTCGGTCCCGGACACGCTGACTGTGCCACCGCCGGTCGCGTTCAGCACGATCTTGCCGTTCACCGGCGTGTGGACGCCGCCCAGGTCCACGGCTAGCTTGCGATTGATGAAGACCCACACGTCGTCGTCACCCGTGAATTCGAGGGTATAACTGTTCTTCGCGATGTAGCTGAACCAGTAGCGAACCTCGCTGGTGAAGCTGAAGTTGTGCTTGGCCCCTCCTTCCTCCGCCATCCAGTAGCCGCTGTACATGGGAGGGGTTTCGGCGGTCGCGTACTCGGAGGTGGGGGTGATCATGCCCGCCACGTTGTCGAGTGGGAAGAAGAGGGGATTGCCGTCCATCTTGGTAATGTCGGCGACGCATGATTGGGTGTTGCCGGTTCCCCATGGCGTGCACTGCGCGAAGCACTTCATGGTTCCATCAGCGACATAGGCTGGGGTATTGCAGTTGGAGCAGGTTCCGTCGGAGCACCAGCGCACGTTGGCGAGACCCAGCCACTGCTCGTTGTCCTTCCACCAGTTCACGTAGCCGCCCTGGCCGTTGTTGTGCAACAAGATTTTCGACACCAGACTTGTGTTGATGCCGTCGGTGTCCCGGTACCATTGCTTGAAGGTATCGGCGCTTGTGATGTGCCCATCGCCGGCCTTGCCCGCGAACACCGGCTTCCCCTCGCTGTCGAGGTTGGCCTGCACCAGGCCGGTGACGGCATCGAAGCTGCCGGTGACGCCTGCTTCGAAATCGGCGGGCTTGTGGAATAGAAAATCGCGATAGGTGACCGGCACGGTCATCGTGTCGGCGTCCGAGGCGGGCTGACCGCATTGCCAGCCGCTCTCCACTTTGCAGTCGTGCGAGCAGCCGTCGCCATCAACAGTGTTGCCGTCGTCGCAGCCCTCGTTCACCACCAAGCCGTCCCCGCACTTCGAGGTGCACGTCCCGGAGGTGGAACTGCAGTCCGGCTCGAAGTGGCAGGTCGGAGAGCAACCGTCGTTGGGTACCGTGTTGCCGTCATCGCAACCTTCCGAGCCTTCCACCTTGCCATCGCCGCAGACGGTCTTCTTGCAGCTTGGGGGACTGCCCGTGCAGACGTAGCCCGGGTTGTACTTGCAGGTGTTCGAGCACGCGTCGGACATCTTGACCGCCGAGCCCGCCGCGGTGGCGACTCCGGGGTCACATTGTTCAAACGGCGTCAGGACGATGCCGTCGCCACAGTCGGCGACGCAAGGGGCATTGAAGAACGGGCAACTGTAGCCCTTTTCAATCTGGCAGGTGTCCGAGCATCCATCGCCGGCCTTGGTGTTGCCGTCGTCGCACTGTTCACTGCCCTCGACGGTTCCGTTGCCACACTTGACCGTCGGACACTTGCACAGATTCCCTGGGGAACAGACGCACCCGGGATCCTTGGTCTTGCAATCGGCGGAGCAGCCGTCGCCGTCCTTCTGATTGCCGTCGTCGCAGACCTCGCCAAGGGCGGTGCTGACGATGCTGTCGCCACAGCGGGGCGCTTGCTTGCAAGGCGAGCCGGGCTTGGGGCAAACCCAGCCGGGCTCAAGCTGGCAAGTGGCGCTGCAACCGTCGCCACCGTCGCTATTTCCGTCGTCGCATTTCTCACCGGACTCGATGCGCTTGTTCCCGCACTCGGAGGTGCGCTTGCAGGGCTCGCCGGCCGTGCATTGGAAGGCCGGGTCCTGCTGGGTGCAGGTGGAATTGCACCCGTCGTTGTCAAGTGTGTTGCCGTCGTCGCAGACTTCGCCCGGGCCGATAGTGCCGTCGCCGCAGATCACTTTGCGTGTGCAGGGGCCTGCCTGAATGTCTTTGGGGCAAGTCCAGTTCGGCTCGACCTTGCACGCGCCGTTGCAGCCATCGCCCGGCAACGGGTTGCCGTCGTCGCAGTCCTCGCTGGGCTGATTGTTGACGCCGTCGCCGCAGCCGGGCGCGATCTGCTGTTTGCAGCCGGATGTGTCGGTCGAATTGCAGACCTTGCCGGTGCCGCCAGAGCCCGAGTTTCCGCCTTTGCCTACTACCGACGTGTCGATACCGGAGACTGTGCCGCCATGACCGCCGGTACCGGCCTTTCCGGACTGGCCACCCACTTGCCCGGTGGTGCCGCCATCGCCGCTGCTGACAATCGATGCGTCTCCACAGTTCGTTCCGGTCATCGCGACAAAGAGCACGAAGGTGAAACCGGCCAGTGAAGTGACAGAGAAACGGAAGCTGAATGGGCGAACATATGGATTCATCGTAAAGCCTCGTGAAAAAGGGCCGGCTTCGAGACCGAAATGCGGCTCGCCTGCCTGCATGGGAAGTGTAGCAATTTTCACCGAGGAATAGTGATTTCGCCGCTGGCGGGCCGCGCGGGCACAACGTGGGCGGAAATCCCACAGGGCCGGTGCCCACGCCCAGTGATGGGAAGTGCTTTCGGTTGGGGCGGTGTGTGTGATCTAGGTCAATGCGGTGTCTTGGTACTCGACCATTTCAGAGCAGGCAGATTGACGCGCCCGTCGCTGTGGGTTGCCGCGCGGGCGAGGTTGACCCGTTGAGGTCGCTCTTCTCGATCCGCCCACCCCGCGAACAGGTCCGTCGCCAGGCGGGCACGGGAGCAGCCGGGACAGAGGGTGTACCTCGTGCTAGAAGCCGACGCAGCCTTTACGTGCCTACCCTCGTCATTTCCCAGGATCTCGTCGGATGAGTGCCGACGAGACGTCGTCGCCCGGCGGCAAGATTCTTCTCCGCGCCACCTCCGCCGAGGCGGCCGGCGCCGGCCTGCGCGTGGCCGGACTGTCCGTGGTCGAGCGCAACTTGAAGCAGCTCTTCTCGCAGAAGAGGCAGGTGGTGGTGGCCAGCGACGGAACCTGCGCCTTGCCAAGAACGCTTCCGCCGGGCATCCATATACGCGCCATCGCAAGTGCAAAAGACCTCGACTCCTTGCGCGCCGAGCTCCAGGCGGCTGACGAGGCAGGCGCCGACGAGGTCCGCCTCGGCCGCGACTTCGCCAACGTGATGCGAGTGACGGATGAGCCTTCGCGCCGGCGCGCGGAGGATGCAGTGTTTGCGCAGCTCTTACGCGGCGACCTCGGGATCGTGGCCCGGCACCTGAACAAGCCGATCTCTTTTCGCATCACGCGCTACCTGCTCATTCGCCTGCCCGTGACACCGAACCAGGTGTCCGTGGCCGCGGCCCTGATTGGTCTTTGCGGCGCGGCACTGGTCGCGACCGGCCAGCGCTGGTGGATGATCGCCGGATTCTTTCTTGCCCACGCGCAGTCGGTGCTTGATGGCTGTGACGGCGAGCTGGCGCGCGTGCGTTTCCAACAGAGCAAGGTCGGCGAATGGCTCGACACCTTCATCGACGAGGGGCTCAACATCGCGCTCTTCGCGGCCACCGGCATGGGCGTATGGCGACAGACCGGCAGCACCCTGGCGCTCGCGGTCGGCCTCGGGGCGGCCTCGATCCACGTGTTCTACGATGGGGTGGCGTTGACCGAGTTGGCGCGCCAGGGGCAGGGGGGCGAGCTGATGCGGATCCGCTGGTGGCTGGCTGGCGGCATGGACATGAAGAATCGCACCGGCAAGAAGCGCGGCGATCTGGTGGTGATCGTCCACGGGCTGGTCCGGCGCGACTTCTTCGTGTTCGCCTTCTTGATTTACGCGCTTGCCGGTGTGCCCTTCCTCGCCCTGGCCCACGCCGCGATCATCGCGGTCGGCCAGATGGTGCTTGCCGTTGGCCAGGTCGTGTGGCGGCTCAGCCGGCGGTCGTAGCTTCGGTCGGCTTGCGGCGAAGCTGCCGCAGGTAGCCGGTGACCGATCCCAGGAGGCTGGACGGGCGATTGAACAACGCCGCGGTTTCAACGTAGCAGCGGTCGGGACACTGGGTGCAATTCTTGGGCGGCGGGCCGTAAAGCTTCGCCCCCTCGTGCATCGCGGCCGCCAGCGAGCCCGCCTTGAGTAGGTCGACCTTCACGTAGCCCTTGATCTCGCGGCAGGGGTAGGCAAGCCAACCTTTGAAGTCGACATGTGGCACCACGGTGGGCACGCAGGGAAAGCGCTTTCGATCGCGGGTCATGCGCAGGTAGAGCTCGGTGCCCGAGACGGGCAAGCCCTGGCGCTTGGCCGCGATCATGTCGTCGAGGAACGCCGGGAATTCGGGATCCGCGACCAGGTCGGGCGAGGGAACCGCGCCCACACCGCCTTGGATCACGGTCAGGTGTTGAATGGAAAAGTCCGCGCCCACGGAAAAGCAGTACTCCATCATCCGGCGCGCCTCGGCCACGCGGCCCGGCCTCACCACGGTGGTGACGGTGCACACGAACTTCGGGTTGGTCTTGCGCAGCGATGCAGCCCACGCAATGTTGTCGAGGAGCTGTTTCACCCGCTCGGGCTGCTTGGGCAGCTCCGGGTCGTCGCGACCCTCGGCAAGGCCATCCATGCTGATGACCAGGTTGTCGAGATATTTCGTGACGTCGGGCCGGGTGTGCAGGAGCAGCCCGTTGCTGTTCATCGCCAGGTAGAGAAACTTCTGCGCGCGGGCATACGCGAGCAACTCGACGATGTCTGGCCGCAGCAGCGGCTCGCCGCCTGTGAGATAGAGAGTTTCGCAGGCGTCGCGCAGGATGCGAATCAGGCGCTGCATGGTTTCTAGCGGCAGAACCTGACTGATGTAATCGCTGTTGCGATGCGCGCCGAAGTCCGCGCAGTAGGTGCAGCGCAGGTTACAAAGCGGGGTCAGATACAGCGTCGGCAGAATCGGATCGAAGAACACCGACCTGGTGAGCTTGGCGCGCGCGATGTTTTTCAGGCAGAGGCCGACGGTCTTCCACATGTGGGACGCATGTCTACTATATTCGGCGCCGGTTTGCCTCTGGCCACGTGCGTCCGATTCTTCCGCCACGGCCGTCCGAAAAGTTACTTTACACATAGACGGCATTATGTAAACTCTGTATTCATGGTTGATCGGCCCCTCTGGATTGAGCGGATCGCCCTAGCTTGGCGACAGGTGCCCATCGTCTGGCTCGCGGGACCGCGACGCGTGGGCAAGACTGTGCTCGCCAAGCAGATCGCGAACGCCCTCTTCCTCAACTGCGATTTGCCCAGCGTGGCCGAACGCCTCGCGGATCCGGAGTCTTTCTTTCGCAGCGTCGCAGAGCCCGTCATCGTCCTCGATGAGGTTCATCAGCTCGCCGACCCGAGCCGACTGCTCAAGATCGCGGCCGACGCCTTTCCGAAGCTCAAGATTCTGGCCACCGGATCATCCACTTTGGCCGCCACGCGCAAGTTCCGCGATAGCCTGGCCGGCCGGAAGCGCGTGGTGTCGCTGGTGCCGGTCCTTTATCAGGAACTGCCCCGCTTCGGCGTGCGGGACATGCGCCAGAGGCTCCAGCGGGGCGGACTTCCTTCGGTGCTCCTTGGCCAACACGATCGAGACGAGTTCTTTCGTGAGTGGCTCGATTCCTACTACGCTCGCGACGTGCAGGAGCTGTTCCACGTCGAGAAGCGTGCCGGCTTCCTGCGTGTGTTCGAGATCCTGCTCCGACAAAGCGGTGGTTTGCTCGACATTTCGCGAATCTCGGCGGAAAGCCAGATCAGCCGTCCCACCGTCATGAACTGGCTCGAAGTGTTTCAAGTGACCCAGACCGTTCGCGTTGTGAGACCTTACTCGGCCGGTGGCCGACGCGAGATCATCGCCCAGCCCAAGGTTTACGGCTTCGATACCGGTCTCGTGTGTCACGTGCGGGGCTGGGATGAGCTACGCACCGACGACTGCGGCGGCCTGTGGGAGAACCTGGTGATCGATGCGCTGGGAAGCGCAGGCGAGCCCGCCGTTCATTATTGGCGCGACAAGCAACACCGCGAGGTGGATCTTGTATTGCCTCGCAGTCGCCCAAATGTGGACGCCATCGAGTGCAAGTGGAATCCGAAAGCCTTCGAGCCGAGAGGCTTGCTCGCCTTCCGCGAACGCTACCCTCGGGGACGCAACTATGTTGCAAGTCCCATTGATGGTAGGCCCTACCAAAGGACGATCGCGGGCCTGGACGTGACCTTCCTGTCACCGACCGACTTGGCGGCCACCGTTGTCTCTCGCGATGGCTCGTGACGATCGTCGCATCTCGACTGGACGGCTCGACTCGTTGATAATGGTTCCACGCGATGCCAACCATGCACAAGCCCCGACAGGACTCTTCGGATTTTGCGCCCGCGGCCGGCGCCACTCGCCGCGATTTTCTCGGCATGGCGCTCGCGGGCTGCGCGGGTGGACTGTTCTCCGCCAGTTTCGCGGGCTGCGGCGGGACCAACGCGCGGACCGTGTG
>CAZBIU010000186.1:0-13175 GCA_964491625.1 uncultured Myxococcales bacterium
CGGTCTTCTTCCAGAACTCGAACAACTCGGTGCGTGTGACCGACGAGTTCATGGATGCCGTGCAAAAGGATCGCGAATGGCAAACCCGCGCGGTTCGCGACGGCCGTCCCATCGGCACTTACAAGGCACGCGAGCTGTGGCGGTCCATCGCGCAGGCGGCCTGGGAATGCGGCGACCCCGGCCTGCAGTACGACACCACCATCAATAGCTGGCACACCTGCTCGGGCACCGAACGCATCAACGCGTCGAACCCTTGCTCCGAGTACATGTTCCTCGACAACTCCGCCTGCAACCTGGCGTCACTCAACCTGCGCAAGTTCGGGCGGCCCGACGGAAGCTACGACACCGAATCCTTCAAGCGGGCGGTGGAGCTGACCATCCTGGCGCAGGAGATCATCGTCGGCAACGCCAAGTACCCGACCGAGGCCATCCGCGACAACTCGATCAAGTATCGTCCGCTGGGCCTCGGCTACGCCAACCTGGGCTCGCTGCTCATGTCGCTCGGCCTGCCGTACGACTCGGCGCCGGCGCGCGCATGGTGCGGCGCCATCTCCGCGCTCATGACCGGCTGGGCGTACCGAACCTCGGCGGCCATCGCCCGCGACGTGACCGGCCCCTTCGCCGGCTATCCGGAGAACGAACAGCCGTTCCTGGGCGTGATGAAGAAGCATCGTTACCACACCGAGCGCATCGAAGCGCACTACGTGCCCGAGGAACTGATGTCCGCGGCGCGCGGCGCTTGGGACGAGGCCATCAACATCGGGACCGAGCACGGCTTCCGCAACGCTCAGGCCACCGTGCTCGCGCCCACCGGCACCATCGGCTTCATGATGGATTGCGACACCACCGGCATCGAGCCAGACATCGCGCTCATCAAGTACAAGCGTCTGGTCGGCGGCGGGACCATCAAGATCGTCAACAACACCACGGAAGAGGCGCTGGCTCGGCTCGGCTACGACGAGGATCAGCGCAAGGCCATCGTGGAGTACATAGACCGCGAGGAGACCATCGAGGGTGCGCCGGGGCTCAAGGAGGATCATCTGCCGGTGTTCGACTGCGCCTTCCGCGCCGCCAACGGCACGCGTTCCATCCACTACACGGGCCACATCCGCATGATGGCAGCGGCACAGCCCTTCATTTCAGGAGCGATTTCCAAGACCGTCAACCAGCCGGCCGACGCCACGCTGGAAGACGTGGAAGACGCGTATATGGAAGCATGGAAGGCGGGGCTGAAGGCCATCGCTGTCTACCGCGAGGGCTGCAAGCGCACCCAGCCGGTCAGCACCAGCAAGACCGATCCAGGCGCGCAGCGAGCGCAGGCCAGCGTGGCGGCCCAAGCGCTCGTACGACGAAAGCTGCCCGACGAACGGCGGTCGCTCACACACAAGTTCTCCGTCGGTGGGCACGAGGGCTACATCCACGTGGGCCTGTACGACAGCGGCGAACCGGGCGAGATCTTCATCCGCATGGCGAAAGAAGGCTCCACCATCTCGGGATTGATGGACAGCTTCGCCACCGCGGTGTCGCTGGCCCTGCAGCACGGCGTACCCTTGCGGCTCCTGGTCGACAAATTCTCGCGCATGCGCTTCGAGCCGTCGGGATTCACGGGCAACCCGGAGATTCCGCGTGCCACGTCGGTGATGGACTACCTGTTCCGTTGGCTCGGCGCGAAGTTCCTGCGCTCGGAAACCGAGGGCGAGGGTTCGGAAGAGGCGAAGCCGGCGGCCGATTCGTCGCCGGTCTCGACATCGGTGCCTGTGACATCGAGCCAGGTGGTGGTCATTGACCAAACCGCCAGCAAGAACAGCAGCGCATCGCCGTACGCCTTCTTGGTTCGGACCGACGCGCCCACCTGCCCCGAGTGTGGGTCGATCATGGTACCGAACGGCAGTTGCCACAAGTGCACCAACTGCGGGACGACCAGCGGCTGCTCGTAGTAATGGGAACCCTGAGAGGGTTCCCAAACCCTCCCGCGCTCTGGCTTCGGCCGGCAAAGCCGGCCTACGCCTACGCGCTTGATGGGAACCCAAGCGTTCTGCCCGGCATCGGCATCCCTCAAAAACCCTCCCGCGCTCTGGCTTCGGCCGGCAAAGCCGGCCTACGCCTACGCGATCATGGGAGGAGCACGACTGGCGGGCTGCGGGAATGCGCAACGGGGACGGGGGGATGCGCAACGGGGGCGGGGGATGCGCAGCGGGAACAAGACATGCGGACTCCAGTTTGCACACAGGGGATTTCCGGGCCAAGGTGAGCGGCGATGGCTTCGATGAACCTGCGCACGCTCACCGTCGGGCCGGTTGCATGCAACTGCGCCATCGTGGCATGCCCTGAAACCGGCGAGGCCGCGGTCATTGATCCGGGCGGCAACGGCGATCGGATCCTAGCCGCGGTTCGCGAGTTGGACGTGCAGGTGAAGTTGCTCCTGCACACCCACGGACACTTTGACCACATCCTGGCCACTCGCCAGGTGGCCGAGGCGACTGGCGCCAAGGTTGCGATTCACGGCAGCGACCGGCTCCTGTACGAAAATTTGCCCCAGCAGGGACGCATCTTCGGGTTTTTGGCCGAGAAGCCACCAACCCCGAATCAGGTCCTCGTCGGCGGTGAGACTATCAACATCGGCAAGCTATCCGCCACGGTGATTCACACGCCAGGGCATACGCCCGGCTCGGTGGGGTTCTATTTTAGGACCGAAGGCGTCCTCTTTGCCGGGGACACGCTGTTCTTCGAATCCGTCGGTCGCACCGACCTGCCTGGCGGCTCGTTCCCCGCCATCGCGAACTCGATTCGGACCAAGCTGTATGTGCTTCCTTCCGACACGCGGGTGATTCCTGGCCACGGCTCGGAAACCGCCATCGGCGACGAACGCGAGAACAACCCATTCGTCAGTGCCGACTCCGCGAACGACGCCTGACGTGCCTCGCGGCCAGATCGAGCCAGCGGCCACCGTATTCGGCTGCGGCCGCACACCAGATGCGTCCCACGCCAGAAGCAGTGCTATCGTCTGGCCATGGGCCGCATTCTCATCATCGATGACAACGAGACCATGCGCGAGGGCATGGCAGCGACCGTGCGCCGCATGGGACACGAAGCCTTGGTGGCAGGCGGCGGCGCGGAAGGGCTTACGCTCATGCGCAAGCACGCGCCAGATTTCCTCATCACCGACTTGAAGATGGAGGGGGTGGACGGCTTGGAGGTGGTTGAGGCGGCCAGACGCATCGACTCCTTCTGTCCCACCCTCATCGTCACTGCGTTCGGCACGGTCGAAACTGCCGTGGAGGCCATGCGCCTCGGCGCCATGGACTTTCTGCAGAAGCCCTTCGCGCCGGAGGTCCTGCGCCTGAAGGTGGAGCGTGCCCTAGAAATCCGGCAAGAAAAGCTCTCGCGCCAGCGAGCCGAGGCCGAGGTTGAAGTCCTACGCGAGGACGTGGCAGCCGGCTACGCACCGAGGGAGATGGTGGGGCAGTCGCCGCTCATGCTGGCGTTGTTTCAGTCCATCGCCAAGGTGGCGGCGTCGGACGTGGTGGTGCACATCGCGGGCGAATCGGGGACCGGCAAGGAGCTGGTGGCGCGAGCGGTGCACCTGCAGTCGAAGCGCGCTTCCGGGCCGTTCGTAAAGGTCAATTGCGGAGCACTCACCGACACCTTGCTCGAATCCGAGCTGTTCGGCCATGAAAAGGGATCGTTCACTGGCGCGATAAAGCGCAAACTCGGGCGCTTCGAGTTGGCCGACAAGGGCACGCTGTTTCTCGACGAGGTCGGCGACATGACGCCCAACCTGCAGCTCAAGCTTCTGCGCGTCCTACAGGAAAAGCAGTTCGAGCGCGTGGGTGGCGAAGAGACCGTGCGGGTCGACGTGCGGGTGGTGTCGGCCACCCATCGCGATCTCAAGCAAGCCGTGGAAGAAGGAAAGTTCCGCGAGGATCTCTTCTACCGCCTGCACGTGGTCCCATGTCGCGTGCCCTCGCTGCGCGAGCGGCGCGAGGACATCCCGCTGTTGGTCGAACACTTCATCAAGAAGCTCGGGCCGCGGGCCAATTCGACGGTGAGGCGCATCGACCAAGCGGCGCTTGCGCGACTGACCGCATACGCGTGGCCGGGCAACGTGCGCGAGCTCGAGAACGCCATCGAGCAAGCCCTGGTCTTCGCAACCGGCGAAAGCATCGATGTCGCCGCCCTGCCGGCCTTCCTGCGCGAGGGCACAAGTGAAGCCGCCCTCGCGGTTCCCGGGGGAGACATGAGCCTGCCGGAAATCCTCGACGATCTGGAACGACAGCTCATCCAGCGCGCCTATGACCGCAGCGGCGGCGTAAAGACCGAAACCGCGCGCCTGCTCGGCATCAAGACCAGCGCGCTCTACTACAAGCTGGAAAAGTACGGCATCGGTGTGACCGCAGGGCGTCCGAGTGGCGCGCCCAAAGACTGACGATCTCTGCCTCTGCGCCCTCCGCCGC
Source organism: uncultured Myxococcales bacterium (assembly GCA_964491625.1). Lineage (GTDB taxonomy): Bacteria > Myxococcota_A > Polyangia > Fen-1088 > Fen-1088 > Fen-1118. The sequence goes on from CAZBIU010000186.1 coordinate 4,455, forward strand.
GACCGGCAACCATCCTAGCCAGTCATAAACCGAAACCGCGCGCCGCCTTCGGGCCCGCGCTCGACCGTGACGTCGCTGCCATGGTCGCGTGCAATTTCCTTTACGAACGCAAGCCCGAGGCCGGTGCCCTTTTCGCGCGTGGTGAAAAACGGGGTGAAGATCTTCGCGGAAATGTCCGCCGGAATGCCTGGCCCGCTGTCGCGCACCTCCCAGACGATGCGGAACCTGTCGTCCTCTGCCTTGCGCGCGGCCAGCACCACTTGCCCTGTGGGCCCCGCGGCAACGATGGCGTTCTTCGCCAAATTGATCAGCGCCCGGCGCACCTGAGCCCTGTCGGCGTGGGCCACCAGTCCCGCCGCACAGTCAATCGCGATGGTCGGTCCGCCACTTGCCCGACAGATCTCGGCAGCTTCATCCAAAAGGTCGCGCACAGGGACGACATCCATCACCGGCGCGGGTCGTCGCGCGAAGTCGAGAAAATCGGTTACCACGTTCTTGAGGTAACCAATCTCGCGCTCCACCCGCGCGACTTCGGCAAGCCGTTCCCCCTGTCCAGCCAGCGCCTCGCGTAGAAGCCCCGCATAGAGCTCGAGGCCGCCCAGCGGATTGCGAACCTCGTGCGCGATTCCGGCCAGCATCATCTGCATGCGTTCGTCGCGCGCGCGCAGCGCCTGCCGCATTTCATCGAGGCGCTTGGCGAGATAGCCGATCTCATCGCGCGTCTCCACTGCGACGGTACCAGTCAGATCTCCCTGCCCAATACGCTCGGCCGCGCCCGCCAGGCGCTCCAGCGGGCCTGTCATTCGGCGCGAGAGCCATGCCGCCAGCACGGCAATGACTGCCACACTGCCGATTCCCCCAAGCAAGAGCCAGCGCCGAAACGCCGCGAGCGCGTCGAGGTACTGCACGCTGGCCTCCACCACCGCGAATCCCACCGTCGGGTTGCCGATGCGGGCGTAGCCGCGCTTGTAGGGCAGACCGTCGCGTCCGGTGAACAGCGGAGAAGCCGACGGCTGGCCGGACTTTGCTCTCTCGACCTCTGGCGCGTCGGCGCCAAGCTCGTGGGCCTTGGCCCCGAGGGCAAGCAAGTGGTCGCTGTCGGCGCGCACGCTCATATCGGCCGCCACCAACAAGACCCGGCGAACCGCCAGACCTTCGCGCGCCTGCTCCACGCGGTGGCGAAGGTTGGCGTAAGTGTTCGAGCCTTCGTCACCGGCAGAGATGGCAGAGATCTGCTCGGGCAGGACAAGCATCGCCACCGACGAGGCCGCAGTCCCGAGTCGCTTGCCAAGCTCGTCCTCGAGCAGGCGCCGGGCGACCTCGTGCGCGGCGGCGCCGAACAGGCCGAGCGCAAAGACCGCCGGTACCAGCATGGCCACGAGCAGCTTGGTGAGCAACCTTGCGCGAAGTGGCCGAGTTGGCATGGCGCTAGTTTATAGGGGAACCTTTCGGGCTACCGAATCGTTGCCAGCTTGAAGATCAGCGCTCCCATCCAAGCGCAGCCAAACGCGCTCACCACGAGCGCGATCCACGCGCGCCGCTTACCCCAGGCGGTCAAATCGGTGCGGCGAAGCGCGCGTGCGGCCAGGGCGAGCGAGTAGGGATGGATAAGCCCCATCAGCCACAGACTTACCAACGCGACTCGCATGGCGCGGTAGGCAGCTCGGTCCCCCGGCCCGATGGTTCCGTCGTCCTGGTCATGCACACCGTTCGGCCTGGGTTCGCTCATCCCCTCGGAAGCCACCCCCGCCGCCGGGTCGGCGAGAATCTGCTGCGCCCGTTCGAGGTCGGCCTGCCTTACCTGCACACGAATGCCGCCGATGGCGCGGCTTAAATGCCAGGTTTGGTTCGCCACGTGCTCGTCCGGAATGAAACAATCGATGCCCTCCGAGTCGAGCCGTCCACATAGAAGCTGGGCCGCGACCAGTTGATCACAACGGGTCAGGGTGACGAAATCATCGGGGCCAACCGCTTCTAGCACGGACGCAGAGTAGCACGGGTCGCCATGGGAAGACGTGTTTCGCCGGCTTTTCCGAGGGCAGTCAGGCCGCGGGGCGCTCGCGCCGGATTGCGGCGTGCTAGCAGGCCCAAACCGGGATAAGTAGTCACCATGATCGAGCGAGACACCATGAAAGCGGGCGTCGTCTTCGTGGGCGGCGGCCCGGCCGGACTTGCCGGCGCGCTTCACCTGACGAACCTCATCGCCAAGCACAACGCACAGGTGGAAAAGGGTGACAAGCCCGGCAAGCCCATCAATGAACAGACCCTGGGGGTCGACATGGTCGTGGCCGTGATCGAGAAGGCCGCCAACCTGGGCGACCATACCTGCTCGGGCGCGGTCATCGAGCCAAAGGCGCTCGCCGAGCTGATTCCCGCCTACAGGGAAAAGGGCGCGCCCATTGAGGGCGAGGTGAAGAGCGAGGCCGTGTACTTCCTCACCAAGAACCGATCGCTCAGGTTCCCCGTCGTCCCGCCCCAGATGAATAACCACGGCAACCACATCGTGTCGCTCGGTAAGTTGGTCAAGTGGCTAGGCGAGCAGCTTTCCGCCGCGGGCATCGACGCGCTGACCGGGTTCGCCGCGCAGGAGGTGCTCTACGAAGGCAAGAAAGTCATCGGCGTGCAGCTCGGCGACAAAGGCGTGAACCCCGACGGCACACCCAAGGGCATCTTCGAAGCCGGGCCGAACCTGCTCGGCAAGGCCACGGTGTTTTGCGAAGGCACGCGAGGCTCGTGCACCAAGCAGCTCGTGAACAAGCTCGGCCTCGACGAGGGCAGGAATCCGCAGGTGTACGCCACCGGCGTGAAGGAGGTCTGGGAGTTCGAGAAGTCGCCGCTACCGGACGGGCACATCATTCATACGATGGGCTACCCGATGGACAGCCACACCTTCGGCGGCAGCTTCATCTACGCCATGACCGGCAACCAGATTGCGGTGGGCGTGATTACCGGGCTCGACTACCACGACCCGCTCATCGATCCGCACCTGCAGTTCTGCAAGTTCAAACAGCATCCGCTGGTCGCAAACCTGCTCAAGGGCGGCAAGGTGGTTTCCTACGGCGCTAAGACCATCCCCGAGGGCGGCTTTTACTCGATGCCCAAGATGGCGATGGACGGCGCGCTGATCTGCGGCGATTCGGCCGGCATGGTCGCCATGCCCAAGCTCAAGGGCGTTCACTACGCCATCAAGTCGGGCATCCTGGCCGCGGAAACTCTGTTCGAGGCCTTGGCGAAAGATGACTTCTCCGCCGCCGAGCTCGCGAAATACGAAACTGCGGTGGCGAATTCGTACATCGTCAAGGACCTCTACCCTGCCCGCAATTTCCGCCAACTAATGAAGGCCGGGCTTTACGGCGGGATGATCCAGGCCGGGCTCATGACCGTCACCGGCGGGCGCTATCCCCTCGACCGCCTCGTCATCGATGAAGACTACAAGGACACGAAGAAGCTGCTCGAGGTCTACCCGAACGGCGCGCCAGCCAACACCTTCAAGCACGACAACCAGGGCACAACCTTCGACAAGTTGACCGATGTCTACAACTCGGGCACGCGACACGAGGAAAAGCAGCCCTGTCACCTCAAGGTGGACACCAGCCACTGCCAGCGCTGTGCGGAAGAATACGGCAATCCGTGCGAGAAGTTCTGCCCTGCCAGCGTCTACGTGGTCGAGCGCGACGAGACAACCGCAAGGTTTCAGAGGCTGCGCATCGACTTCTCGAATTGCGTGCATTGCAAGACTTGCGACATCAAGGATCCCTACGGCGCCATCAATTGGGTTCCGCCCGAGGGAGGCGGCGGGCCGTTGTACAAGAATTTGTAGACGCCGCGGGGAAATTGGCCCGTGCCAGCGCCTAGCGCATGGCATTGCGTGCCAGGCGCGATTGTAAGTCCTGCATCTCCGAAAAGGAGGGTCGGCCGGAGTCGCAGCGAGTCAGAAGACTGGACCGGTGAGCCGATCTCCCCACTTGCGATAACTGTGAGTAAGCGAGACATTTCTACACCCCTGACACGTCAGCTTCCCCCGTTCCCTTGGAGCAAGGAGATATTCGATGAAGGCTCAGTCCACTGTTCTCTCAATGGCGATCGCATTCGGATTGATTTCCAGTGCATGCACGTCCTCAAGTTCGCCTTCTCCGGGAAACGGAGGAAACACGAACACCAGCTCTGGCGGTTCTTCCGGCACTGGCGGGGCTGGCAGTGGCTCGGGTGGCAGCGGCTCAGGAGGTTCGACCGCGAAGGGCGGCTCGAGCGGCAGCGCGTCGGGCGGCTCGACCGCGAAGGGCGGCTCGGGTGGCAGCGCCGCGGGCGGCTCGCCTGCCAAGGGCGGCACGAGCGGTGGCGGCGCGGGAGGTGGAACGTCCTGCTCCAATGTGCCGCCATGCGGCGGTGACGTAGTCGGCACATGGACCGTCGCGTCGTCATGTATTACAGTATCTGGCCAAATGGACATGCAGGCAGCAGCGAGCCTTTCCTGCCCGACCGGACAGGTCACGGGATCCCTCCAAGTCACCGGCAGCTGGACCGGCAACTCTAACGGGTCGTATACGGACAAGACGGTCACCAAAGGCAACCTGCAGATAGCACTGGGCCCCGACTGCCTGATCTTGTCTTTGGCGAAAGTTACCTGCGCCGGGCTTAGCGGGTCCCTCGCAGCTGCTGAGTCGTTTGTTTGCACAGACGACACTTCGACCGGTGGTTGCAACTGTACGGCTACCCTGAACCAGGAGGGCTGGCCGGGGATGCAAGCGGTCGACGCGGCGGCCAGCGGCAATTACACGGCATCGAACAACACGGTCACGCTCGACAGCGAAGCGAAGTACTCGTACTGCGTGGCCGGAAGCCAGATGACCTGGACTCCGCAAACCGGGGCCTTCGGCACGACCGTGACGGGGACGGTCGTCTTCCAGAATGGCAGCACGGGCACCGGTGGTTCGCCAGCAAGCGGAGGTGCAAGCGGAAAGGGCGGAGGCACCGGTGCGGGCGGCTCGACCGGCACTGGTGGCAAGACCGGCGCGGGTGGCGCGACCGGCCCTGGCGGTGCGACGGGTGGCGGGACCTCGGCCGGCGGCAAGACAGGTTCCGGCGGTGCGACCCTCGCGGGTGGTACGAGCGGCTCTGGCGGCACGACTGCGGCGGGCGGCTCCACGGGCACTGGTACCAGGGGCCAGGGGCCCTGCGATGTCATCAGTTCTACCAGCCTGTCGTGTGGCGCGGCGTATAGCACGGTTCGCGCTCTCACGAGCAAGTACACCGGCCCTCTGTACCAAGTCCGGAGCGGGAGCTCGGCCACGAACACCGGCTCGGGCGGCACGACCCAGGACATCGGGATGCTCGCGGATGGCTATGCCGACTCGGGCGCCCAGGATACTTTCTGCGCCAATACCACATGCAGCATCTCGAAGATCTATGACCAGACCGGGAACGGCAACGATCTCACCAGGGGCTCCGCGGGCCCGTCAGGCAACGGAAATCGATCGAACCAGAACGATTACGAGTCGGTAGCGACCACTCTCTCGATAACGGCCGGGGGTCACAAGGTCTACGCGCTGTACGTCCCCCAGTTTGGTGGGTATCGGACCGCCTTGAACGCTACCGGCAAGGGGATCCCGATCGGCGCCAAGGACCAAACCATCTACTCGCTCGGGGACGGCACGCACACCGACGGTGACGGGAAGGATGCCAAGGGATGCTGCAACGATTTCGGCTCCGTCTCACCCGATCCCAACAAATACGTGACCATGACCTCCATGCTCTTCGGACGGGGTTTCTGGGGCACCGGCGATGGCAGCGGCCCATGGTTCGAGGGCGACTTCGAGGGCGGCGTTTGGTCTGGCGGATCGAGCGGAACACCCGGAAACCAACCCGGCAACCCATCCCTGAACGTTCCTTTCGCCCTTGGCTTCCTCCACACGACCGCCGGGAAATACGCGCTTCGGATGGCCGACACCGCTAGTGCCACTGCTGTTACGACTGCCTACAATGGCGCAGCTCCCTCCGGCAAGTCGTGGAGCTATGCAGGAGGCATCGGCCTCGGCATTGGCGGCGACAACAGCAACAACGCGGTTGGAACCTACTACGAGTGCGCCGTCCTCAACGGTTGGCCGTCAGACGACAGCGCCGACAACCTCATCCTGAAGAATATCCAGGCCGTGGGCTACAAGAAGTAGCGCCTCTCTCGGCCCCTGCCTGAAACGACTGCTCGAAAGCGGGATCCTCCGGGATCCCGCTTTTTTCATGGCCCGACGGGACGACTCGTCGGCCACTTACACTGTTGGCGGACGCCTACGATGTCGCACATTGGAACGAGGGCTCCCAATTGCGTCCCGTGCTGCCGTAGGCGACCGCATTGTCCTGCGGTTCAACCCAAGTGACCGATCCCACAACAACGCCCACCCCATTGTGCGTGAGCTGGTTCGAGGTGTCGTCGGCACTGAAGATAGGGTAGGATTTCATTGCAGCGAAGCATGTCCATCGATAGTCAGCGTTGGTGCTGCCTTCTTGCCGCGGCGAACAGTTCAACGGCGGCGTCGTAACTCGGATCAGCGATGAAATACAGCGACACTTCAGTCTATTCGTTCGGCCGAGTGTTGATGCTGCTGGCCGGTTTCGCTTTCGGGTCGGCGTGCGTTGACCTCACGCCGCCATCAAAGGTGACGGATTACCGCAATGGGAAGATCGGGCAAGGTGGCGACAGCGCCGGCGGCGTCGGTGGGGCGGGCGGCGTTCAGAGCGGCGGAACCTTGGGCCGCACGGGTGGCAGCGCTACTGACGGCGGCGGCGATCTGGCGAGCAGCGGCGGAGCAACGGGCGCAGGTGGAAAATCGGAATTGCCGCCCGGGAGCGGAGGTACGAGTGGCGCTGATGCCATTCCAGACGCCGTCCTGGAGAGCGGCGGCGTTACAGGTGCGGGTGGCGCGGGGCACGACGACGTGGCCGGCGCGATCGGTTCCGGCGGTAGCACGGGGACAGGGGGAGTTCCTGACGCGGCCATTGGATCTGGCGGGATCGCGGGGGCCGACGGCTTGCAGGCCACAGGTGGTCAGGCCGACGCCGGAGGAAGCACCCAGGAGGACGCAGCAGCTCAAACCGGTGGGATCACCGAAACCGGCGGGACAACCGCCAGCGGTGGAACAACTGCCACCGGCGGGACAACCGCCAGCGGTGGAACAACTGCCACCGGCGGTACGACGGCGGGCAGCGGCGGCACGACCGGCAGTGGCGGCGTGACTGGCACCGGTGGGACGACATCCACCACGCCACCTTCGTACAACTGTTCGAGCGCGATTTCGCCGGCGAGCGGGATGGTCACGAACTTTACCGACTGGAATGCCACGACCGCCAAGTGGGGCTCGGGCGCTCTGACCGGGAACGTCTACCAATATGCCGGCGGAAGCGCGAGCATGAACACCGCAACCGTCGCGGGTAGCCCAGCTGGTCTCCACCTCACCGGCTCGGTGCCGGCGTCCGCATACGGCGGCGGCGGGTTGACCTTCTTCTCGTGCGTGACCGTGGCATCATTCACCTCGATTGCGTTCGACGTCTACGGCAGTGCCGCTGGCTGCAACGTCCAGTTGCAAATCCAGACCTACGACCAGCGGCCGGTCGATCAAACCCCGCCCGGCGGATGCAAGGCCGACGGTGGTTCCAGCTGCTTCGGGTTTCCGGTCAAGTCGCAAGTCGTGGACCTGTCGAGCGCGGTAGCGTCTCCCGGCAAGACAGTATCGACGACGCTCGCGAGCTTCACCAACTGGTCGGCGTCAACCGCGGGCCAAGTGGTCGGCTTGCAGTGGCAGTTCACGAGCACCGGCGGAACCTGTACGCCGAACGCGACCTTCACCAACGTCAAGTTTCTGCCGTAGCGGGCTCGGTCCTGAGGTTGCCTTTTGTTTCCTCTCGCACTTGCTTTCAGGACGTCCGCATAGTATTGGCTGGACCACTTTTCTGGGTGCGGGATACTGTCTATCTGCATGCGAGGAGGCATGCCTCGATGAGCACAAAAAGCATTACGAACGAACTCTTGCTGGTTGCAATCTTCGGCATCTGCTCTTGGGGCTGCACGCTCTCCTCGGGTAACTCCGGTGGGAATGGCGGTGCGACCAGCGCGGGTGGGACGGTTGGCGGCGCGACCAGCACGGGTGGGACGGCAGGCAGCTCCAGCAGCAATGGGGGAGCTGTGGGTGGCGCGACCGGCAATGGCGGAGCTGGCGGGGACACCGTGGGCGCTGGTGGTGGTACCAGTGCAGGCGGCCAGACGGGCTCTGGCGGTTCCACGGTAACGTTCGACCCCACCAAGCTGCCTTGCGATATCTACCAAGATGACGGCGGCCCGTGCGTTGCAGCCCACAGCACGGTTCGGCTGCTTCGGAGCGCGTACAACGGTCCTCTGTACCAGATCAAGAAGACGGACGGCACAACCCAGGACATCGGGGTCCTCTCGAACGGTTTCGCAAAGTCGGCTGACCAAGACAGTTTCTGCGGCACCGATGCCTGTACCATCTCGATCATTTATGACCAGTCCGGACAGGGTAACGATCTGACCAAGGCGCCCCCGGGCGGAAACAAGACGACCCCCGGCAACGAAGCGAAGGCGAAGGCTCTCCCAGTCACGATCGGTGGCAACCCGGTCTACGGCGTACACGTGGTGGCCGGGGTCGGCTATCGGAACAACAGTGCCAAGGGCACCGTGACCGGCTACAATCCCCAGACCATGTACATGATCGC
>CAZBIU010000187.1:0-13046 GCA_964491625.1 uncultured Myxococcales bacterium
TATTCGTTACGGGCAAAGGCACACCCGCGGAATCGAAGCAGAGTTCGAGAGCATCAAGTGCTCGCCGTTGCATATTCGTATTCCGCGGGTGCATGTCCCGCTTCGATTGTCCCGGAAAAACCGAGAGCATCGACTTCGGAACGGAATACCCATAAAGCCGTTGCAGCGGACGATCCCGCCGCAGGGACATTGGTGTAGCATCGACGCGCCGGCTGGGCGGTAGGCTCGCAGCTGAACGGCAAAATTTTGACAGACCATGCCGCACTCCATTCTGGACCGGGAAGAAGATTGCTGCTCTCGTCCTCTTGAGTGTAGCTTACTTCGGCCTCTGGGAAGTAACTGACCGGTTTGGGGTTCCCATCGTTCGCGACGCCGCCGTGGCCGACCACAGTATCACTACGTCTTTGGGACGTGCGCTGACAGCGTCGTGCGAAGCCACAGCAGTAGCTCCATTTGTAGTGAAAGTCCGGTGCAAAACGCCGCAAGTGGCTTCGCGCGGCTCTATAGTGAAGGTGCAGTACCTGTTGTGGCCCGGGAAATGGCGGAGGGAGATTTGTCGCTCGACAGTTCTCGTCCATGACAGGGCTGTCGAACATGCCGGTGCCCTCCGCGCGCTCTGTGGTCTCTTCCCTTCCCGTCCCCTAACTTCGGTAATCCGCGTTCTCGCTCACGTACTCGTGGGTCAGGTCGGCACCGAACACCGTCGCGCTCGCGCCGCCGGCGCCGAGATCGATGTCCAGCTCCACACAGTGCTCGTGCGGCGGGAAATCTACGGTTGGCTTGAAGACGCCGTTGATGGGAACCGCACTGCTGTACAGCTCGGCGGTCTTGAGGTGCGCGGTCAGGGCCTGTTCGGCGGCAGGGTCGAGGCGGAAACAGCCGCTTTCAAAGATGGTGTGGCCGCCGAGCACGATACGCATCTTCGAGACGTCGAGGGCCAGCGCCTCTGCGCCGATGTGCTTGCCCACGGCCTGGATGATTCGGCCCACGTTGGGATCGTTGCCGGCGATCGCGCACTTGAAAAGCGGCGCATTCACAACGGCCTTGGCCAGGCTGCGCGCGATGGTCTCATCGGGCGCCGATTGGACCTGCACCCGCATCACGTGCCGTACGCCTTCGCCGTTGCGAACCACGTCCTCGGCCAGATCGCGGCACACGCTGCCGAGCGCCTGCGCGAACGCGGCTTCGTCGGGGCAGGCAATTCGACCTGACGACAGCAGCAGGACCGTGTCCGAGGTGCTGGTGTCGCTGTCGATGCTGATGGAATTGAAGCTGGTGGCAACCGCGGCGGGCAACAGGCGCCGCAGCGTCGCGCGCGGGACCGCCAGGTCGGTGAGCAGGTAGACCAGCATGGTGGCCAGGTTGGGCTCGATCATGCCGGCGCCCTTGGCGATCCCGACGATGCTGCCGTCGCCCACGCTCGCGCGCCGGACCTTGGGATAGAGATCCGTGGTCATGATGGCCTGGGCAGCGTCGAGCAAGGTCGCGCGGCCCAGCCTCTGTGCGGCGGCGGGAATCGCGGCCAGCATGGCGTCGACCGGGATCTGCCAGCCGATGACGCCGGTGGAGCTGGGAACGACCTGGCTTGCGGTCAGGCCCAACACGCTGGCCACGCCCGCGCACACTCGCTCGGCTGCGGCCACGCCGCCCGGGGCGCACACGTTGGAAATCTTGTTGTTCACCACCACGGCGCCCAGCGTGGCCTGGTCGAGCCGCCTGCGGCCCAAAATCACCGGCGCGCCGGGAAAGGCGTTGCGGGTGAACATGGCGGCGAAGTCGGGCGTCGCCTTATCCAGCGCAATCAAGGTCAGGTTCATGGCCGCGGGTTTGGGAACCTCGACCGGAGCGAAATCGAAGCGCGTGCTGCCGACGCGGAATCCCGCCGGCAAGATGGCCTGGGTGGCGAGCCAGGCCAGGTGCTCGTCCTTGCATTTGAAGCTGAGGTTTGTGCTTGCCATGGTGCTTTAGTAGCTCGAAACCGGGGGACAACTGCACACGAACTGTCTGTCGCCAAGCACGTTGTCGAGCCGTCCGACCGGCGGCCAATATTTGTGCGCGCGCAGGTAGGGCAGGGGGTAGGCCGCGCGCTCGCGCGGGTAGGGATGCGTCCACTCGGTGGCGAGCAGGGCTTCTGCCGTGTGCGGGGAATTCTTGAGCAGGTTGTCTTCGCGCGGCTGGATGCCGTTTTCGATTTCGCGGATTTCTTGGCGAATCGCGATCATGGCGTCGCAGAAACGGTCGAGCTCGGCCTTCGATTCACTTTCCGTCGGCTCGATCATCAAGGTGCCCGGAATCGGGAACGACATGGTCGGGACGTGAAAGCCGTAGTCCATCAGCCGCTTGGCCACGTCTTCGGCCTCGATGCCGGCGCTCTTCTTGAGCGGGCGCAAGTCCACGATGCATTCGTGCGCAACCCGGCCCTGTTTGCCGCGATAGACGACCGGGTAATGCTCGTGCAGCCGTTCGGCGATGTAGTTCGCGTTCAGGATTGCGTATTGGGTCGCTTGCTTCAGCCCGTCGGCGCCCATCATGCGGGTGTAGGCCCAGGCGATGAGCAGGATGTTCGCGCTGCCCCACGGCGCGGCGGAAACTGCGCCGATGCCCTGTTCGGAACCGACTTGAATCACAGGATGGCCGGGCAGGAAAGGCACCAGGTGCGCGGCCACCGCGATGGGACCTGCGCCGGGACCGCCGCCGCCATGCGGGCTGGCGAAGGTCTTGTGCAAGTTGATGTGGCACACGTCAGCGCCCAGCTCGGCCGGACGGCACAGGCCCACCTGGCCGTTCATGTTGGCGCCGTCCATGTAGACCTGGCCGCCATGCTCGTGCACGACCTGGCAGATCTTCTGCACGTCTTCCTCGAACACGCCGTGGGTGGACGGATAGGTCAGCATCAATGCCGCCAGCTTGTCGGCGTTGGTCTTGGCCTTTTCGGTCAGGTCCGCCAGGTCGACGTTGCCAGCGCCATCGCACGCGACGACCACCACCCGGAAACCCGCCATCACCGCGGACGCCGGGTTGGTCCCGTGCGCGGACGCGGGAATCAGGCACACGTCGCGCCCGGCCTGTCCCTTGGTCTCGTGGTACTTGCGAATCACCAAAAGGCCGGTGTATTCGCCCTGCGAGCCCGCGTTCGGCTGCAGCGACACACCCTCGAAGCCGGTGATTTCCGCCAGCATCATTTCCAGATCGGTCACGATTGCCACGTAGCCCTCGGCGAACTTGCAGGGCACGAACGGGTGAACGTTGCTCCATTCGGGCCAGGTGATGGGCAACATCTCGGCCGCCGCATTCAGCTTCATGGTGCACGACCCAAGCGGAATCATCGAGTCGGCGAGCGAGAGATCCTTGGCCTGCAATTGCCGAAGGTAGCGCATCATCTCGGTCTCTGAGCGATGGGCCGAGAAGACCGGATGCTGCAGATACGCGCTGGTGCGCGCGAGCGGGCCGGGAATGGCGGGCGCGGCCTGATCGAGATTGACTTCGGATGCCGCCACCGGCGCCATCACGCGCACGACGGCTTCCACGTCGGCCAGGGTGGAGGTTTCGTCCAGGGTAATGGTCAGCGCGGTGGACGAGAGCTGGCGCAGGCAGATCCCGGACGCTTCGGCGCGCGCGTGGCAGGCCGCGATGGCGGGCTGGGTGGCGTCGATGCGAACCGTGTCGAAGACCGACGTGGTCGCTACGCGAAGGCCGGCGTTGGCGAGGGTCTGGGCAAGGCAGGCAGCCAGCCTGGCGACCCGGGTTGCGATGGCCCGGATGCCCTCGGCGCCGTGATACACGGCGAACATGCTGGCCATCACCGCGGGCAGGACCTGCGAGGTGCAGATGTTGCTGGTGGCCTTTTCGCGGCGGATATGCTGCTCGCGGGTTTGCAGCGCCAGCCGATACGCGGTGTGGCCGTGCGAGTCCTTTGACACGCCGATGAGCCGGCCGGGCATCTTGCGCGTGTATTCCTTGCGCGCGGCGAAGAAGGCAGCGTGTGGGCCGCCGTAGCCGAGCGGCAGACCGAAGCGTTGCACGCTTCCCAGCGCCGCGTCGGCGCCCAGCTCACCGGGCGGCACCAGCAGTGCCAGGGCAAGCAGGTCGGCGGCGACGGCGACGCGCGCGCCAGCCGCGTGGGCCTTGTCGCAAAAGCCGCGGTAGTCGAACAGCTTGCCGTCGGTGCTCGGGTATTGCAGAAGCGCCCCGAAGCACTGGCCGTCGAAGGCGTAGCTGGCGTGATCGCCGACCACGACCTCGATGCCGAGTGGGGCCGCCCGCGTGTGAACCACGGCGATGGTTTGCGGGTGGCACAGCTCGGAAACGAAGAAGATCTTGGCCTTCTCGTTTTCGCACACGCCCGCGAACATGTGCATGGCCTCGGCGGCCGCGGTGGCCTCGTCCAGCAGCGATGCTCCGGCCACGTCCATTCCGCACAACTCCATCACCATGGTCTGGAAGTTGAGCAGGGCTTCCAGTCGCCCCTGGGAAATCTCGGCCTGGTAGGGCGTGTAGGCCGTGTACCAGCCGGGATTCTCCAGGATGTTGCGCTGGATGACCGGCGGCATGATGGCTTCGGCGTAGCCCATGCCGATGAAGGAGCGCACGCGCCGGTTGCGGCCAGCCAGGCGGCGCAATTCGCACTGTGCTTCGTATTCGCTGAGCGCCGGCGCCAGGGCCAGCGGGCGCGCGGTTCGGATGGCGGCGGGAACGGTCTGGTCGACCAGCTCGTCGAGCGAAGCAGCCCGAACCGTTTGTAGCATGGCAGCCAGATCCGCTGGCCTCGGGCCGAGATGGCGGTGAAGAAATTCGTCCTGCTTGGGTGCGGGCATTGCGCGGCTATCAGTCCTCGTGTTCCTTCAGGAAGGTTTCGTACGCGGCGACGTCCATGAGCTGCTTGAGCTCGTCGGGATTCGACGCTTCAACCTGGATCATCCAGCCGCCGTCGTAGGGTTCTTCGTTCACGTATTCCGGGGAATCCTGCAGGGTCGTGTTGACCTTGACCACCTTGCCCGAAATCGGCGTGAACACGTCCGACACCGCCTTCACCGATTCGACCGAGCCGAACGGATCGTGCTGCTTGAGCATCTCGCCCTCGCGTGGAAGGTCGACTTGGGTCACGTCGCCGAGTTGCTCCACGGCGAATTGGGAGATACCGATGGTAACCAGGTTGCCCTCCCGGCGCGCCCATTCATGGTCTTCGGTGTAGAGAAGATCGCTCGGATACGTGTCGCTCATGTTCTTTCGCTGCTCCTTGAAACGAAATCCTAGAAACGAAATCTTACCCGCCCGCCCGGCGGTAGAAGGGCCCTTTGATGACCTCGGCCAAGGCAGGTTTGCCGCGGCAATCGATGACGAGGCGCGAGCCCGGCTCTGCGTGGGCCGCGGGAACGTAGCCCATGCCGATGTTCTTGCCCACGGTGGGGCCGACGCCGCCCGAGCTGACTTCGCCGAGCGTCGCGCCGGTCTGGGCGTCCTTGACGGGGTAGCCGTGCCGGGGAATGCCACGCTCGCGCATCTCGAACCCAACCAGCTTTCTGGCCAGCCCGGCTTCGCGCTGGCGCACGAGCGCCGCCTTGCCGATGAAATCGCCAGCGTCGAGCTTCACCACCCAGCCAAGCCCGGCTTCGAGCGGCGTCGTGGTGTCGGACAGGTCGTTGCCATAAAGGCTTAGGCGTGCCTCTAGTCGCAGCGTGTCGCGCGCGCCCAAGCCGACCGGCTTGCCGCCCGCACTCGCGGCCGCGTCCAGCAGCGCATTCCACATGGCGACCGCATGCTCGGCGGGGGTGAAGATCTCGAAACCATCCTCTCCGGTGTAGCCGGTGCGGGCAATCCACGCGGGCAGTCCTGCGACCTGCCGGTTGGGCAAGAACCTGAACGATCGCAGGGAGGCCAGGTCGGACTTGGTCAGCCCAGCCAGCGCAGACGCCGCCTTGGGTCCCTGGAAGGCGATCAGCGCCGTGGCATCTGATTCGTTCTTGATCTCGCACCAAGATCCGACATTGCTGGAGAAGTGGCTGAAATCCTTGTCGATATTGGAGGCGTTGACCACGATCAGGAAGTGCTCGGCTGCCACCCGATAGACGATGAGATCGTCCACGATGCCGCCGCTTTCGTGACAGGCAACGGCATACATGGCGCCACCATCCAGCAAGGCGCCGACCTTGTTGGTGACCAGCCGCTGCACTGCCTCGGCCGCGCGCTTGCCGCGAAAGTGGATTTCGCCCATGTGGCAGACGTCGAAAACGCCTACGGCACTGCGGGTTGCCTTGTGCTCCTCGAGGATGCCGGGAGGGTAGTTGACCGGCATCATCCAGCCCCCGAAATCGATCAGCTTGGCGCCCAGGCGTTGATGCTCGCCGTAGAGCGGCGTCTTCTTCGCGGCAGCGTTGCTTGATGCTTCCATGGGCGGAGCGGATCATGCGGAAAACGTCCGCCGCGCACAAGCGAAACCTGGCAGCGGACGAAAATCAGCAGCTCGGGACCTGAGACGCGGTTGACGAGGGGAAGCGCGGCCAATATTGTCACGGGCTGAGGATGGGATGGCGTCGAGGTCGGCACCCATGGCCCGCAAGTCCAGCAGGGAGAAGATGATGACCACCGAATATCCGGAGACCCCAGGCCCCCAGACCGAGGATCAGATGAGCGCCGACGAATATCGCCAGGTCGCGCGCGTACTCACCCGCGAAGGGCGTTGGGAAGATTTGGCGGGACTGCTGATTGAAAGGGCCGAGGCGTCGACCACGGCCGCAGGTCGCGCGCGCCATTTGGTGCACGCGGCGCAAATCTTCGAGAAGAACCTGCAAGACACCGAGCGCGCCTACCTGACCTTCATGGCCGCATTTCAGGATGACCCGAGCAACGAAGAAGCAGTCGCCGAGCTGGCCAGGGTGACGGGGTCGCTGGGGCGCTTTCCCGACCTGCTGCAAGAATGCATGGCGGTGGCCGCGCAAGCTGAGCCTGCGGAAAAGCAGGCAGCGATGTACGCCGCGATGTCGACTTGGTACCAGGAGCAACTCGGCGATTCCGCGGCGGCCCAGAAAGCCCTCGAGGCTGCCTTGGCGGCGGATCCGACCCATCCCACGGCCTTGCGCGGACTGGTGGACCTGTACCGGCTGCACGGTGATTATTCCCGGGCCGCGACTTGCCTGGCGTCAGCCGGCGGGGCATCGCGCGACGTCGAACGACGAGTTGGCTACAGCCTTGACGCCGCCGACATCTATCGGACCCACCTTTCCGACCTGGACAGCGCGAGCGAGATGTACCGACGCGCGCTCGACGCCGATCCGGCCAACCGCCCGGCCGCCGAGGCGTTGGCGGAAATTGGTTGGGATCGCAAGGACTGGGCGACCGTGTTGCCACTTTACGAATCCCTCGCCTCCGGAACCGAGGCGGGCGGGGCGCAGGCGGCGCGCTTGTTTCAACGTGCAGGCTGGGCTGCGCAGATGTTGGGCGACAACGAGCGCGCCCGGGTCAGCTACCGCAACGCCCATGGCGACGACCCGACCTACTTGCCGGCTTTGCTGCGTTGGGCGTCGCTGGCTTTGGCAGAGAAGTGGTGGCAGGACGTGGTCACCGCGGTTCCGGCCATCATGGCCCGTTCGGACGCCAAGCTGACCACCGAGGAGCAAGCGGAGTTTCTGGAGGGCCTGGGCAACGCGCAGCTTTCGCTGGGTGATGCCAACGCGGCCGCCGTGGCATTCACCCGCGCGCTGGAGCTAGCGCCCGACCAAGCGAGCTGCCGGGAGGGCTTGGCCCGCGCCCACGGACGCCTGGCTAGCCAAGGTCCGGAAGGCGCCGAGGCGTTGATCGAGCAGCAGCGCGTGCTCTTGGCCGGCGCGAAATCGGACGACGAAAAGCTCGACGTCCTGACCAAGATCGCAAAGACCCAGCGCGAGACCTTGGGCGACCTGCATGCGTCGATCAAGACCTACTTCGACATGCTGGCCATGCGCCCTGACGATGCCGTGACCCTACACGAGGTGTTCGAGATCTACACCCAGGCCAAGGAATGGGCGCGCGCGGTGGAGATTCTGGAACGGCTGGTGAAAGTCGAGACTGGCCAGACGCGGGCCCGCTGCCTGGTGGCCATGGGCAACATTCTGAACTACGAGCTCAAGTCCACCGAACGGGCGGTGGAGGTCTACAACCTCGTGCTCGACGAGGACGCCAACGACGAAAGGACGTTCGGCCGCATCGAGCGCATCCTGACCGCGCAGAACGCCTGGCGCGAGCTGGCGCGCAACTACCGGCGCATGATCAAGCGCGTGGGGGCCCCTCTGCCGCCCGACAAACGCGAGCAGGTCGTCGCCTTGTGGCGCAAGCTCGGCGACATCTGTCGCAAACGCCTGCACGAACGCGACGCTGCGCTGGCCGCCTACGAAGCCTGCGCGGAGCTGGCACCCGAGGACAACCGCTACCGCGAAGTGCTAGCGGACATGTATGAGATGATGGGGGCGCCGAAGCTAAACGATGCGGTCAAGGCGCGCGAGGCGCTGCTCGAAGGCTCTTCCGACTTCGAGGATATGGCCAAGCACATCCGCGCGCTAGCCCGCATGTACGGCAAACACCAAATCTACGATCGCCTGCACTGCACCAGCGGGGCGCTGGTGGCGATGGGGCAGGCCATTCCCCAGGAACAGGCTTTCTACGAGCGCACCATCCCCGCAGAGCTGCCGCAAAGTCGCATGCCGGTGGCCGAAGCGATGTGGCAGCGGTTCATCAGCAGCCCGCGCCAGGAATGGTCGATTTCTCACGTCCTGTCGGTGGTCAGTGCGGGCGTGGCGATGGCCCGGGCCAAGGACGCGGTGTCGCTAGGCTTGAACCCGGCGCAAAGGGTGGACTTGACCGCGGACCGCTCGGCCGTGGGGCAGATGATAAGCCATGCGTGTCGCCTGCTCAGCGTCGCTATTCCGCCGGTTTATGTGGCGCCGGACGCCCCCGGCGAGCTGGAGCTGCGCATCGTCCTGGAAGGGCAACAGGTGGTTCCGTCCTTCCTGCTTGGGCGCGATTTGCTTGCCGGGCGGTCAGAGCGTGATTTGGCGTTCTTCCTGGCACGCCGGCTGGTGCGGCTGCGCGCGGACCAGTTCCTGCTTTCGCCCGAGGCGGTTTCTTCCCTCGACGAGCTGCGGGTGATCGTCGCGGCAGCCGTGAAGTTGGTTCACCCAGAGTTCGAGCTGCCGGGCATCGACACGGGGTCGGTGAAGAAGTACGCCGGGTTCCTGCAGAGGACGGTGCAGCCGCTCACGCTTGCCTCGGCGGGATCCGCCATCGAGCAAATCGTGGCCGACCCGTCCCGGGTCAACCTGGAGGCATGGTCTGCCGGGGCCAACCAGAGCGCTGACCGTGCCGGTCTGCTTTTCTGCGGGGACGCTGCAGCAGCCGTGCGCGAGATGCTGCGTTCCTCCGACACCCAAGCTGGGGATCCCGAGGCTGCGGTCAAGGATCTCATCCGCTGGAGCGTCAGCACCGACTACATGGATCTGCGCGACCAGCTCGGACTTGCGAGCGAGGTGACCCCCGCGCCGCCGGTGCGCCAACCGCAGCCCTTCCCGCGCCGCCCGTACCAGCCGCCGAAGGAGTAGGGCGGTAGACCCCAACCGGCGGGAAATGGACGGCGCGGGCACGGGCCGCTAACGTGGACCGGCAGTGGCCAGCACCATCCGATCTTCAGCCAACGTAAGTGTCGCGATCTTGGTATCGCGCGTTCTCGGCGTGGCGCGCGATTCGATCTTCGCCCGCGTCTTCGGGGTCAGCGGGCTGACCGACGCCTATGTCGCCGCATTTCGCATCCCCAACCTCTTGCGGGACCTGTTCGCCGAAGGGGCCCTGTCGAGCGCCTTCGTCCCCACCTTCAGCGACGCCATGGTCAAGGGCGGTCAGGAACGCGCCTATCGGCTCGGTAACCTGGTCCTCGGAGGGATTCTCCTCGTCACCGGCGTGCTTTGCCTGGCCGGCTTCGTGTGGGCGGATGAGCTGGTATCTCTCATCACGCGGGGCTTTGGCGGGGACGCCGCACGGGTCATGACGGCCGGGTTCCTCACCCGCATCATGATGCCGATTTTGACCCTGGTCAGCGTGAGCGCGGTGTGGATGGGGATGCTGAACGCCCAGCAGCGCTACCTTGCGCCGGCCTACGCGCCGGCGATGTTCAACGTCACCAGCATCGCTTGCGGCGTGGCGCTGCTCGCGCTGCACCTGGGCGATCGCACCGGCATGATCGTGTGGAGCGCTGGCACCGCGACCGCGGGCCTGGTGCAGGCGGTGGTCCAACTTCCCAGCCTGCACAGGCTTGGCTATCGCGTGCGTCCCCGGCTGCGCGGGCTGCTGCACGACCTCGACGTTCGCCGCATCGTCCGCCTGATGGGACCGGCCACCATCGGGCTGGCCGCCATCCAGATCAACGTGTTCGTCAACACCCAATACGCGGCTGCGCTGGGCAGCGGGCCTTTGACCTACCTGCAGAACGCCTTCCGCCTGTTCTATCTCCCGGTTGGGCTGTTCGGTGTTGCGCTGGCCACGGTGACCACGGCGCGCGCGTCGAACGAGGCTGCGCGCGGCGATCGCAATGCCCTGATCGCGCGCGTGTCCGACGGTGCGCACGGGGTCTGGCTGCTGGCGTTTCCGTCGGCGGTGGGACTGATCGTCCTGGCCGAGCCGGTGGTGGAATTGCTGTTCCAAGGTGGAAAATTTCTGCCTATCCACACCGAGGCGACGGTGCCGATCGTCCAGGCCTACATGCTGGGCGTGTTGCCCTACAGCCTGGTAAAAGTCTTCGCTCCGGCGTTTTTTGCCATCGACCGCCCCCGCGTGCCCATGTTTGCGTCGATTGCGTCGGTGGCTGCCAACCTGCTCTTCAACGGCCTGACCTACCGCACGCTCGGGACGCCCGGCCTGGCGCTGGGCACCACAGTCGCGGCGCTGGTCAACTTGTCGATCTTGCGCTTGTGGTTTCGCCGCGTGCTCGGCAGCACCGCTACGCCCAGATGGTTGCGCAACGTAACCCTGATGATCATCGCCAACGTGGTGCTGGGCGCGATCGCGTTCGTCGCGTGGGCAGGCGCCGCGCGCGTGTTGCACATGGTCCCTGCGGCGGCTTGGCCTTGGGGCTTGCACCGGTTGGCGCACGCGCTGGCCCTGTTCGGCGCAATCGGTGTGGCCTTCCTGGCCTATGTGGGCTGCCTGGCGTTGTTCCGAGTGCCCGGCGTGGAGGATCTGTGGGCGCTGCCACGCAAAGTTGTACGGCGCCTCGCGCGCTCGCCAAACTGACCGGTCACCTTCGCTTGGCGCGTTGGTTCCTTCGCGCGAAGAAGGCGACCTTCTCCAGTGCGACAGTCATATCGATGTTCTCGACATAGATGCGTTCGTGCAGGCGCAAGACGATCGGGGCAAAATTGAGAACGCCAGTCACGCCGGCGGCAACCAGCTGTTCGGCCACGTGCTGGGCGTGCTCCTGCGGGACGGTGATGATGCCGATGTCGATGCCGTGCTCTTCGAGAACCTCCTGCATCTGCCTGACCGAGTAGCAGTGCACGTCGCTGAAAGTAAGGCCGATCTTGTCGAGGTCCACGTCAAACGCTGCGGCCAGCTTGATTTTGTGAGAACGGTTGGCGAGGAAGGCTGCAATGGCCCGGCCGAGATAGCCCATGCCGACGATGGCTACCGCGCGCATCTCCTGGGAATCGAGGAAAGCGGCCAACGAGCGAAGCAAGCGCTTGACGTCGTAGCCGCTGTTCGGATTTCCGCTGTAGCCGATAGCCATCAGATCGCGCCGGACCTGCGCGGCCGTCAGCTGACAGGCCAAGGCCAGTTGATGAGAGTACACACTCGGTCCGAATTCGGGACCGCCGTGGAGCAGGGCACGCCGATAGATGCTGAGGCGTTCAACACTGCGAGTGGAGATCTTCCGTCTTTTCATGCCTTGTCGTGATCCGCTCAGGGTCTACGCCTGCCAGGACGGGCGATGGGTGATATCCTACCTGGCTTCTCCGATTTCACCAGAGCATGGCTCGGAAATCACCACCGACATTGCCCTACTGACGCTTGGCGCCCAGCAGGCGCGGAAGGCCCGCCAGGGCCTCCTCCAAGGTTGACGGCTCCTCGCGCTCGTGCACCCGCAGGGCCTCCACGTCGTCGATTCGGCTGGCCAGCAGCCGGGCCCGATCGGCAACGCGTTTCATCGCCTGATCGTCGATCCAGGTGCTCGGATCGCCTTCCAATCCCGTGGTAACGGAGCGTGTGCCGGATTCTCGGACCGCGGTGCTCGCCGGCGGCGCCGTGGCCGCCACACCGGGCGTATAGCGAGGTGGCGCGGCCTTGTGGGCCAGAAGCTTGTCGAGCAGAGGACGACACTCGGGCGCCAGCTCTCGGAATTGCACGCCCATGCCGTGCGCGCGCTGTGGCTCGTCGGGGTTGAACTCGCGCACCCAGGTTACCTTGCCCGTGCCCGCCAACATGGGCGGACCTTGCAGGACCGCAACCTCGAATCCAATCACCGTGCCTACCGGATGCGGCGTGCGGCTGGCAAGGAAGATGCCTCCGCGGGTGACGTTGGGGGCGTATCGTTGAATGAAGGTGGCTTCGTCAGGGTAGCGAAGCTGGATGCGGACCATCGGGATGTCTGGCGTCGGCACGGCGGGAGTATCGAACGCCGGCCGGCGAGGGTCAACGGTCAAGGCAGGGCGATGGCACCGGGCAGGGTCAATCGAAACAGGCGGAAGGCGTTCGCGGTCGTGGCCTCGGCGGCGTGCGCGAGGGGAATTCCGCGGACCTGGGCCAAAGCCTCCAGGGTCTTGGCGACGAAAGCGGGCTCGTTGCGCTGGCCGCGATGCGGGATCGGCGCCAGGTATGGGGAATCGGTCTCGACCAGGATACGGTCTGCGGGCGCGTAGGCCGCCGCCTGACGGATGTCATCGGCCTTCTTGAAAGTCAGCACGCCCGAAAACGACAAGAAGAGGCCCAGGTCGAGATAGCGGCGGGCATGATCCACATTGCCGGAAAAGCAGTGGATCACGCCGCCGGCATCCGGCAACGGCCCTGCGCGCAGCACCGCTGCCGCGAGATCG
>CAZBIU010000188.1:0-13037 GCA_964491625.1 uncultured Myxococcales bacterium
TTGGAAGGCCTTGGGATCCGGCATGGGCGCGCCGGGATCGCCCATGGCGGACGCAAGCTCGGTCAGAATCTGGCCGTAAAGCTCGAACCCGGTCGGCTTCACCGAGCCGAAGCGCATCAGCCCTTCGAACGCGGTTTCAACCTGCTTCGCGCCCGGATCGCGATTGTCCTCATCGTCGTCGCTATCCTTCTTCCCCTTGTCCTTGAGCCTGCCGCCCAACTTCTTATCGGCAGCACCCCTCAGCATGCCGAGCGCCTTGTCGGCGAGCGAATCCTCGTCCTTGAGGACCAGGTTCTCGCTGATGTTCTTCCAGGTAGTTTCAAACGGCTTCTCGCTGTTCAGTTTCTTGATCAGGGTGCGCGCCTCTTCCAGCGACCCCGGCTCGTTCACCGACAGCGTGAGCAGGAAGCGCTTCCATGCGGCGATGTATTGCACGAAGTAGTCGGCCTGGATTTTCGCGATGGCGCGCGCGTCGCGGGCCTTGCGCTCCTTGCCCAGGATCCACGAATTCTCGTCGTCGTCCTGCGCCTTCTCAAGCTGGTGCAGCCGCTTCTTCACCGCGATGTACCCTGCCGGCGTAAAGGCCCCACGTACCGCGATCTCTTTCTTGGCGCCCTTGGGCTGCTGCTGGTGCTGGGGGGTCAGCAGCACCACCGCGCTGCCGAGCAAGTCGATGGCCTTGAGATCGCGCGGCATACTGGGGTCGTTGATGATCTCGCCCAGCGGATCGTCGCCCGAGCCGATGAGGATGGTCCGCGCGTAGTTCACGAACTTCTTGTCGCGGTCGATCATGTCGGCGGGATCCGCGATGCGGCCCGCGTAGAACTTGACCAGGTTTTCAAGCACGCGCGGCGCGCGCCCGCCTGCCTGCTGGTTGGTGAGGCTCACCCAACGCGCGCTCGCCTTCTCGGCGGCCAGTTTCACTGCGGCATCCCAGCGGTCGGTGCGGGGGGTCGGCTCGTCGGGTTGTTTGTCCTGGGTGAGGAGCAAGTGCAGGACCAGAGCATCCATCAGATCGGACGCGGCCAGGCCGCCCACCGCCGCGGCCTTGGCCAAATCGGCGCGGATGATGGGACGAACCACCAGCCGCTCGATGGCGGCGTGAAGTTGCTTGGTCACGCTGGCACGCGGGAACAAGGCCGAGCTGCTCTCGCCTTCGGCGAGCGACTTGGCCAGGTCCTCCACCGATTCCAGCGCGCCGGCCGACACCAGCCCGTCCTTGCCGGACCTGCTGGTCGACAGTTTGTCGATCGCGTGCGCCACGTCTTTCGCGTAGCCAGAATTCGTGCTGTACGAGCGGATGGGCAAGAACAGGAACCCCGCCGCGAGCGCGAACGCGCCGATGGTAAGCCCAAGCTTTTGCAGGCGCTGTTTGCGCATCACCCGCGCGCTGCGAACCGCGGCGCTCTGATCGGGGAAAACCACCGTGGTGAAGACGTCGCGCAGAAAGTAGCTCTTCGGCTTGGTGACCGCGACCGGCGCGGCCTGGCCCGAGATCCCAAACGCGCTGGCCATGCTCTGCATGATACGGTCGATCGGCCGGCCTTCTTGCGTGCCCGAGGTGAAGTACACGCCGCGCAGGATGGGCGCGTCTTGGTAGACGTTCTCGGCGAAGAGGTCGGTGACCAGGGCCTGCAGATTGCGCCCGAAGCCTTCGAGCTGCTGGGAGAATTCAAAGATCTTGAAGCGCGCGTCCACCCGGCGTTCGTCGCACATCCGCTGGAAGCCGCGCTGGCCGACCACGTCGAAGAGCTCCTGCAGTTGCTCTTCGAGCAAGCTCGCGCGCTCGTCCGGGCTGGCGAGCAGGGGCAGCGTGACGCCCCAGATTTGCCCGCGTTCCTTGTCGCGCAGGTCGCCGAACATCTCGACGAAGCCGGGCACCAGATCGGCCTTGGTCACGAGCAAATACACCGGGACCACCATCTCGAGCCGGCCAGTGACCTCGTCCAGGCGGTCGCGCAACGCCTTGGCCAGCGCGGCCATTTCTTCCTCGCCGCCTTCCAGGTCGAGCAGGCTGACCGCCAGCAGGATGCCGTTGACCGGCTTTTTCGGCCGGGTGTTGTGCAGAAGGTCCAGGAACGCGAGCCATTCTTCGTGATCGTCGTCCTGGGTGGACCAGCGGCCGGCGGTGTCGAGGATGATCGCCTCGTTGGTGAGCCACCAGTCGCAATTGCGGGTGCCGCCCACGCCCTTGACCTTCCCGCCCTTGGCGTACGGGAACTGCAGACCAGAGCTGCGCAAGGCGGTGGTCTTGCCGGCGCCGGGCGGGCCGATGATGATGTACCACGGCAGCACGCCGAGGGCGTCGCGCCCTTTTTGCCCGAGGCGGGACGACTTGAGGCCTCCGATGGCCTTTTGAAATTCCACCTGCATGGCCGTGATTTCCGCCTGCTGGTCGGGCCTGATGTGCCGCCCGCCCGCGTCGCCCAGCCCCTGCTCGATGGCGCTGGCCGCCTTGTGCGTGGCCACCGCTTTGATAATCACCCACAGGGCCAACCCCAACACCACAAACGCGGTGACGCCGATGGCGGCCCAGAACAGCGCCGCGATGCCATGAAATACGATTGCCGCCGCCCAGGCGAGCGCGATGAAGATGGCCCCGAATATGTACTTGAGCACGACCGATCCTCTAGCGGGCTAGTTTGTCGACGCGCGCGGCGACGTCGGCAACCTGTTGATCAAAAGAGATGCGAAGCCCGACGAAAACCGCCAAGGCCAGCGCGAAGATTCCCAGCGAAACCCAGAGCAGAAGGTTGCTGCTCGCCCGCCGCACCGCCGGCTCGTCGGGCGGCTCGCCCGCGGGCGCCAGATCCTCCGGCGTTTCGATGTGACGTTCGAGCTGGTTGCGCACGCCCTCGGTGATGCGCACGAGGTCGGCCTCCCCGCCCGGAAAGCCGTACTTGCCCTGGAACCCGAAGATGAGGCACAGGTGATACACGCGCAGCACCTCCAGGCGACGGCCGTCGGCCAGCAGCGCCTGCAGCTTGGCGAAGAAGCCTTCGCCGGCAACGTTTTCCCCGAAGTAGTGAAGTTGCAACGGCTGATTCATCCAGTACCCGCGCAAGGGCTCCGGGGTGTTGATCGCCACCTCGTCGGTCAGCGCGACCAGTGCATAGGTGATGTCCTGGGCGTCTCGGTCGGGAATGCCGTGGCTGCGTGCCCGATCCTTGAGCGCTTCGAAAAAACCGCGCATGCGCGCGTGCACGGTTTCCGGCGACGGCACCGGCCCGTCGATTTCGCGCAGGCGCGCGATGGCGCCGAAGCATTCCCCGGTCATCTCTTGAACCAGATCTGTCATAGGTCGTTCCCCTACCCTTTGCTGGGAATACCGTAGATTTCAATCTTCACCTGCGACGGATCGAAGGGCGGTGGCGCGTAGACTGCCACCTTCCGCTCGGCCAGCACGTGTCGCCAGTGATCGATGGAAGTGTCCATGGTGAAGTAGACCACCCCTGGACGGACCGGAATCTCCGGGGGCGGCCGGTGCGTGACCTGCAGGGGAACGCCGCGGGTCGCCTGTCGCATCAGGAAGGGCAACTGCGACCACGACGCAATCTTGGCCCGCGTGGCAAGCTCGCGCGACAGCACCTCGACGGGCATCGACGACT
This sequence comes from uncultured Myxococcales bacterium, assembly GCA_964491625.1. Taxonomy (GTDB): domain Bacteria; phylum Myxococcota_A; class Polyangia; order Fen-1088; family Fen-1088; genus Fen-1118. Next base: position 3,609 of record CAZBIU010000188.1, read on the forward strand.
GCGCCCCCAGCACGAACTGCTGGCATTTCAAGATGCGCTCGTCGTTCAGGGCGCCGATGTGGATGCCCTCATGCACCTCGATGGGAACCCGCACGCACAGCTCGCGCAGGTTGGCGCGCAGAAGCCCCGTCAGCAACGCGAACAGCTCCTCGAAAGTGGAGCGCAAGTCGGTAAAGATGAACGGCGGAAACGCCGACGGGTCCGCATCGACCGAGAAGGTGGACAGCGCCCCCGCGCTTTGGATCAGGAAGAAATACAGCTCACGCGGGGAAAGCTCGCCGTTGCGTCCGGCGTGCACCAGGAACGGAATGGTCGCGTTCAGCGCCGACAATTGCAGATAGCGGGTCACATCGTTGGCGCCGAATTCGATGGACGCCGAATCGCGCTGGGCGCGCTCGGCCGAGAGCTGGCGCTGTTTGGCCACCATCAACGCGAGCAGCCTCTGCACAGCGCTCATCAAGAACGGCGACGCCGCGATGGTCAGCACCGACGGGATGTACGCGTCGCTGACCAACAGAGCCCCGCCCGCGTCGCGTACGACCTCGGCGATCTTGATCGAGTCGTAGTCGTCACGCACCTCGTTGCCGAACAAGATGGTCATGTTCCGCTGCGCGAACGCCATCGACAGGTCGTCGGCCTGGCCGGTCATGTCGACGATCTTCTGGCTGGCGCTGCGAAACCGGGTGCGAATTGCTGCTTTGCCAGCCGGCGCCTTGCCGTCGCCGGTTTCGGCCGCCACCGACGGCACACCCTCGCGCTCTTTCGGCACGGCCAGAAAAACCTCCAGCGCGGGTAGCGCGGCCGGAAAGCTCGCGCCGATGGGTCGCGCCGCCGGGGCTTCGGGATCGCCCGCCTTGAAGTCAAGCGGCAGCCCGTCGGGCAGCACCCCGGCGAAGCGATTCACCACCAGTTGGTCCGCGGCCAGCGCCCCGCCGTCGATTTCCACCGCGGTGACGCCCCATCCAAGCGGCGACGTGGCCGCCAGCCGGCAGTCGAGAAGTCGTTCGTGATACAGGTCCGCCTGCTGCAGGTGCTGCGGCGACACCAGCATGCCCTCGGACCAGACGACACGTTGTAGACCCTTCATGACTCCATCCTCATCGCATGTCCACGCGGCTGTCTTCCAGCGTGAACTTCAGTTGTGACGCCGCCAATGACTCGGGCGTGGCGACGGTGCCGTGGCAATGCTGTGGGTTGGGTGGCGGCAGCTTGCGGATCGCCCGCCACGAGGTGCCGACCGGACGGCGAAACATCGCCACCACGGCCAGGCTGGTCGCGCCCTCGGCGCGAACCATGGCCGGCGCGGCCCTGTCCCCAGGGTAAAGGGTCAGCTCCTGCATCGACAGCAGGTCATCGCCCAGCACTCCCCTGTCCCCATCCAGAATCCGGTCGAGGGTAGATTCAAGCAGCTTGCCGGTGTCCTTTAATTGATAGAGGCGCACCGTGGTCGCTAGCGATTCCCCGTGCTCTCCCGGATTCAACCGGGTCGAGGCGGTCAAGCTGACGCGGAGCGGTTCGGGCGTCGTACAGGGCGACGGCGGAGGCGGAGGCGGGTGGGCGCACGCCCCGAGGATCGCGACTGCACTGGCCAAGACAGCGGACATCAAGCAGGTTTTGTTCATGGTCAGAGGGTACGGAGCTTGCCAGCATCACGTGTCACACGCAATACAAGACCGGGCGAGCGCCCTCTACCAAGGCATCATGCGGCGAGGATGCGAAAGGGGCGGCCAGCCGGAGCGCCAGCCCTGGGGCCCGGGCGAGTCTGACCACGCAAGCATTATGCGCGTTCTCCAGTTGGTCGCTTCGAATCCTGTTCCAGACCTCGATCGTGTGGCCGCCGAAGCCGAACGCGCGGACGGGTTTCGTTCTCTTCCCGGCGCTGCGAGTATGGCTCGCCTGAATTTGGGGACAGGTCAGTACGGAATTCCACCGTCGGCTGGGCACGAGCGAGCGTGCAGCGGGCCGAATCCGGTGTCACCCGGGCAGCAGCCCTTGAGCTGAAACGGCTCGTCTGCACCTAGGACCGAACCCTCGATGGTCTTTCCGCTGCAGTTGCAGTAGTAGATCCCTATCGCCGGGACAGCGCCATCACCAGGCTGCCAGCAAACCGGCAGCGCCTCGCTGCCACAACCGGGCGAGGCATACACGATGCTGCACGCGCCGCCATCACCGCCGTCGAGCCGCGGGCCTCCGTCGAGGCCGCCGAGACTTGCTTCCGGATTTGCCACGGAGTCTGCGCCGCCGGCGTCCTCGGGCCCGACGTAGTACGGGATGCCACCGTCGGCTGGGCACGCGTAGGCGTTCGCCATGCCGAATCCGGTCTCACCCGGGCAGCAACCCCTGAGCTGAAACGGCTCGTCCGCACCATTGGCCCCACCCCAAATGGTCTTTCCGCTGCAGTTGCAGTAGTAGAGGGCAATCGCTGGGACATCGGCGCCGGGCTCCGTGCAAACTGGCGCCGCCTCGCTGCCACAACCGGGTGATTGATACTCCGTGTGGCACGCGCCAGCGTCACTGCTGTGGAGCGCGTCGCCACCGCCCGCACCGTCGATCATCGCGGGGTTGCGGTCGGGAGTGGCAGCATCGGCTGGCGTGCTCTCGGCCCCGTCTCCACCGCTGTCTGGCGTGCGATCGCTCGGACTGAGCGAATTGCCGCCCTTGCACCCGCCAAGGGCCAGGAAGCCGACGGCGGCGACCAGCATGCGGGAACAGCGTCTCGCAAGGGTCGGAATCGAAGCTGGCATATGAACAGTTCTCCTTGCTGCCCGACGGGGTGACTCACGAATAGTACCACGGTGACGTGGCAGAGCGTCCCTGCCCCTCTATCTCGCGTGTGACCGGACTCACCCAAATAGAGTAGAGCGTGCACCCATGGTTGCTCGTGCCCCGCGAACGGGCCTTGGCCGAGACTCAGACGAGGGCTAGCTCTTTTCCCGCAACCCAAGCAGCCGCTCGCCTGCCGCAATCAAGGTTTCCTCGCGCTTGGCAAAGTGAAAGCGGATGTAATTGTTGACCGGCTCCTTGAAGAAGCTCGACCCTGGCACGGCCGCGACGCCAATTGTGGAGGTCAGCCACTCGCAGAATGCCGTGTCCGACTTGTGGCCGAAATCGGAGATGTCCACCAATACGTAGTAAGCGCCCTCGGGCTCACTGAAGCGCAAACCGGCGCGGCGAAGGTAGCCAAGAAACAGCTCTCGTTTGGCCGTGTAGCTGGCCTGCAGTTCGGCGTAATAACTGTCCGGCAACTCCAGACCAGCAATGGCGGCTTCTTGCAACGGCGCCGCCGCGCCCACAGTTAGATAGTCGTGCACTTTGCGGGCACCGGCAATGACCTCGGGCGCGGCCATGATGTATCCCAGGCGCCAGCCGGTAATCGAATAGGTCTTCGACAGGGAGCTGCAGCTGATGGTCCGCTTCGCCATCCCGGGCAAGGACGCGAAGTAGATGTGTTTGGCCGGAGCGTACAGAATATGTTCGTACACTTCATCGGTGATCACAAAGGCGTCGACCTCCTCGGCCAAGCCGCCAATCAAATCCAGCTCGTCGCGCGTGAACACGCGCCCCGAGGGATTGGCCGGGTTGCAGACAATGATGGCCTTCGGCTTCTGTGCGAACGCGCGCCGCAATTCGTCCGGGTCGAAACGGAAGTACGGCGGGTGCAGCGGCACGTAGATGGGTTCGGCGCCCGACAGAATCGTGTCGGCGACGTAGTTTTCGTAGAACGGCGAAAACACGACCACGCGGTCGCCCGGATTGCACGCGGTCATCATGGCCGCCATCATGGCCTCGGTGCTGCCGCAGGTAACCACGATGTTCTGCTCGGGATCGATGGGCATTCCCATGAATCTGCTCTGCTTGCGGGCCAAGGCGGCGCGGAAGCCGGGGGCGCCCCAGGTGACCGCGTACTGATGCGGGCCCTGTCGCCCTGCCCGCTCGGCCGCTTGTTTCAGCGCCTCGGGCGGATCGAAGTCGGGGTAACCCTGGGACAGGTTGATGGCACCGTGCTTGTTCGCCAGGCGGGTCATGGCCCGAATGACGGATTCGGTGAAGGTGCTGACCCGATGACTGGTTGCAGGCATGGGAAGCTACAGCGGCTGGCGATCGATGAAGGCGCGGAACCACAGCTCCAGCATCATCAGGTTCCAGATCTGCTGACCGCGCGGCTCGCCGCGGGCGTGCGCCGCCAACAGGGCTTCCACGGCGGCCGGTCGGAACAGCCCACGCCGGCGTGCGGTCGCGTCGAGCAGGGTATCGCGCGATAGCGACGCCAATTCACCGCGCATCCAGCGGTGGATGGGCAAGCCGAAGCCGCGCTTGCCGCGCTTGAGGATCGTAGGTGGCAAGAGATCGCGTGCGACGTCGCGCAGGATCAGCTTCGTGGTGGACCCGCGCAGCTTGAATTTGGTGGGCAACCCTGCCGCGAATCGAATCACCTCGCGGTCGAGCAGCGGCGCCCGCACCTCCAGCGCGTGCGCCATCGATGCAATGTCGACCTTCACCAAAATGTCGTCGGGCAAATAGGTCTGGGTGTCGAGCTCCATCAGCCGGCCGATAGCATCCCCGGCCGCGCCGCCGTCGATGGTGTCGGCGAACCGCGCGGCCACGGCGTCACGCTGGAATTGCGCGCGAAATTCCGGTTCATAAAGGGCAAGCCGCTCGCGGTGCTCGAAGTGACAAATCCAGCCTTCGTAGCGCTCGGCCGCGCTTTGCCGGAAGCGCACGCCTGTGTTGCGCAGAGGCTGGGCCGCCGCGAAGGGAAGGTTGCGCAGCACCGCCGCCAGGGTGGCGCGGATCGGGCGCGGAAGCTTCAGCAGGCGATTGAGCAACCGGGCCACGCGGTAGCGATCGTAGCCGCCGAAGTTCTCGTCGCCGCCGTCGCCCGAGAGCGCCACCGTGACGTGCCGTTTGGTGACTTCGCACAGGTACCAGGTCGGCACCGCCGACGCATCGGCAAAGGGCTCGCCGTAGTGAAGCGCGATCTTGGGCACGATGGCGACCATATCGGGATTCACCATGATCTCGTGGTGCTGGGTCGCATAGCGATCCGCCACCAGCTTGGCGAAGGGCAGCTCGCTCAGATCCTGCTCGGGAAATCCCACCGCAAAGGTCTTCACCGGCCGCGACGACTGCCGGGCCATCAACGCCACGACCAGCGACGAATCGATCCCGCCCGACAAGAAAGCACCCAAGGGCACGTCGGCGACCATGCGCAAACGCACCGATTCTTCTAGACGGCGGCGCAGCTCGACGGCCAGCTCATGCCGATCGGTGGCTTCGACGGCCCGCGGGTGGAAGTCCCATGCGCTGTAGCGCTGGACCACCGGGTCCTGGCCGGGCTTGCACACAGCCAGGCAGCCGGGCGGCAGCTTGTGGACGCCACGAAAAGCGGTCTCGGGCGACGGCACGTACTGCAGGCCCAGGTAGGCATCGATGGCCTCGAAGTTTGGCTCGCGCGGAACCCAACCGATGGCAACCAACGCCCGCACTTCGGACGCAAACAGGAGCCCTTGCTTGCCAAACCAATAGAAGAGCGGCTTCTTACCCACGTGGTCGCGCGCAAGCACGAGCTGGCGCTTTTTTCCGTCCCACAGGGCAAGCGCGAACATCCCGCGCAGCTCGGACACGAAATCAGGCCCCATCTCCTCGTAGAGGTGCAGCGCAACCTCGGAGTCCGAGCCCGAGCGGAACCTGTGCCCTTTGCCTTCCAGCGAAGCGCGCAGCTCGACGAAGTTGTAGAGCTCGCCGTTCACCACCACCTGGATCGATCCGTCTTCATTGCCCATCGGCTGCGCGCCTTCGGGCGAGAGGTCGATGATGGACAGCCGGCGGTGGCCGAGGCACACGGGACCGTCCACCATCATGCCGTGCATGTCCGGGCCACGGTGGATCAGGCGATCGCACATGCGCAGGACGGGCTCCCGCAGCGTCGCTGCTTCAGCGTCGGCACCGGCCAGGTAGCCCGCGATACCGCACATCAGACAGGCCCCTTTCGCTGTGGCAAGAGCTCGTCGTAGAGCGCGACGATGTCGCCGATGACCTTCTGATTGGAGAATCGATCGAGCACGCGCCGCCGGCCCGCGCGTCCCATCTCGCACGCCGTCTCGGCCGGCGTGGCGAGCGCGCGTTCGATGGCGCGTGCCAGGGGCTCGACGTAGCCAGTGCGGAACTCGAAGCCGGTCTCGCCGTCGGCCATGATCGCGTCGAGGTTCGCGGCGTGCGAGAGCAGCAGCGGCCGCTCGCACGCGTGGCCTTCCAGCGCGGCGTTGGGCAAACCTTCCCACAGCGACGGCAACACCACCCAATCCGTAGCGCTGTAGATCTCCTCGATGGCGGTCACCGGACCAAGATAGCGAATGTATGCCTCAAGTCCATGACGCCGCACCAGATACTGGAAAAGCCGCGTGTTCCAGCCCTGCGAGACCCTGCCAGCGAGCAGAAAGCGCGCCGATTCCGGCAGCCGGCCGCGCCGCTTGAGCCGCCCGAGCGCCAGCGCGAGCCCCATCTGGTGCTTCATAAACGAGATGCTCCCGGGCATGAAGAAGGTAACGCCCGAGAGCCCGAGCTCGCCGCGTACCCGCTCGCGAATTTGCGCGGGCAGTGGCCGGAAGCGTTCGAAGTCGACGAAGTTGCCAATCAGGCGAATCTTGGCGGCCGGCACCCGCTGCCAATGCACAAGCTCGCGCACGATGCCGACGCTGTTTGCCACCACCGCGTGGCAGCGCCGGGCAAGCAGCTTCTCTACCAGTGCGAAGCGCGGGCGCATGAAACGGCAGCGCACCGACGAGATGACCACCGGATTTCCCACCCGCGGCGAGACCAGCCGGTTCCAGAAATTCGACGGTTCGAGAAGACTGTGGACGACGGCAGGCTTTTCCGCTTCCAGGTACTTGCGCAGGCGCCTTGCGATCGCGAACGGATTCTTCTGGCCGATGACGAAGCGGCGCAGGCGCTCGGGCAGAAGGTGTCCGTACGCAAGATCCTCGCGCAGCGTACCCAGCGCCACGTCGAAGCGGTCTTCGGGTAACCGCCGCGCGATCTCCAGCGCCTGCCGCTCGGCCCCACCCTGCGCCAGCGAATCGACCAGCACGACGACCTTCACGCGATCCGTGGTCAATGATCGTGCAGCGGGGTTGGCGAAGGCGGTTTCTTCTCGGGTGTCCATGGCGAGCGGTTCACATCGCGCGGTCGACTGCAAATGCAACTGGCATGCTAGCCCCCGACTCTGCCAAGCCCTTGCTGACCAGCAGGCGGTCGTAAAGCGAAGTGAACGACTGCAGCAGAACTTCGTTGTTGAGGGCAAGGGACACACGCGTTCGGCCCTTCGCGCCCATGGCGGCCAGATCGGCGTCGGATGCGTCCAGCAGTTGTTCAAGTCCGTCGGCGAGCGCGGCACGATCGGCGGTCCGCACCTCGATGCCAGTCTCTCCCGCGCGTACCAGACCGTCGGCGTTGGCCGCGCGCGATGCCAGCACCGGAAGGCCGCACGCGTGCCCCTCAATCACCGCGTTCGGCATGCCTTCGTAAAGCGACGGCAAGATTACAGCGTCGGCAGCGTGGTACGCGGCCTTCACGTCGGAAACCGCGCCCAGAAGGCGCACGTGCTTTTCAAGCCCGAAGCGCCCGACCAGCCAACGCACCAGCCGGGAGTACCTGCGGTCGCGCTCGCGACCGGCGAGCAAGATGCGTGCGTGGTCCGGCAGCCGGCCTGAGCGCGCCAGGGTGTGCAGGGCACGCAGCAAACCGAGCTGGTGTTTCTGCACGCTGATTCGACCGGGCAGCACCAGCACCCGATCGCCGGCCGCCAGAGCGAAGCGCCGACGCGCAGCCTCGCGCTCACCGGGCTGCGCCGGGCGAAAGCTGGTGAGATCGACGAAGTTAGGAATGACCTGCAACTTTCCTTCCGGCACCCGCGCCCAGAAACGGAGCTCGTTTTGCACCCCGACGGAGTTCGACAGCACGCAGTCGGTGAATTCGGCAAACGACGACTCGGTGAGGAGGTTGAGCGGGTCGATGCCCCGGTTGCGCACCGACGTGATCAAGATCGGCACGCGAACCCCGAAGATCTGCATCGCCACCCGGGTCCACAGATTGGCGCGGTCTCGATAGCTGTGCAGGATCGCAGGCTGCTCGCTGGCGATGATCTCGGCCAGCCGCTTGAGCCCGGACCAGCGCATCCTGCGGCAGCCCAGCACGTGGCGCGGCTGCCCTGCCGGCAGGTACTCGCGATAGTGCATCTCTTCGGCCTCGAACAGACACAGCACCGGCTCGAAGCGATCGGGCAAGCGACGGATGAGCTCAAGCAGCTGGCGTTCCGCACCGCCCTGGCGCAGTCCGGGGGTAACGAAGAGGATCTTGTGACGCATGGAAACCATGGGAGCTGTAAACGGACTCGCACGATATCAGCCAACAGCGTCGGAATGGAACCTGCTGCTCGCTGATTCGCACGGACGGGCCGCAGGGTCTGGCCAAGCTGGCTGCGTTCCTGCATGCTGTGGTCCCTATGTGCGGCATCTGCGGATTTCTGAGCCCCGGCGCCGACGCCCCAGCGAACGAGGCGCCGGTACGAGCCATGGCGCGCGCGTTGGCCCATCGCGGGCCGGACAACGAGGGCTTCACCAGCGACGGACCGATGGTCCTGGGGCACCGGCGGCTGTCCATCATCGACCTTTCTCCAAGCGGGCGGCAGCCCATGGCCAACGAAGACGGCTCGGTGCTGGCGGTGGTGAACGGCGAGTTCTACAACTTTCAGGATCTGCGCGCGCGCCTGGAGGCCAGCGGGCACAGGTTCCGTTCGCATTCGGATTCGGAGGTTCTGGTCCACCTCTACGAGGAACGCGGCGACGATCTGCTCGCCGACCTGCGCGGTATGTTCGCCTTCGCGGTGTGGGATGGCCGGCGCAAGCGCCTGCTGCTCGCGCGCGACCGCCTGGGCAAAAAGCCCCTTTACTGGGCCGCATTTCGCGACGGCTTCGCGTTCTCGTCAGAGGTCGCGTCGCTTCTGCGCGGCCTACCCTTTCGGCCCGACCCAGACCCGCAGGCCATCGAGCGTTACCTGACCCTGCAGTACGTGCCATCGCCGATGAGCGCGTTCCGGGGCGTGGCCAAGCTGCCCGCGGGCCATCTGCTCACGGTCAGCCCAGGACAAACGCCCGAGGTGCGCCGCTACTGGCGGCTGTCGTTCGCCCCGCGGCCCGACGCCCCGAAGACGCTCGACGAGGCAGCCGAGGCGCTCGGCCCGATGCTGGAAGAAGCGGTGCGGATCCGCCAGATCGCCGACGTTCCGTTGGGCGCGTTCCTGAGCGGCGGCATCGATTCTAGCCTGGTGGTGGCGCTGATGGCCAAGTCCAGCCCACGCCCGGTGGAAACTTTTTCCATCGACTTCGCGGGCAGCGCGGGCGAGGCGGTGTGGGCGCGCAAGGTGGCCAAGAT
>CAZBIU010000189.1:0-13013 GCA_964491625.1 uncultured Myxococcales bacterium
TGCTGGTGCCCGGGGGAATCGTCATCCTGACCACGCCCGCTGCCTGGACCGACAAGCTGCTGCGCCTGATGGCACGCACGCACCTCGTCAGCCCGGAAGAGATCCACGAGCACGCCTTCGTGTACCGGCAGTCCACCCTGGGCTGCTGCCTCGGGCAGGCCGGTTTTCCCCTGCAGAAGCTGCGCGCCGGTACCTTCGAGCTTGGCATGAACCTTTGGGCCGCAGCCGGCAAGTAGCCCCGTCGTAGTCCACCTGGTTGGCCAGTGCCTCAGAAATGACAAAGGCCCCTTCCTTGCAAGGGGCCTTCGCCGTGGTGATATGACTGTCGACTACCTGAGCGGTGGGTTCGCGTTGTGCACGAGCTCAAGCGCCATGTCCGGGAACCATTGACCGGCGGCAGGATCGGCGGTGTTGTTACGCGCGGGATCGGTCGTGCCCGCTGTTCCGCGGTTGCACTGGCCGTCCGACTCGCCCGGGATCTTGATCCAAAGGAAGGCGTCGTTTAGGTCAACGCCCGTCTTGACGGTCGGCGCAAACCCGAGGCCACGCGCCGGCGGATTGCACCAGTCTTGATTGTCCGGATAGCTGACCGCCGACGTCCAGGGGCCCTGGCCGTTGCGGCTGGTATCGATGACGAAACCCTGCAGTCCCGCGTCGCCGGGGTAACCCGCGTAGGTCTGACTCTCGACGTTGTCCGTGTACCATTGATCAGAGAGTGTCCAGGTCGAAAAGTCACTGGCGGTGGCAGGGTAGTATTGGCTGGCGCACCAGTCGAAGTGACCGCGGCTCCAGTCCGCACTTTGCGTGCCGAACCAGATACACTTGGAAATCCAGGTACCGTACTTCTGCAGGTGATCGGTAGGCTGGAAGTTGGACACGTTGAGGAAAAAGCCGTCGGCTCGCGCCACGCCCGCTTGGGCCAAACGGTGGGCGGCGTCGCCAGCGCCGAGCCAGCCACTGTGTGTGCCGTCGAGATACACCGCGGTCTGCCCCTGCGCCTTCAAAGAGTCGACAGCGTCATTGACGATGGCGAAGCGCTCGTCTGCTGCGGTGGCCGGATCCGCGTCGCTCGGCTGGCACCATTCGTAGCTGCTGGCCTCTGAGGCCAGCCCGCGGAATTGCTTGTACCAAGGGATAATCCCCAGCCCGTCAGGCTCGAGAACGACGATGGCCTTGTGGTGTCCGATCCCTGCCGCAAAGCCGTCGATCCAGGCCTTGTAGTCGGCGGCACTGGCGGCACCGCCGGCAGAGTACTGCGAACAATCCCGATGGGGCAAATTGTAGGCGACCAGCACCGGCGTTGCGTTCTGCGCGTCCGCCCGAAGCACGGTTTCCCGGACGTCGTCACGAACGCTCTTCGGTGTTCCGCCGGTGAACCAGACAGCTTGCGGGGTCTCGATCATGTCCGTAATGAGTCGCGCGTCCGCCCTCTTGTGGCTCGCACTGAGCGCGAAGATCTGTGTGACTGCACCTTGGTCGGGCTTCGGAACGTAGAACCGTGTGTCTTCATTGTGCTTCGGACAAGCGTCTGCCGAATTGAAGAACGGTGGGGTGACTATTGGCAATGCCAGCAACGCAGCGCCAAGAACAACTCTCTTTCTTCTTGTTCCACTCATGGGGCTCCTCCTGATCAACTGGTGTAAGAGTGAACTACTTTCGGGCCGATATAGGGTACTCGGCGCGTCGGGAGAAGCAAGCCGATTGAGGGGTTGCGCGGCGGGGACAGTCGCGGAACAGTGTTGATGCGAGCCCTGTGTCATTGTGTAACACGTGCTAATTTGTATTTAGCATTGCTCGGTTTTCCGCCCAACCGTCCACTTGAGCGCGATGTGACAGTCGGCCCGCGTGGCAAAGGTGTGGCTCAGCCCAGGCGCGAGCGGAAGTACTGGATGGTCGCGGCCAGCCCCTGTTCGAGCGGCACTTGCGGCGTCCAGCCACCCAAGAGCTCCTGGGCGCGCGCGATGTTCGGATTGCGGCGGACCGGATCGTCCTTGGGCAAGGGCGCGTGCACGATGCCCGCGCGCGATCCCACCATGTCGCAAACCATGGTCGCGAGCTCCAGCATCGAGGTCTCGCGCGGATTGCCCAGGTTCACCGGATCGCAGCCGTGTACGCTCGCCATCAGGCGGATAAAGCCTTCGATGAGATCCGAGACGTAGCAAAACGATCGGGTTTGCTGGCCGTCGCCGAACACCGTCAGCGGCTTGCCGGCAAGCGCCTGCACGACGAAGTTCGACACCACGCGGCCGTCGTTTTCGTGCATGCGCGGGCCGTAGGTGTTGAAGATGCGCGCGATGCGGACGTCGACGTCGTATTGGCGCGCGTACGAGACCGCCAGCGACTCCGCGCAGCGCTTGCCCTCGTCGTAGCACGCGCGCGGACCGATGGGGTTCACGTGGCCCCAGTAGCTCTCGCGCTGCGGGTGCTCGGCCGGATCGCCGTAGACCTCGGACGTTGAGGCGATCAAGATACGCGCGCCCGATTCACGGGCCACGTCGAGCAGGTTGAGCGTGCCTTGCACCGCGGTTCGGATGGTGCGCACGGGATTGCGCTGATAGTGCACGGGCGAGGCCGGACAGGCCAGGTGGAAGATCTGGTCGACCTCCATTGTCAGTGGGTTCTCGACGTCGTGGCGGGCCAGCTCGAAGTGGGGGTTCGCGAGCAGGTGCTCGACGTTGGCGCGGGTGCCGGTGAAGAAGTTGTCCAGGCACACGACCTCGTGGCCGTCCTGGATCAGCCGCTCGCACAGGTGCGAGCCCAAAAAACCCGCGCCGCCCGTGACGAGCACGCGCGCATGCTTGCTTATTGCAGTCATCGTCGAGGCGCAACTATACCCCAACTTGGGTCAGCACCTCGCCGGACTTCACTCCGCTTCGCGGCGAGCAAGGATGCGGGTGGCGTCGGGGATGGGCTTGTCGGCGACCAGAATCAGGTAGCCGCCCCCGCCCGCGCCAGACAGCTTCCAGCCCAAGGCCCGTTCGCGGTATTCGTCAATCAGGCGGGCGATCCCGTCGTTGATCATGTTCGGGAGCATGGCAACCTGTGCCTCCAGCGATTCGCGCATGGAGCGGCCAAGGGAGACCACGTCCTGCGCCAGGATGGCGTCCCAGCAGCGGTCGGTGGCGTCGGCCAGCGCCTCGGCCAACGCCGGGCTGAACCTGGTGTCCGCAAGCACGTCGTACTGCGAGTGGCGCGGACCCAGAGACACCAGGTAAAGCGAGCTTTCGACGAACTTGAGGAGCGGCTCGTCGAGCACGTGCTCGATCGTCGTGGGCCAGTAGCTGCCGTTGTAGTGGGCCTTGGCGAGCCCCGGAAAGACGATCCCAATCGAGTCCTGCGATCCCGAGATGACCTTCCGGCCGGGCGGGTTGTCGTAGCAGAACAGGATCTTCGCCAGCTTTTCGTGATTTCCGACCGGCAGCTTCGGGCCCCACAGGTCGATGGCGGAGCGGCGGGTGCTGGAGGCCATGCCACTGCGTTCGTTGAATTCGAGGGTTGGCTCGAGCGAGAGGGTGATGACCGAGCCGGGGCAGTGCTCCGAGACGAAGGGCTGGTCGAGCCAGCCGCCGGCCAGGTCGATGCGATAGGGCATGTCGTCGCGCTGGCGCAGGGCCGTGGTGGATCGCGCTTCCAGGCCTTCGTGCGGAATGCGCTGCAGGACCACGTACTCGATGTCCAGCGCGTGGCACAGGGCGCGCTTCTCCGGCGTATGTCCGTCGGCGTTGACCACGAAGTAGTCGGGCTTCATTTCGCGCAGCTCTTGCTCGAAGTCCAGGATGCCGGAGCCGCGCGAAATGAACGCGTCTTTCACGAACGAGACCGACTTGATCATGAACAATCGTTCTCGTTCGGAATTGACCGGGGTGCGGCCCTTGAGCCCGAACGCGGTCCGGTCGGAGCCGAGCGCCACGCACACGTCACCGTAGCGCGAGGCCTCGCGGAAGAAGGCCACGTGACCGCTGTGCAAAAGGTCGAAACATCCGCTGACGAACACTGTTTTCGGCATGGAAGCCTCCTCACCCAGCAAGCACGCCCTTCTTCAGGATGACGTTGGCGTAGAGCGCGGTCTCGCCGGTTGCGAGGACGGCGAAGGCGGACTTGGCCCGTTCGTAGAAGGCAAAGCGCTCCATGTGCTCGAAGTCTTTGAAGCCTGGCTCGTGCTTTCGCACCACCTGCCGGTATTCGTCCCAGATCACCGGTTGGTAGGGGTCGCCGGGCGCGATCGCCATCAGCGCCACCGGCCTGTCCACGTACTGGTCGAGGGGCAGGAGCTGCAGAACGGCGTCGAGCAGGACCGCGCAGCCGAGCCCGTCGGCGCGGACCAGGCGACGCGCCACGCTGGCCGCCGGGAAGTTACCGTCGGCGATCACCAGCTCGTCGCCGTGACCCATCTCCATCAGAATCTTGATCAGGTCCGGCGAAATGACCGGAGAAATTCCTTTCAGCATGGTCTCTCCTCCAGGTAATTCTAACCTCGGTCGCGCAGGAACTGCTCGATGGCCATCTGCTTGAGACTGCGCGCTTCGCTGAAGTGTTGGATGTAGTAGAGAATCTCGTTGTCGCGAACCGACCAGATGCGATGGCGTCCCGGTCGGGAATTCACATCCAGATGGACTTCCTCGGTCGAACCGTGCCGGGCCCAGGCTTCCCGGTTGGCTTCATTGGGGTCGGCGAAGCGCAACGGTTGGCTTCCCGGCACAGTGACCTCGACGAACGATCGGTTGTTCCAGCCCACCACGTCGTAGGCGAACGCCCCCACCACCTGCACCACGATTCCCCAGGATAAACACGCCGCGAAGGTGATCCGCAAGACGCGCCGGCGGCGGATGTCCTCGGCCACCGGGATCATCAGGAAGGCGAGCAGGGTGACGGCGTCCATGATCAGCCGATATCCGTAGCACCACCCGCCCCACCATCCGTACCAGCGCGCCACCACCAGGCACATGGCCGCGGCTGCTATCGACACCTCCCGCAGCGCCCACCAAGCGCGATCACGCCAGATCCGAACAATGCCCCAGGCCGCGAATCCAACCGCGGGCGAAAATACCAACAGACCGCGCGACGGGCTGATGAGGATGCCGGCAAGCCCGGTCAGAAGCGACGTGCCGAAGATGTTCCGCGCGGGGGGCGTGGTGTTTGCCGCATGCGCAGCGGCGCCCAGGACCGCGTGCTCGTGCTCTCCGCTTAGTTGACCCAACACCAGCAGCCTGCCGAAGTAGTGCAGGTTGTAGATGGAAAGTAAGACCGCCACGGGCAGACACCCAAGCGCAAAGCCCAAGAATGCGCGCCGGTCGCGAGCCAAGTAGTAGACGCCAGCCGCGGCGAGGGCCAGCGCCGAGGTGGGACGGCACGCGAAGGCAAGCATGTACGAAAGGCCCACCCACGGCGCCGAGCGGGCTCGATTCTCTCGCAAAAGAAAGAAGGTCCCGAGCGCCAGGAAGAATTCGGTCGGTCCGTGTTGCCACAGCGTCTGGCTGCTCGCGCTCCACACGCAAGTGCCGAGGCCGTAGGCCAACGCCAACCCCGCCGCCGTCGACGGGCGCACGAAGGCCAGCGCGGCGAGAAACAGGAAAACCGCGCTTCCGGCAACCGCCGACGCCGTCGCGACCTTGGCGGCGTACCAGAGCAGCGAGGCCGACGGCCTCTCGTACAGGTCGCGCGCAAAGGGATAGACCGCGGCTACGAAGGGCGCGGCGAAAAGCCCAGCGCCAAGGCCGTACTTGTCGGCGTAGACCCCGGGAAAACGGGTCGGTATCAGGTAGTAGTAGGGTTGGGGATCGAAGAGATCACCTCGCTCGTAGGCGCGGCGAATGGGCTGGCCCTGGTGTCGCGACCACCACGACCGGAAGGTCGCGGGCCGATTGCCCTCGGGGGTCTTGAGCTGCCATTCGAACATGAATGGATCGTCGTCGGGGGTGAAGACGAGTTTGCCCTTGGAAACCAGCTTGCCGGCCAGGCGGACGTTGGCGGTGCCGTCTTGCCCGGGCAGGATGTCGCCATTGACCAGATAGGCAAACAGCAGGACCGAAAAGATCAGCGCCGCCTGTGTCGCAGGGTGGTGGAGCACGCGCCCGAGGCGTCCGATCGAGGTCGCGCGCTCGCCGCCCGAGGTTGGGCCTGGTTCGCGCCGGCGACGGTCCGCGCGTCTATCGGTTCGTTTGTTCATGCGAAGGCCTCAGCAACGACCGCAGCCAGTGCGCGGCGGAAAGCGCTGCAAAGATTGCACTGCTGTAGAGAAGGTAGGCCCAGTGTAACAACACGGCCCCGAGGGCAAAGAAGACGCCTTCGTGTCGGAAGAAGAACAAGTAGAGGTCGCCGTTGAGCGCGAGGGCGATCCCGGCGCACACAAGCAGAAGGGCGCTTGACCATGCCGCAAGACCGGTCGCACCGGCAAGAAGTCCCACCAGAGAAAGCACGCCGAAGCTCACCAGCATCCAGGCGACCAGCGCAGCGACGCGGCTTTTCCAGGAGAGGTTGAGGTCGGACGGTACGCCTGTTTGCCGCAGGATCAGGCGCGTCCAAGGTATGGCGCGAGCCCAGATGTCCGTACGCCAAAGTCCCAGCAAGCTCCAGTGCTTGAGATGGGTCGCCTGCACCTCGGGGCAAAGCAAGATGCGATGACCGGCCTGCCCCAAGCGCGTGCCAAGCTCGATGTCCTCAATGCTAGGCCGGCGATAGGCCTCATCGAAGCCGCCCGCCGCGAGAAAGGTCGCGCGCCGGACGGCACCGCATCCGGCCCAGAACGTGCCGGCTTCGCGGTTGCCGCGTTGGTGGACATAGTGATGTTGTAGGTTCTTGTAGCGGCTTGCCAGGCCAGGCCCGGGCGGGTGGTCGTCGTAGCTCCCGAACAGAGCTTGCACGTCGGGCTCGCCGGCAAGAATCGCCTCCATGCGGCCGAGGGTGTCGGCGTGCACCACAACGTCCGCATCGACGAACACCAGCACGTCACCGGTGGCCACCTTGGCCCCGCGGTTGCGAGCGTGGGCCGGGCCGCGCGGTCCATTCTCGGTCGAAAGCACGCGTGCGCCGTGTGCGGCGGCGATGTCCGGCGAACCGTCGGTTGAGCAGTCGTCGACTAGGATGACCTCGTCGGCGGGCCGAAGCGAGGCGGCCAATCCCAGAAGGCAGCGGCCGAGACCGTCGCCTCCGTTGTAGACCGGAACTATCACGGAGAGGCGCATGCACGGTCCTCGGGATCACGGGACTTACTCGAATCGCCCGAGCTTCGCCGTCCGAGCGCCCGCTTCGCCGCCCGCAGCTCTTCGACGGTGACCAGGCGGAACCAGAAGAGAAGGCCGGCATAGCCAGCGATTGCCACACAGAGGAGCGCGGCGTGAAGATAGGCCGAGCCGTGGATCAGCCTTAGCGGCAGGAACACCGCACCCAGCGCCACCACCAGCAGCCATTGCCCGAGCGAATACCCGGCCACCCGCCGCATGGCCACGGTGAAGACGCCCGCCTGCACCAGCAACGCGCCGAGAGCCGAAACGCTTGCTCCCAAGCTGCCGAATCGACCTACCAGAAGCACGCCGAAAAGCCAGAAGGCGGCAAGCCGGGCCAGCGCCGTGATCAGGGCCATGGCCGGCCGATCGAAGGTCAGCGCAGCCAGGTTGGCCACGCTGGTGAGCGACAGCCCCAAGAGCGCGACCGACAATGCGGTCAGGTTGGCCGCAACCGGCGCATACGCGCGCCCCAGAACCAGTGGCACCAGGTCGTTGCCGACCAAGGTGGCGCCAAGAACTACCACCATGCCCCCCACCGCCAGCCATTTGAGCAACCGTTCGAGCCACTCCCGCATGGCGGTTCGATTTCCTTCCAGGCACAGCATGGTCAGAAGCGGCATGAACGCCAGGGCGATGCGCGGAATCCCGACTGCGATGGTCGAGTAGGCCGAATAGGCCACGCGGAAGAATCCAATCTGGGCGTAGTCGCCCGCCATGGCGCGCAGCAAGACATCGGCGCTGCGTTCGAGCGCGGCCGACACCAGATCGCACGCGTAGAACACCAGTCCAAAGCGCAGCACTGGCGCCATCCCGGCGAAGCTGAGGCGGAATCCCGACCATGCGAAACAGGCTCGGGTGCCGAAAAAGCCGAGCGCGAACACCGCCAGCTCCAAGATCAGAACGCCCAGCGCGGCGCCCCGCAGGCCACCCAGCAGAAAGCCGGGCAGCATGAGCACCATGTACCCCCACTGCCGCACGATATCGGCGATCCCCCAGCGATCGGCCCGGTTCAGGCCGAGGTGAAGCGAGAAGAAAAGGGCCGATGGCGCACGCACGCACGCGGCGAGGGACAAGAGGACCATTGCGGTCTTGTCGAGGTCGCGCAGCCAGAAGATCGTCACCGCAAGGTATGCGCCCGCCGAGCAGAGCCCAATCGCCGAACGGATCGCCAGCAGGCGTGACACGAAGTCGCGCAGGGCCTCCATCCCGCCCGACTGCATGAGACGCGGCACCTGCCGACCCAACACCTCGGTGAAGCCCAAGCTGGCGGCCATGGTGAACCACATGCTGAGCGCCACCAGCAGCGAAACTTGGCCGTAGCCCTTGGGCCCCATCAGGCGCGGAACCACCGCTGCGAACACCAGTCCACCCGCAACCTGGAAACCGCGCAGGGCGAGCAGCACGCCTACGTTGCGGACCGCACTTTGCTCGCGCGCAATCATTGGACCTTCGCGAGGCCTCGGGCCAGGAAACCGTGGGTGTTGTCAGAAAGCAAACGTGTTCGTCTCCCCGCTGTGAGGTCACCTTCACTTGTGGCTGCCGCGAGGTCAAGGGGTAGGGATGCCGCAAGGCTAGCCGGCCGCCTGGCGGAGCACCTCCGTCCCGTCCGACACAAAAACACCATGGACAGGAGGATCCTTGCCCACTTACACATGATCGATTGTTGGAGAGAATTGATAGGGTTCTACCCCAGGGCCAGTGCCCCAACCGTCGTCCCCAAGGAGAAAGAATGCCCAAATCGAGAATCATCTGTTTTGGCGCCTGCCTCGCGATGTCGTTGTTGTTGGCTCATTGCGGTGGCGGGAATGGGGGCACGGCCGGATCGGCAGAGGGCGGCTCCGAGGCCGGCGGCGCGACTTCAGCGGGCGGTTCGACCTCGGTTGGCACCGGCGTTGGCGGGAGCGGCGGTGCCACACCGCAAAGCGGCGCGACCTCCGTGGGCGGGGCGACGTCCGGCGGCGGGACCACGTCTGCGGGCGGTACGACCTCGACAGGTGGATCGAAAGCGCCCGGAGGGGCGACGTCCGGTGGCGGGACCACGTCTGCGGGCGGCTCGACCTCGACCGGTGGTTCGAAACCGAGCGGCGGGACGCCGTCCGTAGGCGGTTCGACATCCAATGGTGGAATGACTTCGACCGGCGGCACGAAGGTCACCGGCGGGACGACGTCCGCAGGTGGTGTTACGTCGGCTGGCGGGACGACGTCCGCGGGGGGCACGACGTCCGCGGGCGGTACGGTATCGACGGGCGGAACCAGCGCCGCACCAACCACCGACTGCCTCGGGCAAGCGCTCGCCAAGGCCGGCGACTCCACCAGCACGTCCAAGCAGTACCTCAACCTGGGCGACATGCGCCTCATCAACAACCGTTGGGGCTCGGACGCAAAGGGCTGCAGCTCGACTGTCCAGACGGTGAAGATCACCTCCGACGGGTTGCTGGGCTACGACTTCACCCGTAAATCGTGTGATAGCACCCACGGCAGTCCGGATTACCCTGAAGTCGAGTTCGGAGTTGCGCCTTTCGGCACCGGGGACACAGCCGATCTGACCAGTCCGGCGTGTTCCTCCACCACCCTTCTGCCCATCCAGATCAAGAACCTCACCAGTGCGAGTCTGAACATCGACTCGTTCAATAGCTCGTACTCGAGCCCGACCTATTACGACACCAACTTCGAGTTCTGGATCAGCAAGGTGGATCCGCGCACGAGCACGGGATCGAGCTCCGTCGCCTACGCCGAAATCATCTCTTTCCTGGGCTGGAATAGCTCCCGGAACTCCGGCTATCCATGTAACGTGAACAAGACGGTGACCGCCGGCCTCTCGTTGGCACTCTGTCACCAAAGCGACACGTGGGCCAACAACCGGTGGCGGTTCTTCAATTTCAACTACGGCCCCGGTGCCACGGACAACTTCTCCGGAAAGGTCGACATCAAGGCGCTGTTAGATTGGGTCATGTCGAACTACGCCAGCTCCACCAACTCTGCGCTCGGCAGCTTCAGCAGTGACATGTGGCTGACCCGTATCGAAGTCGGTACCGAGGTCGACGACAACACCACGGGCTCGGCCACGATCAAGAACCTCACCTTCGAGATCAACGGCACCTCCAAGTCCGTGCAGCTCGGGAAGTAGAGCTACCGAAGTCCGCCCGACACGCCCATGAAGAAGGGGGCCGGGTTCGGATCGCCGGGCTGGGGCGGTAGGGCGCCCACGACCGGGGTCCAGTTGCTGACGTCGAAGAGGTGCTTGTGGGCCAGCTTCAGGCCGGCGAGGATGGTTGACGGCTTGGCTTCTGCGAGCACGTCGGTAGAGTCGCGCTGTCTGCCGTCATCCTGCGCCGACAAGTCAAAGCGTACGCCCGCCACTTCCGGCGCGCGCAGATACGCGACCGCGGCTTTTCGACGCAGCCAAGGCACAACGACCGAGCCGGTGGCGATGCCCACCACCGGCCCCGCCGCCAAACCGGCCAGCACAGGGCGTGGATCCGATTGACTCGACAAGGCCGCGCCCACGCCGCCGCCGAGCGCGGTTCCCAGCGCGCCCGCCAGGCTCAACCACGCGAAGTCGCGCGGTTCGACCAGGTCGTATTTCAAGGCGCCGTAGCCGGCGAGAAAACCCAGGTTCGCTGCGGCCAGCCCGCCCAGCACCACCTCGTGCGAGTCGCGGTTGGCGAACGCGCCCGAAAACGATCCGATCCAACCGCCCCACGCCGAGAAACCGCTGGCCACCAGGGCTTGCTGCATATTGAGCCCGTCCGCATCGCCGCTGGCTGCCAGGCCCAAGGTGGCGCCCACGCCCGCGCCGACCAGGGCCGAGCCACCGAATTCGCTTCGGCTCGTCCCTCGACCGGCCCACGCAAAAGCCAGACCTTCGGCCGCGCCAAGCCCCGCACCGCCCAGCATGTGCAAGCCCAGGCTGCCGTCGAGCGGCGCGTACGGCGACACCAGCGCGCCCAGACCCAGCCCGACGGCAGTTCCGCCGAGCATGATGCCAACCCCGCGCTGGTCGTGCAGGTCGT
Organism: uncultured Myxococcales bacterium; assembly: GCA_964491625.1. Classification (GTDB taxonomy): domain Bacteria; phylum Myxococcota_A; class Polyangia; order Fen-1088; family Fen-1088; genus Fen-1118. The sequence goes on from CAZBIU010000189.1 coordinate 11,237, forward strand.
TGGCGAGCAGCACCGATCCGCCTGCCAGGGACGCTCCGATCGCGCTGCCGACGCCCGCCATGCCAAGCCGCTGACCGCCGGGCTCGCCGACCGAGCCGGCCAAGAGCGCCAGACCAGCCGCACCCAAGCCGCCCGCAGCCAGGCCAGCGACTTCGTCGGAAGACCTCACGTCGTTCGACGGGCGTAGAAGATACGGCAGCCACGCCCCGGCCCACACGCCTTCGATGCCCGCAAACGCCACCAACCCGCGGCTCTCTTCGAGGTCGATAGTGTCGTGCAGAACGCCTCCCAGCAGAAGCCCGGCTGTGCCAGCGCCCAGCATGCCCCACACCGGTGCATCCGCGCGCCGGCTCGCGAGCGCGCCCGCACCCGCGCCGGCGCCCGAGAAGACCGCATCGACCAGGAGCGCGTCGCCGAGCAGATCGCGATCCACATGCAGCGACGGCGCGAACGCGGTAGCCAAGATGGAAGCGCCGCCCGCGCCCGCCAAGAGCCCACCGCGGACCTTGCTTCCGCTCACGTCGTCGAGGGTGCGGTGCCCGAGCAGCGGCGCCCACGCGCCGGTCCAGCCGCCAACCGCGGAGGTGGCCGAGATGAGGAGCAGGCTGTCGCTGTCGAAGTCGACGCGGGGCCAAAGCCCAAGACCGATGGCAAGTCCAAAGGCAGCGCCCGCCACCACGCCTACGCGCGCGCCCTGCGTGCTGGAGACGTCGCCATCTGCCAGGAGCCCGACCCCCGCGCCGGTGATGGCACCGTCGAGAGCGCCCGCCATGCCGAGCCCGAGGGTCCGGCCGGTCGCGCCGGTTCCGTGCGCCAGCCCGGCCGCGAGCATGCTCCCGCCGCCAAGACCGACCAGCAGTCCGCCCTCGCTGCCTCGCTGCCATCCGCCCCACTGTTTGTCCCCGAGGGTCGGTGCCAAGGCGCCCACCACGCCGCCGACCGCCGCGCCCTCGGCGCCCGCCACCAGGTCGAGGTTACCGAGCGGTGAAAGGTGCTCGGTGATGGCGCCGACCGCACTGCCCGCCAGCGCGCCGGCCAAAGTGCCCGCGGCGTCGCGCTGTCCGCCGTTCGCAGCTGCGGTCATGACCAGACCGCGGCCGAAAAGCCCGCCCAGTATGGTTCCACCGACGGTGACGCCGAGATCGCGCGCGTCTGGCGTGTAGTACTTCGACAAGATCAGGCCTGACGCAAGCCCGGCCGATCCTCCCAGCAGCGCGCCCCCGAAAACCTGACGGTTCGAGAGCTTGGTGACTTGCCCCGACGGATCGACGAGGCCCGCCAGCAGGATACCTTCCGCGACACCGAGGCCGCCGCCGACCGCGCCAAGCCCGGCTGCCGACTCGCCCAATCCTTCGTCGAGTTGCAGCGGCTTGTCGAGCAGCAGCGATGCCACAAGTCCGGCCGAGATGCCAGTAACCGCGCCGATGCGGCTGGGTTTGGAATAGTCGGTGGGCCAGAGCAAGCCGGCTCCGGTTCCCATGCCGAGCCCCAAGAGGGCGCCGGTCGAGCTCACCGCGACAGTCTCTGGTTGGGTGCCCGCCATGTGGCCGATGGCCGCGCCGGCCAGCGCACCTGCGCCTGCGCCCAGCAGCAAGCCGCCCTCGGTGCCGCGCTGCCAGCCGCCCCAATCCGCATCTGCCAAAGTCGGCGCCAGCGCGCCGACGATTCCGCCGTAGGCCATGCCCTCGCTACCGGCAAAGAGATCGGTCGCGGACAGGGGCGAGAGGTGCTCGACCAGCGCGAGGTGCAGCGCAAGGACGACATACTGTCCCTCTTC
>CAZBIU010000190.1:0-12993 GCA_964491625.1 uncultured Myxococcales bacterium
CGCAATCGGGCGCTGGCCGCTTAAACCAGGTGTCCACGGATTCGGGGCAAGCTCACTCCACCATCGGATGGTGCCAAGTCGCTGTCGGGTTGCGCAGCTCCACCGTCCGGAACGACACAGTTTTGCCCGGAGCAAGTCAGACCGACGCTGCAGACGTGGTTTGCACAGCAAGCCTGGCCAAGGAGACCGCAGGTAGGGCCGGCGTCAGGAATCGCTCCCTCACCGTCAGGCGTCGCACCGCTGTCCGTTGGGGCTAGGCAGTAGGAACTTATGCATATCACTCCAGTACCGCAGGACTTAGACACCGCTGTGCAAACCGAGCCGTCGTCGCACCTTCCTCCTGCGATAATCGCGCCACCATCATCGTGCATACGACAGCATAGCTGGCCGAGGGTTCCACAGATAGGAGCGGCGTCGGGAATCGTCACCCCGCTATCAGGGCCCGGCTCTGGTGCAGGCTCCGGTCCTTCCTGCGACTCTGGGCCTTGCTGGGGTTCGGGACCTATCTCAGGCCCGGGCTCTTGACCAGATGCCTCTGCCCTGGGCTCGACGCTTGGCTGTGGTTCTGGCCCAGATTCTTTCCCGTCTGGTTCAGGCGCCGCTTGGGGCTCAGGACCGGTGTTCCCGACGCAGGTTCCCTCCACGCATGTTGTGCCTAATCCGCACAAACCGTTGCACGGGTCTGCGATGTCGGCGTCGGATTGGGAACGGTTTGTGTCGGCTGCGGCGTCGGTGCTCTTGGCGCCAGGGCCGGTACTGGTGGACGAGCAAGCCGCGAACATGGTGCACAGAAGACAGAGCCGTTTGGTCATGGGTTTCCTCCAAATTCCTTATCCCCATTTCGGGCTGGCATTTTCACCGTGCACGTCCATGACTTCTCCGATGGCAGCCGACCAGACTCCCTGGCCAACACTAATACCAACATATCAGTGGGTGTTATGCAAGAAGCCGCCAGCGCAGCGTCTGATGTGTGCGTTCCCGCGACATCGACGACACTGTCAAGAACGTCGGCAGACGTGTGGCCGAGCTGCGTGCCAAGGCCGGGCTCACCCAGGAGCAGCAGGCAGAGCGCCTCGGTTTCACGCTGAAGTATCTCCAGCGTATCGAAGGAGGCGGGGAGAATCTGACCGTCAGGTCCCTCGTGAAGATTGCCGCCGTGTTCGGCGTACCTGTGGCTGAGCTTTTTCGTACGCCGCGTACGATGCAGGCTGGACCGGGGCGGCCGAGAGTGCGGGTAACGAAGGGCCGAGCAAAGATGGCCAGGTAGGATTGGTAGGTCGCCCGCCGTCTTGACAGGCGACAGCCCTGTGAGCATCCGCGGTGGCAGGTGGACCCAGATCACTCCTGCAAGCCACCGACCGGAGTTTCCGTGGTCGGCTCCCCCCAGGAGACGTATCGTTAGGGGCATGGCAGGTTCGAATCAGCCACGCGGTTGCCTGGTCGCGCTCGCCCTTGCGGCGTGCACCTGGGCCACTGCCTGTGCCTCAAGTAAAGGCCTCCCGGCCAGCACCCACGATGGCGGAGGTGGCGAGGCTGGATCCGCGGATGGCGCTTCCGACATACAGACCTGCGGAACCAGTGCGCCCCAGAACCACCGCTCCACGGAAGGTCCAGCCTGTCCGAACGACCGCGCACCTGGAGGCGTTCCAGCGATGTGCGCTCCCGATGGCGGCCCGCCTCCCGCGGGAGACTGTCAGCAAGACTCAGACTGTACCGCGGGTACAAATGGGAGGTGTCTTCCGCTTCGAGGCTGCTTCATGACGTGCTCCTACGACGACTGCTTCCAGGACTCGGACTGCGCGGGTAACGTGCCTTGCGAGTGCCGTGACTCGGCGTCGAGCACCGACAGCAACGCTTGCCTCAGCCTCAGCAACTGCCGCATTGACGACGATTGCGGGCCCGGAGGCTACTGCTCACCGAGCCAGCTCGGCGGCTGCATTCGAATGTGCACCATGGTCTGTGGCACCGGAACGAAATGCTACGCGGGATCTACAGAGGTGCCCTGTTCGTGCAGCCAGAGTTGTGGTGCGGGCTACTTCTGCCATACGGCCGACGACACCTGTAAGAATGATTGCGAGTGCACGGGAGACAGCGCATGCACTCACCAACCCGGCGGGCCCTGGGCCTGCATCCCGTGCGGCATGGTGCTTTGATACTGGCCCCCTCGCTGTGCTGGCTGGTACCGCGACAACCTCCGAGCGCACCGATTAACTGTCCGGTCGCCCGGACAGTTGGGTCTACTTCTAGCGCGACCCAGGCAGGTACGAATATCGAGATAGCAAAGTCCCACCTGCCCGGAAGAACCGAGGCCTGCAATCATGCTCCCTCGGGACCAGTCGGACTAGCCACGCCGCCCAAACAGACAGGTTATCTTCCATCACCGCGCAGCCGTGGGAACACCCAGCACTATCTATAGTAGTATGATGTTCCCTCTGTACCGCGGCAAAGGGAAGCCTTTGGGGGTGCGTGGCAAGTCCGACTTGACCCAGGACTACCCTGGCTTCCCAAACCTGAAGACGTCGCCCTCCCGCGGAAAGTCAGTTTTTCGTTCGCAAAGTTGCAAATCCTCTATAGCGGTCAGCAATTGACACCGCTCAGCACCTACCGTAGTCGCTGGAATGCGTCATGTTCTGACTATCATTCGGCCCCAGCAGAACCAGCGGCGAGGGTGAAGGACCAGGGGCCTCTGGTGTTCCAGATTTCTTCAGGACCGGTTATCGTTCGCTTGGCCCTGCTGTGGTCGTGCGCCTTCACCAAGTGACTTCCATGATGAATCACCGAAGCTTCTTCCTCATTTCCTTGCTTCCGTTCGCAACGGAATGCGGCCTGCAGACACCGCTCGACCAGCCCGGTTCGAATCCCGCGGTCACCGCTGGCACGGGTGGCGTAGTAGGCCAGGGAGGCGTCGGAGGCGTACCCGATACCTTCTCGGGCGCGGCAGGAGCCAGCTCGATTTCCGCGGGCGGCTCTGGCGGGTTCAACACGGCCTGGCCACAGAGCGTGACGGTCGACACCTGCGACCAATACACAACCGTGCCGGTTGGGTCGTACGCCGTGGAGACCAACTTCTGGAATCAGGGGAGCTGTCCGGGAACCCAGTGCATGGCTATCAACGATGAGACCGGCGCTTTCACGGTGACCAAATTCCCAAACTGCGGCAACACCGTGGCTTCCTACCCCAACGTGCTTTACGGCTGCTCCTTCGGAACCTGCAGTCCTGGCAGCGTGCTTCCCAAGCCGGTAAGCTCGCTCAGCACCGTGACGAGTAGCTGGGCCTTCAGCGTGGGAGGTATTTCCAGCGATCAGTATGACGTGGCCTACGACATCTGGTTTTGCCCAGACGACACCTGCGGGTTCGGAGGTTTTTCCAATGGAGCCGAGCTCATGATTTGGCTGGACTACCAGAACGTCAGCGGTTGGCAACAGCACGTGGGCACGGCGAGCCTGGACGGGCACACCTGGGATGTTTGGGTGGCCCCGCAAGGTTCGAGCGGCAACGGCTGGACCTACCTGGCCTACATGATTCAAGGCCCGATGGTTACGTCTGTCACCAACCTAGACCTGGTGGCCTTCTTCAAGGACGCGGCTTCCAGGGGCTACATCAAAAATTCCTGGTACCTCTATGCAATTCAGGCGGGCGACGAGCTTCGCACCGGTGGGCTGCCCTACGACAACTACAGCTTCTCGGTGTCGGTCCAGTAGGGTCTCTCCGTTTGGTACAGGTCCGGCTTGACCGCCACGCCTGCGGAACATTGGGGACCATGGTGAGCGATATTGCGAGCCCAACAAGCTACGGGAAGTGGGTCCCCTTTGGTCGCGGTGCCCAGAGTGGCTCGCGTGCCAGGGGCTGAAATGAAGGAGGCGCTCCTGGATAATTCGTTCTCGCGACTTACGACGGCACACGGACTTCGAACTCGGTGACTCCGAGGACAGGGTGGCCGAGCCCTGATGTCTTCGCGTCCGCGAAGTTCGGCGGAAAAAATTCTGGGGAGCTATTGGGGGGTGCCCCCCGGCAAGATCACCATCTGCCGGTTCACACCACGCATTCTTGGCAGACACGGTCTGCCGCACTCACAGCCGCATGAATTCTGCGACATGATGTCGCACAATTCGGTGCGTCCACGCGTGCGTGACCATGGATGCTGGCGACACGCGCGGCACCGGTTTGGTGCATGCCGGTTTCGTGGAGGTGGCGACGACACTCGCCGCTCCGGGAGATTCGGTGGCATCAAGGGGCTGAGCGATGGCAGCTTCGTGCTTACGAAGCGGCAAGACGCGGACGGAATCCTGCTTACGAAGCGGCCCATGGAGCGCGGGCCTTCAGCATCAACCGCCAACCCCATGAAACTGCGCCGGTTTCCGGACAGCCTGTGCCAGGAAAGCCCGCCACCACGAACTGCGGTATTGTTCGCGCTCGCAGCTTATTGGTATGTTAGACCGACAGGGAGGTTGCCATGAAGCGCGTTCTGCAGACTACGTTCCTGGTTGTGCTCGTAGCATTCGCTCTGCGACCACGGCCTGTTCACGCCGGCCCCATTCCAACTGAGGTGAAGAGCGTTATCGCCTTTGTCTTCGTCCCCGGCAAAGAGCCGGGGACGTTCCAGCCGTGGGGAACCGCCTTCTTCGTCGGCGTGAAGGACGAAACCAGTCCCGACAGGGCATTCGGCTACCTCGTGACGGCCAAGCACGTCCTGCAAACGCCTGACCGGAAGGCGTGGCTCCCGCGGATCTTTCTTCGACTCAATACCCGTGCGGGTGGATCAGAGATGTTCCCGGTCCCCATTGTTACGGACGGAGCACGACGAACCGTGTTTATGCATCCCACGGACAGGACCGCCGACGTCGCCGTCATCCCAGCCCTGCCCGACGAGAAGCGTTTTGACTTCAAGATCCTTGGGCAGGAGTTCCTAACATCTCCGCAGGACTTCAAGCAATTGGGCATCGCGGAAGGCTCAGAGGTGTTCTTCACCGGCCTATTTGCGCCCTACACCGGTGCCCGGCGAAACTATCCAGTTGTCCGATTCGGACGTGTAGCACTTATCACCGACGAGAAGGTCAGATTTGGCGACTACGACGCCGACCTCTACCTCCTTGAGACTGCATCATACGGCGGCAACAGCGGATCACCTGTGTTCTTCTACCTTGGGGCAGACAGGCAACCCGGATCGCTGGTGGTTGGCCCCCCGGTCGTAAAACTGGCCGGTGTCATGAGCGGGACCTTCTTAGATGTAGAGCCCATCAAGGCGGTGGACACCGCCCGCATAGCGGCTTCGCAGTCGAACATGGGAATCGCCGCGGTCGTGCCGGCATACAAGGTCTGGGAAATCCTCGCGGGCCGAGAACTCGCCTCGAAGCGCCCACGAAAGTAGCCGCGGGTGATGGAAGTCCGTGGGAACGGCGACGCTGCGGTCTAACCGCGCATTGCAGCGGACGGCGCTTGCGCGCCGCCGCTGAATGCGCATTAGACGCACACGAGGAGAAATCGATGAATCGCGTTCCGCAGAAGATCGGCAGGAAGGGAAGCCTGCGGTGGATGCAGTCCGCTGTCGAACATCATGGTAGGGAACTCAATGAAGCGATATCAACAGTTGCCCTAACAAGCTCCAACATCGACTGGCTCTCGCCGCTTCGGAGCGACGGCTATGCCGAGTATCGCGATGAGGGATTTCTTCGTCTGCTCGGGTTGGATCCGGCGTCGCTTCCGCTGCCGCTCGATAGGTTCTGGCCGGCGAACGGTCCGCAATGGGACGCCCTTGGCCGCACCGATCGTGGCGAACTCATCCTCGTAGAGGCGAAGTCACACATTCTGGAACTGAACTCCGTTTGCACCGCAACGAACCCGAAGAGCTTGGGTCTCATCAAGAAGTCTCTCGACCAAACGAAGGCGTACCTTGGAGTCGCGGAAGGCTTCGATTGGATGCGCCCCTTCTACCAGTACGCCAACCGATTGGCCCACCTCTACTACTTGAGTACGATCAACAAGGTTCACGCCGTCTTGATATTTCTATACTTCCTGAACGATGTTGAGCAAGACGGCCCCATGACAGGGAGAGAGTGGGAAGCGGCGAGCTCAGTCGTTCGCATGACATTGGGGCTTCCCAAGGGCCGCCAGCAGCGAAGGGTGGTGAACGTATTTCTCGACGTCAGCGGCTGGGGCGGTGAGGTGGCGTCTAAAGCCGTTGAAGCAAACGGTCGGCCGTAGACGGCCGCCCGCCGCTTAACGGCAAGGCGTTCGACGGACGATGGACGTGGTAGGTCTGGGCGCCGCCACGTGCCACTACCTTAGTCCGGCACGTACTCGTTTTCTTGCCAAAAACGCTGAACGAGCTTTATGACGAGCATTTTGTAGTCTTCGATTCCAGCCTCTTTCAACGCTCTTTTTGTATAGAAATCAAAGTCACCATTCTGCCAAATCAAAATGCTGAATCGGCTTTTCGCTTGGCTGAAATACCAACCGCTGTTCCGTCGAGTACATAACCTGGGAACCTCTTCACCGGAAACCCAAGCGTGGAATTCCTTCAGGTCTTGGAGGATCTTCTTCACCATCCAGTTAGCCGCCTCTTGTAGCTCCTCGGCGGATTTCGCTGGAAGTACAGCACCACAGGAATTTATGAACCCGCCCTGCGCCCTGTGCGCCTTCACGTGGCAGTCATGGCAAAGGGTTCTGACGTTGCGTGGGATGTTGTTGCGCCAGTCGTGGTCCTCGTGGTGGGCATCGAGATTATCAACGCCGCCACATCCTTCGCATTCCGCCTTCAAGAATTGTCGCGCGTCCACTTGAGCTTGATCACGCTTCGGCACCGATAACGCGCGCCCTTCCCGCAAAGCAAGCACTTCACAGGAGAGAGCATCCAAATCCAAACTCTCCGCGAGGGAAAGCCCCGACCGTTTCACGGCGGTCTTCAGGAGAAAGTCGATCTTCGTATAGGCGCGCGTGAGGATTGCCTCCTGTCCATGCACATTCAACGCGGATCTAAGCTGTTTCACGCTCACATCGAAGCGGCGAACGCTCACCCCATGCGCCCTCCAAGGGGCACGCAATTGGGCAAGCAATTGCAGCACTCGGCGCATTGCCTCCTGCTCGCGCTCGTACATCGTGGGAGCCTTCATCTGCCTCCTTGAAGGCCATGATACACCCAGTGGCATTTGCTCGCTTGATTCGGGACAGACGTCGGGTCGCGTTCACCGAAATCAAACGACGAATTTCCGCCGCGTTCAGGTGTTCTGGCGGCGCGCCGTCGAATAAGCCGTTGCAGACGGACGAAGGCCTGTCAACTCTTGGTCGAGGTTTGCCGAGCCGGGGCCGCGCGGCTCATCAGAATTTCCGTGGCCGCCGCGCGGCCCCGGCAGTGGTACTGCGAAAGGCGTTAATGGACCTCGCCATCGGTATCGTTCGCGAGCGCCACGCCACCCTGCTGATCCCGACATCCGAAGGACTCCATATGCGTGCCATATGGCTGTTCCGATTCTGGCGCCCGCCCGTCCTTCTCCCGTGGGCCGAGGTAGAGCTGGTATCGAGTCGGCGCGTCCTCTGGATGCAATCCCACACGTTCAGCCTCGGTGGCGGAATAGCCCGGATCCGGGTCAAGGACCAGGCATTCCGCGCCTTCATCCCATTTCTCAAGCCGGTTCCTGCTTACTCGTAGCGTGAGGACGATGGTGAAGCGCCGCCCATGAAGCGGTTGCAGCCGGCAATCCCGCCGCAGGGATATCGTGTAGAATCGATGCACCGGCTCGGCGGCGGGCTTGTAGCTTAACGGCAAAGCGTTGACGGACGTTCACGATGGCAACAATCCTCCAAGCAACCCAGTGTCGTGACGCGGTTCCCAGGTAGGAGTCATCCTGATGGGATTCGTTGCCCTTGGACTGGTCATTTCCGTGATTCTTGGAGCTTTCGCCATGGGTATCGTCATCCGCTTAACAGGTGGTCGGCGCCGCGCTCCTTTGACACGTGGGCGGGCGGAACGAGCGTTCGAATACGGTGCCGGCGTCCTTGGCGGGCTGTTGATTCTGTTGACACTCATGGTCCTCAGCCCAGAGGTGACACCGGCGTCCCAGGAGGCTGCCCTGCTTGGAATCATCGTAGCAATGCCAGTTTCGGCAGCCGCAACGTGGCTGGTCGGAGAGTTGCTTGCTGGCCCGACTCAGAGAAGTTGGCTACCGTTGATCTTCGCCATTCTTGCAGCGCAAGGGGGTTTCATCGCCCCGATGGCGATGTTTCCGTGGTTCGACCGGTACGTCCTTTCCGCCTTCGTCAATGAAGCCGATGCTCTCGCTCTATCGGCCGCGCTGCTAGCATCGTTTGTTCTCGGTGGGTTCGCCAGCGCGTGGGCGTACCGCCGCTGGCGGAAGGAAGTAGCCGTGAGCTTTTAGGACACTCCAGTTTTGGCTCATCCGGGACAAGCTGCCGGAGAGCTTCCGTCAAGAGCGCCGACCTGCCGCCATTAGCCGTTGCAGCGCAGTCGCCGAAGAGAAATTGGTGTAACATCTACCAACCGTTCGTGCGACGGTGTCGCCGCTGAACGGGAAATCGGCGGGCGGACCACCATGCTTCTCGCAATTAGAACAGGACTCGGCTTCTTGCTTGCTGGATCGGCGTTCCTCGTCGTCCGTGGCTTTGTCGGGCTGCTTCGTCGGCGATGGAAGGTCTCGGTCTGGAGGCTGCTCGGCGGCCTTGTCCTCTTTATCGTCATGGTTCTCCTCCTCGTTGCGGCCTCGTCGCTCCGGCTCGGTGCGATGCCGGCCACGGAAAAGGCCGCCGTCCTTGCCGGGAACAACTCGACGCTGATGAACCTCTCCTTTCTTGTTGGCCTTGTTGCGGAGCTTCGAGCCCGACGTCCGCCGCTCGAATACTCAGACGGCACGAAGCCGGAGTAGCCCATCATCTCGGTCGGCCGACGGAAGCGTTTGAACGTCCCTACCGCCACCATGGATGTGTCCAGGCCCTGCTCTCATCAGGCTCACACAGACCGCGACCTCGCAATCGATGCCCAGCTTGGTGAGCTGCCAATGCAATGCGCCGCCCGTGGGGCCGGCCTCGTAGCAGACCTTCAGATTCCTGCCGCCACCCAGCCTTTCGATGAGCTTGAGCACGGCTTCAGGGCGGTTGAGAACTTGCCCAGACTACGGATCTTCTCCCGCCCTTCGGCGATGGCAGCGGCGATGGTTTCTGCGTGAATCTCCAGACCGAGATATCGAGTACAATTGCTCATTCCATTCTCACTGGACAGTCGTGGTCTCGTCTCGTTAAGCCCGCAGCATAACCTTGCGTGCGCCCTGATTTCAGTGGCATTCTTGAAGAACATGACGACGCGCACACGATGGACTCGCACTTTCGCAAACGCCCGGCGTTTGGGGTTCCTCATCCAAGCGCTGGCAGCATCCGCGGTCGCCTTTGCGGCAAGCGGATGCAAGTGTGACACCTGCACCACTATTCTGGTTAGGCTGCCAAATCTCGATCAAGCTACTACTCCACCGGTGACTGTCACGCTCGGGCTGACCACGAACAGCACCGTGGTTGCCACCTGCAATTGGTCGACATCCCAGTTTTATGGTGGAGAATGGTCATGCAACAAAGACCGCGACGGCAAAACGGTGGGTCACAATAGTCCAGAATTCGCCTATCAAGTTGCGAACGCGCAGAACACCTGGTCTATTGTTGTGACCGGTCCATCTGGCACTCAGACCATCACGCGAAACCCGAGCATGCTTCATCCTAATGATAATCCGGTACAATGTAGCTGCGACCCCTACGAGGTCGACGTTCTGGAAGCAGACCTGACGAACGTCGGTGCCGTGGGGATGACTTCATCTGCGACGGTGGACGCTGGTGTCGACGGGGGCTAAACACATCCTTGGGGTGCTTGAAGGCAAGCTGAGCGCTGTCAATAGAACGCCGTTGCAGCGGACGCGCTGGCGCGCCGCCGCGGAACGGCATATCGTTGAGCAGCAACGGACATGAATGTGCTGAATGTTCATCGGCGTGACCTCGCCGTATCTGCAGACGAGGCGGCCATACTGATTGACTCCCTTTCGAGCCCAAACGATCGCCTTTGGCCGTCGCGTACGTGGCCGGCCATGCGCTTTGACGGCCCCCTCCGGCGAGGCGCCGAAGGCGGTCACGGTCCAATTCGCTACCGGGTGCTGGAGTATGAGAAGGGGCGTCGCGCAACGTTTGGTTTCACCGCACCTACAGGATTCAACGGCACTCATGCATTCACCTTGACACCCCTACCGAGCAGTAGCGGCTGCAGGCTCGAACACCGAATAGCCATGTCCACCTCTGGTCGAGCCACACTCTCGTGGTGGCTAGTGTTTCGGCCTCTTCATGATGCCCTCATCGAGGAAGCCCTCGATCAAGCATCGCAGGCATTCGGCAAAGCGGTGTTGGTGCCGCACCGCCGCAGCAAATGGGTGCGCCTTCTTCGATTTCTGCTTGGACGGCGCAGGCCCGCCTAACCGCGCATTGCGGAGGACGATATTGCAGCGGACGGCGCTTGCGGGCAAGTCCATCGGTCCACGGCGGGAAAGCCAGGTCCGGTCTCGCCACCCCAGGACAACTACGACAACTACACGCCGGGTGAATGTAGTTGGCGTTCGGCAGTCGCGTGCGGACCGGGCAGCACGGAGTCCACTCCACAGTGGCGCTGATCACTCGACAGCCGGCTCGGCGAGCAGTATCGTCGACTCTATGAACAAATCGAGTGTTGTAGTGGCGTCTTTCTCGGCGGTGCTCCTGGCGTGTGGAGGCTCCCCTGGCTCGGCATCGCTCAACCCCGATTCCAGCTCGGCGCCTGAGGGCTCGTTTCTCGGCAGTGCCTGCAAAAAACTCACGACGGCAAAGAATCCTGGCCTTCTGGTTATCGACAGCGAAACGGGGCTTGAAGGACTGCGCTGCGTGGCTTGGGAGAGAATCGGTAGCAACGAGATCAAACTTGATCTTTACAACTTCGACGGTGCATGCGGGGCAAGCTGGACCGGCGATGGCGCGTTGGCCTCTGACGGTTCTCTAGCGCTACACATCGAGAACCCAACGTGCCAACTCAGTGCATGCGGCGTTTGCCTCTACGACTGGTCGTTCGACTTCCACGCACCTCTTCCAACCGCGCAAGAAGTCCCAATTGTGATCGCTGTGGACGCATGTCAGGGACAGCAGGCGACGGTCTACAGCCAGGCTGTCATCGGTGCTGAGCAGCAGGGGATTCGGTGTAGCCAGGCCGACTATACTGCATTGATTGTAAGTGATGTCCGCGGAGAGGCCGGCACGCCGTGCGGGGGTGGCAGCGCCGAGACTTGCGGGGCCGGGCTCCTCTGTGAAAGCGGCCTCACCTCCAGCGACCTCTTGTGTTTCGTTCCGTGCACCACGGTCGCGGATTGTCCACGTTCGGACGTTTACGCCTGCCAGGCAGGCCTGTGTCGTCCGACTGGCCTTGGAAACTAACTTCCATTCTCAGTTGGCCGCCAATTGCGATGGCGGGCTAGCCAATGGGCGTTTGAGTCGGCCGCGGTCATGGGAAGGCTGCGGTGTGGCTTGCGCCACGCGCGGTCGGCTCAAACGACGTGTTGAACGAAGCCCCGGATTCGAGAGACGAGATTCTCCCATGGGCAAAGAGGTTGCCGCATGCGCGCCGTCGACACCGAACCCGGCTCGGACCAGTGGAGTCCTGGCCACCGTTCAGGCGCCCGAACAGTCAGGTGGCGACGCGGAATTCGGGATGCGTGGCAGGTTCTGTGTGCCCAGATAGACAATCTACGGGTCCACGGTTTCAAATTTCGGCCTTTCGACGTTCCAGCGTTGGCTTGCTTACCGGCACCATAAGATTCTTCGATTCTTGAAGAGGCCAGAATTCAAGCCAGCTGGCCTGAACCCTGGCATGCCGCCAGCATCGAAAACATCGATGATGTTCGGATGCCGGATGGCACTGGCCGCCCGCGCTTCGTTGAGAAACCTGCGGACCAGCTCCGCATCCCTTGCCAACTCGGTGTGCAGAACCTTGACGGCAGCGCGGCGCTGGATGAGCGGGTTTTCGACCAGGTACACCTCGCCAAAGCCGCCCTCACCGAGCAGCCGAACCATGCGGTAGTTTCCAAAGAGCTGGCCGACTTCCACTGCCATGTCCGAATCGAGCAGGATGTTACGCCGGTTCGCGTTGAGAACAAGATCATTCCGGGTCCGGTCTACGCCCAAAGCTGCGTCCGGTCGGTCGAGTCCGCTACAGCCCTCCAGAAAACGGCGGTGCCCACGAACCCGCTCACGCGCACTGGGTCGGGCGTGGGGCATCCTGCCCAGCCAAGTCGCAGCCACCACGGTCACCAGCCTCTATCGACGCATGATTTCTGCGACATGATGTCGCGTAATTCGGCGCGTCTACGTGAGCGAGGCCACGGGCCTGCTCCGAGCTGCTTGCGTACCAAGCCCGTGCATGGTCCCATTTCTTGTGGCCAGCATGCGTTCCCGCCCGACTCACGAGAAGGAGACAAAGGTGAATCGTCTAGCCTTGCTCATCACCTTAGTTTGCGCCTGCTCATCGCCGCCCTCGGGATTGCATGCGCCCGGCGGCGGTTCACAGGGAGCCGGTGGCGCTGGCGGCAGCGTGGTGGGCCCTCTCCCAAGCAGCGGCTCACCTGGGACCGGTGGCGCTGGCGTCAGTAACCCTGGATATATCGCCGGTGCTGGTGGCGGCATGGGGGGAGCCGACATGGCCAGCGGCGGCATTCCCGGAGCTGGTCGTGCAGGTCGAGCGGGCGGCATCGCTAGCACCGGCGGGGATGTTGGCATCGGGGGCATCGTCGGAGCTGGCGGCGCCGTGGGTACAGGTGGCAGTTCCAGTGGCGGAGCACGAGGATCTTGCTCCAATGTGCCCGCTTACGGAGGCGACGTGGTCGGAACCTGGACGGTGATGTCCTCTTGTCTAAGCGTGGCTGGTCAGATGGACATGGCATTGTTTGGTCTGGGTTGCACCTCGGCGACGGTCACGGGCTCCCTCCAGGTGA
>CAZBIU010000191.1:0-12984 GCA_964491625.1 uncultured Myxococcales bacterium
CCTACAACAAACGGATTAAGAGTCCGCTGCTCTGCCAATTGAGCTATGCGCCCGTTTTCAGTCTTTTGGGAAGCGAATGTATGCCTAGGCTTTGCGGAGAAGTCAAGATGCGCGTCCGGAGGGAATCGAACCCCCAACCCTCGGCTTCGAAGGCCGATGCTCTATCCAATTGAGCTACGAACGCAGAACCGGGGACGCAAGTGATACCACCGTCCGTTCCGGCGGGGAAGATACCGCGATCTGCTTGGGACGGTTGGCCATAGCCTGCGCGTTACATACGCCGCATGATGTGCCTAATGCGAAAGGTCGAGTGGTATGTATTCCGCTGGTGCAAACCTGGCATTCCGGGGCTGGGAATCAGCCAGGGCCGGCGCCGGTTGTCCATAGGTGTGCCTTGCGATAATGATTCACACGTGTTAGACGAGCGACCTTCGCCCAGGTAGCTCAACTGGTAGAGCAACGGACTGAAAATCCGTGTGTAGACAGTTCGACTCTGTCCCTGGGCACCGAGCGAAAGCGCCTGTTCCAGGGTCGAACGATAATTCCGGAGAGCGTCGAAGGAGATATCCAATGGTTCGTAAAGTCATCATCTTCATTCTCGCGGTTGGGGCCGTCACCGGCGGGTACTTCCTCGGTCGTGGGCACTGGAACGTGGGCGGCGCAGCTCCCTCGAAGTTCACCTGCGCAACCCCGGGGGCTGCGGTTGCCGGCGACGATGTCGAGCGAAAGTGCGTGCCCTTCGACGGCAAGCCCAAGGGCTCAGCCTCGGCGCCCATCACCATCGTCGAGTTCTCCGACTTCCAGTGCCCGTTCTGCAGCCGGGTGCTCGCCACGCTCGACAAGCTGGAAAAGGACTACCCCAACAAGATCCGGATATTCTTCAGGCATAATCCGCTGCCCTTCCACTCGGACGCGCCCCTGGCGGCGCAGGCTGGGGTGGCCGCGGAGCTGCAAGGCAAGTTCTGGCCGATGCACGACATCATGTTCAAGAACCAGCAGAACCTGAAGCGCCCCGACCTGGAAAAGTACGCCAAGGAAATCGGGCTGGACGTCGAAAAGTTCAAGAAGGACATCGATTCGCCGGCGGTCAAGAAGAGGGTCGACGACGACCTCGAGCTCGGTAAGAAGATGGGCGTTCAGGGAACCCCGAACTTCTTCATCGACGGCCGCCCGATTCGTGGCGCTGTGCCCTACGAACAGTTCAAGTCCGCCATTGACGACGAATTGGCGCGCGGCAAGAAGCTGGCAGACAAGGGCACGCCGGCGAGCGGTGTGTTCGCCGCGCTGATGAAGGGTCAAGGCAAAGGCCTTGGCACGCCCGCCGCGCCCGCAGCGGCGCCGCGCATCCCAATTGGCTCCGAGGTCTACAAGATCATGCCGGGCGATGCGCCGCACATCGGCGTCGACGAGCCGAAGATCACCCTCATCGAGTTCTCGGATTTTCAGTGCCCGTACTGCTCCCGCGCCAAGGGCACCGTCGACGAGCTCTTGAAGACCTACAAGGACAGCCTACAGGTCACGTTCCGGCACTTCCCCTTGCCGTTCCACAACAACGCGACGCCCGCCGCCATCGCCGCCGCCGCTGCCGCCGAGCAGGGCAAGTTCTGGCCGATGTACGACAAGCTTTTTGCCAATCAGCAGGCCCTGGGCGCCGCTGACCTGGAGAAGTACGCGCAGGAGATCGGTCTCGACATGGCCAAGTTCAAGGCCGCCATCGACAGCCCGAAGACCAAAGCGGTGGTCGAGGCCGACAAGAAGATGGGCGAGACCTTCGGCGTGGGCGGAACCCCGTCGTTCTTCATCAATGGCCACTCTTTCAGCGGCGCCTATCCGCTGGACAGCTTCAAGACCGCCATCGACGAAGAGCTGAAGAAGGTTGACGCGAAGATCGCCGCCGGCACGCCGCGCGCTGGCGTTTACGCTGCGCTGGTCAAGGACGGTCTGGAAAAGGCCGCGCCTCGCAAGGAAGAAGCGCACCCGGGCGAGCCTAAGCCCGACGAGGTGTACAAGGCCGACGTGGCTGGCGCGCCAATCAAGGGCGCCAAGGACGCCCTGGTCACCATCGTTCAGTTCTCGGACTTCCAGTGCCCATTCTGCTCGCGCGTCGAGCCGACTGTCGACCAAGTCATGAAGGAGTACGCGGGCAAGGTCCGCGTCGCGTGGCGCAATCTGCCATTGCCGTTCCACAACAATGCGAAGCCTGCCGCCATCGCTGCCATGGCAGCCAACGCGCAGGGCAAATTCTGGCCCATGCACGACATCCTGTTCAAGAACCAGCAGGCGCTCAGCGCCGCCGACTTTGAAAAGTACGCCAAGGAAATTGGCCTCAATATGGACAAGTTCAAGACCGCGCTCGAAGACAAGAAGCTGGTCGAGCGCATAGAGGCGGACGCTGCCATGGGTGGCAAGATCGGCGCGCGCGGCACCCCGGCCTTCTTCATCAACGGTCACTTCCTGTCCGGCGCCCAGCCGTTCGAGCGCTTCAAGAGCGTCATCGACGAGGAGCTGAAGAAGGCCGACGAGCTGGTGAAGAAGGGCACGCCGAAGGCCAAGGTATACGACGCGCTGATGAAGACTGCGAAGGCCGAGGTCGGTGGTGGCAGCGCTCCGTCGGCGGAGGGCGAGCCGTCGGGGCCGCCCAAGAAGGTGGACGTGGGCAGCGCCCCGGTTCGTGGCCCCAAGAACGCCCCCATCACCGTGGTGTTGTTCTCGGACTTCCAGTGCCCGTTCTGCGGCCGGGTCGAGCCGTCCATCACCGAGCTGGAGAAGGCCTACCCAAGCAAGGTGCGTGTGGCGTGGAAGAACTTCCCGCTCTCGTTCCACAACAACGCCAAGCCCGCCGCCGAGGCCGCTCTGGCCGCCAACGCGCAGGGCAAGTTCTGGGAGATGCACGACATCCTGTTCAAGAACCAACAGGCACTTACGGCTGCCGACCTAGAGAAGTACGCCAAGGAGATCGGCCTCAACGTAGACAAGTTCAAGGCCGACGTTGAAAGTCACAAGTTCGCCGCGCAGATCGAGGCCGACATCAAGCAGGGTTCGGCCTTGGGTGTGTCCGGTACGCCCGCCGCATTCGTCAACGGTCAGCTCGTCTCTGGCGCGCAGCCGGTCGATGCTTTCAAGAAGATCGTCGAGGCGGAGCTTAAGGGTGGCGGCAAGGTCAAGGCCAAGGCCAACTGACACGCCGGCTTCCGAAACGCAGCCTGGGATGAACCGCCGGGGAACGGCTCTGGCGGCGGTGCTTGCCGTCGCCGCTACCGCCGTCGCCGCCGCCTTGCTTATCCACGGTGCGGCCTCCACGGTGAGGTCGGCGGCGGACGCCGCATGCCTTGCGCTGCGGCCGGATCCCCTATCACCGATGGTTCGTGCGCTCAACGCCGACTTCGAGCTGCCTGACCTCCGTGGCAAGAAGGTTCCCTTGCGCGGTCTTCGGGGCAAGCCCGTGCTGGTCAGCTTCTTTGCGACCTGGTGCCCGCCGTGCGTGGAAGAAGCCCCGTCGCTGGAGGTGCTGGCTCGGCGGATCGGCGACAAAGCCAGCGTGATGATCGTCAGCGTGGACGAGGACATGGAGGCGCTGAAGAAGTTCTACGCCAAAGGCTCTTCGGCCGTCGTGGTTCGGGACGAAACCCGGAAGGTCCCCGGCAGCTTCGGCACATCCAAGTTCCCCGAGTCGTTCCTCATCGACCCGGCCGGCAAGGTTCGCTACGCATTCATCAACAAGCGCGACTGGTCGGTGCCCGAGGCGGCGGCCTGTATGCTGGGCTTGCGCTGAAGGGCCGCGTATGAATGCCGTTACCAGCCACGCGTGGTGATGGCGCGCAAGCGGATAGCTGCGACTACAGTTGACGGACGCCCGCTGTCGAACGTAGCTTTCGAAAGCAATGCCCGTCGTCCCCAACGTGTCTTCCGTCACACCGGCCGCCCAACGCAAGAGCGTCCGGCAATCCATCACCCTGGCCGTAGTGGCCCTGCTTACCCTGGCCAGCGTGCCAGCGGCGTTTGCTGAGCCCCAGAGTCTGCTGGCTGGCAAGCGCCCGGCGGGGCTCCGAGGCGTCACCAGCCCCGCGCGCCTCACCGACGGACTGCTGAGCAACGAGGGCGACGAGTGGCTGACCGACGTGACGGCGCGCTTTACCTCGACGACATCGTACGTGGAGTACGACCTCGGGGCCGAAAAGCCGCTGCGCTGCCTGCTGGTCCAGGCGGACAACAACGACGTGTACTTCATGTCCACCTCGCTCGACGGCAAAGTCTGGAAGCCGCTGTGGCGGGTTGGCGCCGAAGCCGGGGCCGGGATGCGGGTTCGCACCACCAAGACGGAAGCGAGTGCCCGCTACCTTCGTCTGTCCGCGACCGGCGGCGATGCGCTTTACAGCGTGGCCGAAATCGCCGTCTATTCCGAGTGTCCGTCGGTGCCGTGGCCAACCGACCTGCCTCACGCGCACGGCATTCCGGTAAGCGATGCCTTGGGCATCAAGGTTCTTCTGTTCGGGATCTTGGCGGGGCTCTTCGTGCTGCTGCACCGGCGCAACGGCCCGAACCTACAGTACGTGTTGCTGCTGCCGGTGCTGGGGTCGCTCTGGATGCTGGTCGGGGATCTGGTCGAGCTTTATCCCTTCTTCGAGCAGGAGCCGCCCTTGCGCGCGCTGGCGGCGACCTTGGCCGCACTGGTGGTCATCAAGGAAGCCTTCTTGTGGAAGCGTTGGGCGCCACATCGGGCGGTTTCGCTGGCGACGCTCGCATTCTGCGCGGTGACCGCCTTTGGTACCTACTACCACTTCGGCATGCCGCAGTTCTTCGACCAGGCCAAGGGCCGGCGCACCCTGGTGCACACCTGGGACATGCGACACTACTACCCGGTGGCCAAGTATTTTCGCGAGCTGCGCTTCGACGGCCTTTATCTGGCCAGCTTGGCCGCCTACATCGACAACACGCCCGGCTTCAATCCAGCGCAACTCAGTCGCGTGCACCTGCGCGACCTGCGCGACGCCGAAATGCGCACCGGCACCGAGGTGGCGGACCAATTGCCCGGAATCCGCGCGCGCTTCACGCCCGAGCGCTGGGAAGAATTCAAGCGCGACATGAAGTACTTCTCGGACACCATGGGTGGGCAGGACTACTTGGGAAGCATGCAAGACCACGGCGGCAACGCGACGCCGGTTTGGATCCTGCCCGCGTATTTCATTTTCAAGAATTGGCCAGCCAGCGAGCTGTCGATTTCGCTGGCCGGGCTCATCGACCCGTTGCTCGTGCTGCTGCTCTTTCTCGCGCTTTGGCGGACCTACGGTGTGCGCGTCATGCTGTACGTGGTGGTGATCTGGGGCGCGACGGACTTCTACAACTTCGGGTCCAACCTGATGGGCTCGACCCTGCGCCAGGACTGGCTGGTCGCTCTCGGCTTCGGGGCATGTGCTATCCGGAAGAAGCGCTACCTTTTGGGCGGGGTGCTCATGGCGTACGGCGGACTGATTCGCGCGTTCCCCGCGATGGCGACCTTCTTCTTCGTGGTGCCGATGGCGTGGTTCGTCTTCGACTATTGGTACGCGAAGAAGAAGCTGCCCAGCTTCGCTCAATTGCGAGGCGCGGAACGTCCGGCCATTCACGCCTTTATCGGCGCCACGATTTGCGTGATTGCATTGGTCGCCGCCACCTCGGCCATGTTCGGGTTCAGCGATTCTTGGATCGCGTGGAAACAGAAGATAGAGATCCACGCCACCGGACCCAGCACCAACAACGTCGGGCTTCGCAACGTGCTCGCGTTCAGTCCCAGCCTGTCGGCCAAGGCGTTGACTGAACATCGGCGGACCGGCCCGTGGGGCGACTGGGGGACCGCGCAGAAGATGACCTTCGCCTCGCGCCGACCGCTCTATTACGGCATCTTGCTGATTGCGACCGCGCTTGGGCTGATGGCGTGTCGCGGCCGAAAGTTGGAAGAGGTGGCACTGATTGGGCTTCTCCTGATTCCGTTCTATTTCTACCCGTCCAATTACTATTGCCACTTCGTGTTCCTGTTACCGCTGGTGGTGGTGCGCCCGGAAGAAGATCGCGACAAGGCCTTCGCGACGGTGTTCCTGGTACTGGCCGGCATGTGCGTCGGGCAGTTCTTCAGCCTGGCCGAGGGCTGGACCGATCTGCGCTACACCTATCAGAGCTTCGTTCTGCTGATCGGGTTCGCTATCATCCTCGGCTACCTGGCATGGGAATCCCTGAAGCTGGCGCCTTTCAGGAAGACGTTGCCCCAGGACGACGACGCCGAACCGGCTGCGGTCAAATAGGCCTCCCGACTTCGTTCTTCTACTGCTGACGCGGGAGAAATCCCCGCCTTGCAGCAGCCGAGACGTACTACGGCACCACTTGGATGGCGCCGGCCATCGCGTCACCTTGGGGATTGCCGTGGTCCAGGCAGTAGTAGCCGTACAGTCCCGCATCAGTGAGGCTAAACGACACACTGGCACCGGCATCGCGGTATTCGAGCACCAGCTCGGGTCCGCACGACGGCGTCAGAGGATGGTGGATGAAGTCGCCCACGAACGTGACGGTCTGTACGCCGCGCACCAGCAGGCACTTGGGATCGTAACTGTAATCCTGGAAGACAATGGTTCGATCCGCGTCCGGGCCGGTAACATCGGTGAACGAGGTGCATCCGGCAAACCTGGCCGTGCAGACCGGGCCCGCCTCGGCGCGAGCGGTATCCAGTGCCGCGCCGAAGGCGTCCTTCGACGACGCCGAACCGCCTTCTGCCGGGAATCTTATGGCACTTCCAGATCGCGCAGGATCTGCTTGATGGTCTGCGCGGCCGGTTTGTCGCGCGGGGTGTAGCTGGTAGTGCCGGGGCCGCCGTAGCCGTACCAGTTCCAGATATAGACGCCGTCGAGGCGCGCATGGGTTGAATCGGGAGCGGTCCAGGCCAGGCGAAAGGCCTCGAAGCCGCGGCGCTGCTCGTCGAGGTCGGGCGTCCCGCCCGAGGTTTCGTCCCAGGGCTCGGCGGTAGCGCCAGCGCGCGAACGGTAACCAAGCTCGGTGAGCACGAAGGGCTTGTCGAATCGTGACAGGTTGAATTCGATCTGGCGCTCGATCTGTCGCCAGCGTGCGGCCAGGGCGCTGACGTCAGACGGACCTTTGGCGTCGCGCAGACCGAAATAGCCGACCACGCCGATCTCGTCCACCAATTCGAAGAGCGCGGCGTCCTGATAGTGGTCCCAATTGCTCGAATAGACGAGCGTGCCGGAATAGACCGCGCGAATCAGTGAGATGAGATTCTTCCACCGTGGCAGATCGCTGTCGAGGGTGGACAGCTCGCTGCCGACTACGAGACGTGTGGCGCCAGTGAGGGTTGCAAGCGACGCCAGGTCGCCCACGATCTGCCCGTAGCTCGCAAACCAGGCCTCGCGGTCGCTGGGCGCCAGGGTGCCGCGCCATTCAGTGGGCGTGCGGGGACTCAAAAGTCGCACGATGGGAAACAGGGTCACCTCAAGGCCGAGGCGCTGCGCGGCCCGGACCGTGTCCGCAACGGTCTCCAGGGTAGGCGATAGTCGCGTGTGCAGGCGGAGCTCGGTCGAGGCCCCGTTGGTTTGGTAGAGCGGAATCACCAGCGCCACGTGGCTGGCCCCGAGCGCCACTATCTCTTGCAAGAGTGGGGCGTACGAAAAACTGACGTCCTCAGCGAAGAGCCCCAGCGCCACCCCGCGCTGGCGTGGCTCGTGACTGGTTTGCAGCGGCTTTGCGATGGGGTCGGGCGACGCTGCTTGCCCGGGAGCCTCGTGCCTCGGCAGAGAAAGGGCGCGCGTGACGACGAGCCCGGTGGGCAACAGCACTGCCAGCCCGATAACCAGACGTCGAGGCATTGTGCGAACCTAGCACAGCAACGTTCGGGCGGTGAGCCGCGAAGTCAACGCGTCTTCGCGAAAGATCTCACGGAAGCATGATTTGTCCGGCTGCCCCGCCGCCGATGCTTCCGCCGGCACTGCTGCCGCCCGCAGAGGCTCCGCTGCCGCCGTTTGCCCCGCCCGTGCCTTCGGCGCCGCCCGTTGCAGACGGGCTGGCGGGAACCAGCGTTCCGGCCGCGTGCCCGTCGATGGCAGCGCCCCACAGCTTGCCCGAAATGAAATAGCGAACCACCAAGGCATCGCCCTGGCGTGTTCCATCCAAGCCCTCGGTGTAGTCGTTTAGCTTGCTGTCCGATTGAGCGTGGTAACGAATCACGAAGTGTGCTGCCGTTGCGGGCACCACATCGTCGAAGGTGACGACGCCCTCGTCGGCAATGGAGACGGCGCCCGGCTCCATTTCCTGCGTGTTGCCCGTGAAGCTCACCTGGCGCACGAAGTTTTGGAATGCGAACCAACGAAGCTGGCCGTTGCCGTCGACTGAGACTGTC
This sequence comes from uncultured Myxococcales bacterium, assembly GCA_964491625.1. Lineage (GTDB taxonomy): Bacteria > Myxococcota_A > Polyangia > Fen-1088 > Fen-1088 > Fen-1118. The sequence goes on from CAZBIU010000191.1 coordinate 8,375, forward strand.
AGGTGATCCACGGGTGGGCCAAAGAAGCCGGGAGCGCTCAGCTCAACCGGCGCCGACCACAGGCTGGTCTGGCCATCGGCCTGAGCACTGGCTGCGATGGCCGCGCCATAAAGCTTGCCCTGGTCGCTGTACGTCACCGACCAGCCGGTGCCGGTCTGGTTGCCTTCGGTCGCCTCGACGTAGTCGCACTGACCTTCCACGCTAACCACGTGCTCGGCGAGGACGAAGTGGTCCGCGGTTGGCGCCACGGGATTGGCAACCGTTGCGGTGTAGTCGTACGTGATGTCCGGGCTCAAATCCACAGACCGTGAACCGGATAGTGGAAAATCACTGGTGGCGTCGCCGAAGGTCTTTGGCAACATCGGCAACGTCTTCCAGGACAGGTAGCGCAGGCCGTTGTCCGGACCTAGCCCAATCGTCATCTCGTCGCGAGGCGGGCCGACGAATCCTGGCGCGGTCACATCGATAGTGCCCCAAAAGAAGGTTCGCGTTGCCGCCGGTGCCTCTGCGAGCGACAGCATGGCCAGCGCCTGGCCGGTCTGTGAGCTGGCGCCGCCGGAGGCTGAGCCGGCGGTGCCTCCGCTGACGCCGCCAGAGCCAGGGCCCACGCTTCCTCCGCTGCCGATGCCTGCGTCGGTGGACGTGCTTGAGCCGCAGGCCGAGGCCACGACGAGACCCATCATCATTGCAACATATAGATTTGGCTTCGTCACATTGCACCCCCGGGTGGTCTGAAATCGGACCGACCACAATCAAACTTAGTTCCCATTGCGCTGCCGCGCCAGGGACCGTTGCGGGAGCTGCGCGCATCAAGGTGACGTTGCGCACGTGACGCAGCGGCGCCGCGCTACTCGCTGTCCCGGAGTCGGAAGCGGATCTTGAAGGACCGCACCCGCACCGGGACCGCCTTGCCGTCGCGCTCGCCGGGCGAAAAGACGCAACTTTGCAGCGCGTGCTTGGCCGCGTCGGTAAGGCCCGCGCCGAGACCCTGAACCACGGAAATGTCGCGCGCTCGCCCGTGCTCGTCGACCACCAGATCGAAGATCACCACGCCTTCCAGTCCGGCCTCACGTGCTTCGTCTGTGTACTTGCCCTCGCATTCGCCTTTGGGCAGCGGCATCTTGGTGACTTCGAACGCCGGCACCGGTGCCATGACCGGCTTGATCGCACCCGCCTCGGTTTCGCCCGCCCGCCCGCGCGGGTGCACCTGCAGCGTGTTTCCCACCGGCATCGCCGGGCCGCTGCCGGCGGAGGATGTGGATTCCATGGAGATTCCAAACACCGGGGTCGCACCGGTGTCGGTGGACGCCGGTCGCTCGGTGGGCGTCGCCTCCTTCGGAGCCTTCACCTGGACCGGAGGCTCGCTGGTTGCCTTGCGTGCTCGTCGGGTCGGCGCTTCGTGAACCGGTTGCTTGCTGGCCGCCGTCTGCTCGGGCTCGGGGGCCGGCGACTCAGGCTCGGGTTCCGGAATGGGCGGTTCGCGCAGCTCCACGCGCAAGACCACGGCCGGCGCCGCTTCCACGCGCGGGGGCAGGTGCGCGGACCCGCGCGCCAGCAAGAGGTGCCCAGCGACCGAAGCCGCGGCACAAATCGCGAGACGGCGCGCGTAGGTCATCCTCTACTCCGCCGGCGGCGTCAGGCCCGCCGGATCGATCTGGATCGCGAACGAGGTGACGCCGAGAGACTTCACCAAGTCCAGCACCCAAACCACGCGGCCGTGGGAAACGCTCTTGTCGCCGGCGATGATGACCTGGGTTTTGGGATCCCGGGCCACGGCGGTCTTCACAGCCTCGCGCAGGACCGCGGGTTTGACTTCGGTGCCGTTTAGGTACATCCGCCCCTCGCGGGTCAGCGTGACCGCGAGCGGCGTCGGCGCGACGCTTGCTGACTGCGACGCCTTGGGCAGTTGTACTTCGATGGCCTGCCGGGCAATGAGGTGCGCGGTGAGCATGAAGATGATGAGCAACACCAGCATGATGTCCACCAGCGGGGTCACGTTGATGTCGGTGATGAGGCCGCGCTGCCGGGTGGCGGCCATTTACTTGCCTCCGTCGGCAGTCTTGCCGGGCGGCTGCGCCTTTACGTAGGCGAGAATCTGATGGCTCACGGCGTTCGCGGCCACCACGGCCGTTTCCACGTGGCGCATGAGAGCGTTGTAGGTCGCCACCGCGGGAAGCGCGACCAGAAGCCCGATGGCGGTGGCCACCAGGGCCTCGGCGATGCCCGCCATCACCGCCTGAGAGCCCATGGCGGCGCTGGTGGAGAGATCGTGGAAAGCGCGCACGATGCCAAGCACCGTGCCGAAGAGCCCGATAAACGGCGCATTGCTGCCCAGGGTGCCAAGAAACGCCAGGCCTCGTTCATATTGCAGTCGATCCGTCTCAACCGTTGCCGTCACGTGCTCCTGCATCGCCTCGGCGCCTTCGCTGATGTGCTCCAGACACACGCGGGCAACTGCGCTCTCCAGCGAGCGCGCTTCGCCCAGCGCTTTGCGTGCCGCCTCGGGGCCCGATTTGCGCAATGCCGCCAGCGCATCCGTGATGTGCTGCCGCTGCCGCCGGGCACGCGCAAAGAACCACAGGCGCTCTAGCACCACCGCCAGCGCCGCTATGCTAAGCGCGATCAGCAGCCAGAGCACCCAGCGCGACCCCGCTCGCAACATCAGGTCGAGGGCTTGCGAATCAATGGAATGGTTCATTGTGTCTCCTTACAGTCTGGCACGCAGACCGGCCGTGGGCAGGACGTAGCGAATGTAAGTGCCGGGCGTGACCTCTTCCGGCAAGAGCGCAGCGTTGAGCAGGTCGACGTAGAAATCGAGCATCCAACTGCGCCAGACCGCGCGCTTGTCGACCCGCAGGTCGACGCGGTAATAGCCGCTGGCCCGCGCGGTGTTGTAGCCGTAGGTTGTCGTGGCGGGCAGCCCGCTCTGGTATTGAAAGCGAACCCCAAAATCCCAATTGCGCGGCAAGCGCCAGCCGGCGACCAGGCTGACCAAGTGGGTGCGGTCGAAGTCGTAGGGAACCCATGAACCGTCGCGATAGCGTTCCGACCGCGAGAGCGAATACGACAGCCAGCCAAAAAGGCCGCTCTTCGACTCGCGCCGGATCATGGTCTCGATGCCGTAGGCGCGGCCGGTGTTGGGCTTGGCCAGGCGGTCCAGAATCTGTTGCGCCGTGGTCTCTTGCGCCGCGACCGTCAGGGGAACCAGCGTGAGGTTGCCCTGGGTATTGAGGTTCTGGGAATTGACCGACAAGTCGAACAGGGTTGGATCCATGTAGTCGAAATAACCCTCGAGGCTCAGGCTGAAGTGCTCCTGCAAGGGCGCTTCGATACCGAGGCTCGATTGAATCGACTTTTGCAGGCCATATTTGAGGGGCAAATTGTCGAACCCTGGCAGCGGCAGCACGAAACGCGGCGGCTGGTGGTAGATGCCCACCGAGCCTTTGAGCCAGATGGCGCTATCGTCGCTGTCCGTCGCCAGCCCGGCCAAGTGGCGTTGACCCACCTTGTATCGCAAGGTGAGGCGTGGGTCGAAGCCCGACCGGGTCATCTGACGATAGTAGTACACGTCCTCGCGTACGCCGGGCCGGATAAGCCAGCGCGGGGTGGGACGCCACAAGGCTTCGGCGAACACTGTGCCCTGGTAAAGGGCGGTGAGCCCCTCGGAAAAGCTCGCAAGGGTGACCGCGCCGGTCGACACGGTGGAGGCCTGGCCCTGTACGAAATCGTGGAAGCTGCCTTCGAGCCCGGAGGCCAGGGTCAGCCGATCGCCGGTCTGCCAGCGCCAATGTGCCGAGGGCTCCACCACCCAGGTGGCCACATTGCTGCCGGCGCTGTCGGTATGATCGTAGCCCAGCACCACGCGGTAGAGCCCGTCGAAGCCGCCGCTGCCGTGGTAGGCGCGCAGATCGGCGCGATGGAAATTGAGGATCAGCGCAGGCGTGAGCGGCGGATTGCCGCTGCCGGTGGTGGTGGTCGAGGCTGTGTCCAGCTCGTCCTTGGCGCCGAAGAAGAGCGCGGTCCATCCGGTGCGTGCATTGCCGCCGTCGACCCGGAACTGATAGTCCCAATAGGACAAGGAGAGACGATTGGTGGCGAGGCTGAGAATGGTCGCCGGATAGCCAAGGCGCGCTGCCGCCGACACGGTGATGCCTAGCTTGTGGATCGGCTCGCGCACGAAGCCGCCGGCTTGCAAGAAGTTGGCATCGAGGTCCACCAAGTGCTCGTCGGGCCCGGCGCGATGGGTGCGGCCGTCGACGATGCCGCCGGTGTAGCCGCCATAGGTGACCGGCGCGCCGCCGGGATAGAATTGAACTTCCTCGATGAATTCGGGATGCACCACGCTGGTTCCGAGCAGCAGGTGGTAGAGCAGCGGGATCCGCGTGCCGTCGAGTAGGTAGCCGGTCGCGCTGGGGCTGGCGCCGCGGACCACCGGATACGGCAAGAGCGAAATCACCGAGGCGGTGCCGGGCAAGGTCTGGATCACGCGAAATGGGTCGCCGAAGGTGCCCGGGACTTGCTGTAGCTCGGGGCCGCGCAAGGTGATGCGCGAGACTTCCTCGCGCCGCTTGTCGCCGACGATCACGATCTCGTACGGGTCGTAGCGGTCG
>CAZBIU010000192.1:0-12845 GCA_964491625.1 uncultured Myxococcales bacterium
TTCCCGCGCACCGTCGGCGAGATGGGCGATGACGGTCCTCAGGCGGCGGGCCATGCCAGGTAGCTTGGCCGCGCGCTCGTCGCTGGCGAGGGTCAGAATCGTGACCCGATGCTTCGCGGCTGATAGTGCTCGGCCGAGAGCCGCTCCGGATTTCCCACACTCGCCCTCGGAAACTGGCGCGATTTCGTCACCGACTATCAGGATCTCGGCCATACTTCACACACTCGACGACGCGGAGGGTGATGTCCAACGCGTCAGGATAAGGCTGGGGAGTGGATGAAGCACTACTCGGTAGCACCGCGTTCGTCTTCTTCGCCGGGGAATTCGTTGACGGACGGGTACTTCATGATCTCCTTGCGGGAGATCTTCCACGCCTTTTGCACGATCCACGACAGCGAGCGATCTTGACGCGTGGCCTCTTCCTGGATTTCCTTCAGCATTTCTTCTGGGAAGTAGAGACTTTGTTTCCTCTTGTCAGAGCCGGCCATGAAACACCCCGCTTATGGTGATCTCCCCTTGTGAACTTTGGTCATTTAGGCAGCAATCGGCTAACCTGTCAAGCAGTGGCATTCTCCACCAGAGTGTGCCAAGTGTTGCAGACCTACGCTAGACTAGGCAAAAAACAGAGAGATAATCTGAAACAAGGGGATACATGGAAGGGACCGGTCTGAAGAAAAAAGACCTGAAACGGTTCCGCGACATCCTTCTCACGCGGAAGAAGGATATTTTGCGGAATGCGCAACGAACCCTCAGCGAGGACATGACGCTCGAGTCCGACGACTTGCCCGATGAGATGGACCTGGCTTCGTCGGAGTACCTGCAGTCGTTCACCTTCAGGTTGCGCGGGCGCGAAAAGACCTTCTTGCAGAAGATCTATCACGCGCTCGAGAAGATCGAGGAAGGAACGTTCGGGCTGTGCGAGCAGTGCGGAGAGCTGATCTCTATGAAGCGGTTGGAGGCGCGCTTAGAAACGACGCTGTGTATCCGCTGCAAAGAGGACCAGGAGCGCATCGAGAAGGCCTACGGCTAGCCGATCTCGGCCGTTGCTTGGGCGGTTCGCTTCCAGCGTGGTCTCCGACCTCTGACTTGGTCGCGACCGCTTTGCGACTGGCCGTCGCGGTTGTGATCGGGACGGTTCTTCCGGGGTGCCTGGGCGCCTACGTAACGGATGGTTCGAGCGTTTCGCTCGGCCTGCATTCGAAGGGCGCGCTGCTTCGGGGCGCTGCCATGCCCCCGGAAGGGACGGGCTACCTCGTCCACACCGATTGGCGCGCGCGCAGGCACTGCTATGGCACCGATGAGATGGTTCGCTGGCTGACCGACGTCTTCGCCACGGCGAACCAGGCGGATCCGGACAGCGTGGTCTACCTGGGAGACCTGTCGGCCCGGCAGGGCGGCGACGTGAGCAAGCATCGCTCGCACGGGAGCGGGCGTGACGTCGACATCTTCCTGATGGCGAGCGATACCGAAGGACGGGCGCTGCATGACCTTCCGGCGATGATCCACTTCGGAGCCGACGGGCGTGCGGCGCGCTGGTCACCTGGGAAGACGGGACACCCGATCAAGCAACCGGTGCCGGACGCGCGCTTTGATGCCAGGCGGAACTGGGCCATTGTGCGAGCAATGTTGTCGAACCCCACGGCAGCGGTGCAATGGATCTTCATCGACGATGCGCTCGGGGCATCGTTGGTCGCCGAGGGTGAGCGAGAAGGTGCGCCACCGGAGATTCTGGGCAAGGCGCGCGCTTTCTTGCATCAGCCGACGGATGCGCAACCCCACGACGACCATATGCACGTGCGGATCTTCTGTGCGCCCACCGACAGGCGCTTCGGGTGTACGGACAAGGGGCCCAAGCGCTGGCTGAAGAAGCACTGGAAGTACATGCGCGACGGCGGAGCGGACGCACTGGCGAGATCGTAGCGGGCTCGCCACTGCCGCGACCGGAACCTCAGGGCGGAACCGGAGGTTGGGGAGCCGGAGGCTGGGACCGTCGGGCGAAACCGGAGGCTAAAGCCCGCGGTGCGGGCGTCCCTCTCGGGTTCCAGCACCGGTGTGCAACGTCGCTGACTCGCTGAAAGCGTGAAGGGCGGTGCTTCTCCTACCTGAACAAAGAGATAGGTACTTTGTATATTGAATATATTCTAACGAATAGAATACATTCAATGTCTGAAGATGGAGAAGAACCCGAGCTCCGCCGGCCGCGATTTCCCGGTTTCGCCCAACCGGGCCGCCGGACTTCTGGTCGACGAGGAGCTCGACGAGATCGAGAGCCAGTCCCCCGGCGGACTGACCTCACGTCAGATCGTCGACGTCTTCACCGCGCGCGGCATCCGCTTCTCGGAAGCGACCTTGCGGAAGTACGTGCAGCTTGGCCTTCTGCCACGCTCGATCCGAGTCGGGCGCAAGGGCAAGCACCGAGGGTCGTGCGGGATCTATCCCGCGGAGGTGGTGCGGCGGGTGAACCAGGTGCGAGCCATGATGGCCGCCGACCTCACCATCGAGGACATTCAGCAGTCGTTCGCCCGCTTCAAGGAAGACATCGCGCGGGTTGAGAAAGGCGTACGAGAGCTGATTGCAGGATTCGAACGCGAGGCCAAGGGCCCGCGCATCGATCCCGATCGGCGGGCGGCAATCGAAGCCGAGATCGTTGCCGCCAAACAAGCCGCTGGCGAGCTTGTCCGGCGGATCACCGGGGTTGAAGCAACTTTGTCTGCTCGTGGCGGCGCAAAAGTCGCGGGCACTGCCGTCGGGGGCGGCAGCGATCTGTTCTGACGCGGGCCCCGTTTACCGCGCCCAAGGAAAAGTGCCATGGACGAAGATAGACTCGAAGACCAACAAGAGCCCGAGGCGGCCGAGCAAGTGGCTGAAGAGCAACCGCAGCCCGAGGTCGCCAAGATTCGCATGAAGGTGCGTCCGTCGCGCGACGGACGTTTCCGATCCAAGACCATCGCGCCCAAGCGGCTGACCCGCGACGAGAAGAAGCTGGCGCTGTCGCTCATCTATCCGGAGGACATCGATCGCCCGAAGCTGCGCGCCGAGTGCCAGAGCATGCCTCGCCCGTGTCCGTTCGTGAGCTGCGAGCATCATTTGTACCTCGACGTGAACCCGCAAAGCGGCGCCATCAAGCTCAACTTCCCGCAGCTTGAAGTGTGGGAAATGGCCGAGACCTGCGCGCTCGATGTCGCCGACCGCGGTGGCATCACCCTGGAAGAAGTCGGCGCTATCCTTAATCTCACTCGCGAACGCATTCGCCAGGTGGAGGTGCGTGGCTTGACCAAGATCCGCACGGTCAGCGGGGAGGACCTGGGCGTCAGCACGCCTTTCAAGTCGCCGAGCAAGTCCTAGGGCTTAGCCAAGATCGAGCCTAATTTTCCTGGTCCGAACATCTCCGGTACGTCAGTATCGGACGAACGATGTCTTCTGTGAACCGTGCGCCCGAGGCCGGCCCGGCCTACCCGTCGACCCCGCTTGATGCCATTGATGTCCAGCTCGCCGGGCGCTTGCTTGCGGCCGCGCTGTCGACGGGCGGCGACCACGCGGATCTGTATTTCGCGTATCAATCCGCGGCCGATTTCGCATTCGAAGAGCAGCGCGTGCGCACCGTCGGTCGCGCCGTCACGCTTGGGCTTGGGGTTCGGGTAGTCCGCGGCGAAGCGTCGGGCTATGCCTACACCGAAGAATTATCCGAAACGCGCATGCTGGATGCCGCGCGAACCGCGGCGCAGATCGCCGCCCACGGAAGCAAGACTGCGCCCGTCGCGCTGATTGCGCCCAGGTTGCCTAGCTTCTATCCCGTGCGCGAGCTTTCTCTGGTCCGCGCCGGCGAAGACAAGGTCGCCTTGCTCCGGCGTGCCGACGCCGCTGCGCGCGCCTTCGATTCGCGCATCATCCGCGTCGAGGCCGGCTTCGTCGAAGGCTGGGCCGATGTCTTGGTAGTGACTTCCGAAGGAACCATCGCCCGCGATCGGCAGCCCATGGTTCGCTTGGCCGTCAGTGCCGTCGCGGACGAAAAGGGCAAGCGGCAGACAGGACGATCGGGGACGGCCAAGCGGCGCGGGCTCGATCTTTTCGACGAACCAGGCTCGACGCCGGAGCACCACGGGCGCGAAGCCGCGCGCCTTGCCATCGCCATGTTGCACGCGCAGGAAGCGCCGGCCGGACCGATGGAGGTCGTCTTGGCGGCGGGCGAATCGGGAATCCTGCTACACGAGGCGGTGGGACACGGCCTGGAAGCCGATTTCAACCGCAAGCAGACCTCGAACTACTCGGGCCAGATGGGCAAGCAGGTGGCGTCTCCGCTCTGCACCGTGATCGACGATGCCACCATCGCCAGCGCGCGGGGTTCGATCAACGTCGACGACGAGGGCACGCAGGGCGGCCGCAACGTCCTCATCGAAAACGGGATCTTGGTCGGCTACATGCAGGACCGCATCTCGGCCCGTCACTTCGGTAGCAAGCCTACCGGGAATGGCCGGCGCGAGAGCTTCCGGCAGCCCCCGCTGCCGCGCATGACCAACACGCTGCTGGCGGCGGGCGACGACGATCCGGAAGATATCATCAAGTCGGTGGTGCGCGGCCTCTACGCCAAGCGCTTCTCGGGCGGGCAAGTCAACATCTCGAACGGCGATTTCGTCTTTGCGCTGACCGAGAGCTACCTCATCGAGAACGGCAAACTGACCGCGCCCTTGCGTGGCGTGAATCTCATCGGCAATGGCCCCGAGGTGCTTCGCAAGGTCACCATGGTCGGGCACGATTTCGAACTCTCCGACGGCACCTGGACCTGCGGCAAGGACGGCCAGTCGGTGCCGGTCGGGATCGGCACGCCGACCGTGAAGATTTCCCAGATCACCGTCGGGGGAACCAGGACATGAGCGCCGGCCATGAGAAGCGGGTCGCGGCGGACCCGCGCGCGTGCCAAGACCTCGCCGAGCAAATGTTGAGTTTGGCTCTGCGCGCGGGTGCCGACGCCGCCGAGGTGATGGTGCGCGACGGGGCGGAGCTGCAGGTGAAGGTCCGCAAGGGTGAGCCCGAGCTGGTGAAAGAGGCCGGCAGTCGCGGGCTCGGCTTGCGCGTGCTCAAGGACGCGCGCGCCGCCGTGACCTACACCTCGGATTTTGCTCCGCAGGCCATGCGCACCTTCGCCGAGGAATCGCTCGCGCTTTGCCGGCTGGCCGAGCCGGATCCGCTCGCGGCGCTGCCCGACCGGGAAGAGATGGCGCGCTCGATTCCGGACCTCGACTTGTGGGACGAATCGGTGCTCTCGCTCGACGTGGCGGAAGCGATCGCACGAGCCAAAGCCGGCGAAGCCGCGGCCATCGGCTTTGATCCTCGCGTCACCAACTCCGACGGTGCCAGCATGGGGCGTGGCGTGGGAGCGGTGGCCTTCGCGAGCTCGGCTGGCTTTTCCGGCTCGTACCGCGCCAGCAGCGCGTCGCTGGTGGTCGAGCCGGTGTGCGACGACACCGAGGGCAAGAAGCGCAACGGATACTACTGGACCTCGTCGAGGTTTGCCGCCGGACTGCTTTCTCCCGACGAGGTCGGCACCGAGGCCGCGCGCCGCACCGTCGCCAAGCTCGGGTCGCGCAAGGTTGCGACTTGCCGGGTGCCGGCGGTGTTCGCGCCCGAGGCCGCGCGCTCGCTGCTCGGCCAGTTCGCCGGCTTGATCTCGGGCGGGGCGGTTTGGCGCAAAGGCAGCTACCTCGGCGAGAGGGAAGGTTCGCTGGTGGCGTCGCCCTTGGTCAGCATCGTCGACGATCCGCTGCTGCCGCGGGCGCCCGGATCGCGACCGTTCGACGGGGAGGGGCTGGCGGTGCGGCCCAACGTGGTCGTGTCCGAGGGCGTGCTGCGCGCCTTCCTTTGCGACGTATACGCCGCACGCAAGCTGGGACGACGGTCCAGCGGTTCGGCGGGCCGCGGCCTTGGCGGAGGTCCGCACGTGAGCACGTCGAACTTCATCCTTCGCCCCGGCAAGCTGTCCGCGACGGAGGTCGCCAACGTGGACGAGGGATTTCTGGTGACCGACTTGATGGGCTTCGGCTTCAATCCGGTGACCGGCGACTTTTCGCAAGGCGCGGCGGGGTTCTGGATTCAAAAGGGCGAAAGGGCCTTTCCCGTGAGTGAAGTCACCATTTCGATCAATTTCGACCACCTCTGGAAAGGCATCGATGCGGTCGGGGATGATCTCGACACACGATCGTCGGTGCAGGCGCCCAGCTTCCGGGTGGCCAAAGTCACCGTGGCGGGCGCCTGATGGTGACGTGCGGGACATCGCTACCGTCCCAGGCCGGGCCAGTGCGATTTTGCACTGCGTGTGCGGGGACGCCCGTGGTCGGGCGCCTGCGATCCGTAAAGCACCGTCGCCGCGAGCGCTTTTTCCCGTCTTGTCGCGGACATCAACCACCTGGCCGATCGTTACAAACGCGTGACAGGTGGTGTGTTTCTTGCTAAACGCGGGCGGCGTGCACGGAGATCCTAACATTCCCGACGACAAGCGGGGCCCGAAGCTGGGCGACGTTTGGCGCGATTGGGATGGCCACGCGACCGCAGACGCGACCGCGCCTAAGCGATTGTTCTTCGCCCTGGTCCTAGGATTTTGGGCGGTCGCGGTGGGGGCGAGCCTTCTTTCCTGGTACATGGTGACGCCTCGATTGGCCGAATGGCATGTGTCGGCGCCTTCCATCTTGTTGGCCCTGCTTGCCGTCCTTCTCTTCTTGCTCGGCTTGGCCATGGGGGTCTTGACCATCGTGCTGCTTGCTAATCGGCCGCGCAGCCCGCGCGTGTCGGCCGTCGCGCGCGGCATCCTGTCCTTGATGGAACAGCGTGCGTTCTGGCTGGGCCGCATCCTGGCGATCAACCGGGATCGGCTGGCGAATGCCTTCATCCGCACCAACAACGCGCTGGTGCGCCTAAGCCCAGCGGGAGCCACACCCGACCGCGTTCTTCTCCTTCTTCCGCGTTGCCTTCACAAGGATCAGCTCGAGCTGGCGCGGGCGGCGGCGCGCTCGCGGGGCGTGGAGGTCGCGATTGTGGCCGGGGGCGAGCAGGCGCGTCAGCACATCCAGGAAAAGCGGCCGAGCTTGGTCATTGGCGTGGCCTGTGAGCGGGATCTCCTGAGTGGAATCCGCGATGTTCGCCGCAAGATCTCGGTTTTGGGGATTCCCAATCGGCGCCCGGACGGGCCATGCCGCAACACTCATATCGACCTGGCGGAGCTTGAAGCGGCGCTCGACTATTGCGTACGCCTACCGTCTGCGTATAGATCGTCGACCGCAGAGGCATTGGAAGCGACAAGGTAAAGGCGCAGCTTATGGAAGTCATGAAACCGAATCGAGACGTCGGTATTGTCGGCTACGGTGCCTACGTGCCACGCTACCGCCTACCTGGGGCGGAGATCAGCCGCATGTGGGACGCCCAGCAGGCGTGCACGCCGCCCGCCAAGGAGAAAGCGGTGCCCGGCCTCGACGAGGATGTGGCGACCATGTCGCTTGAGGCCGCGCGCAACGCGCTCAGCCGCGCAAGCATCGATCCGTCGCTCATCCGCGCGGTTTGGGTCGGCAGCGAGAGCCACCCGTATGCGGTCAAGCCCACCAGCACCATCGTTGCGGAGGCCATCGGCGCCGTGCCGCACACCCTGGCCGCCGACTGGCAGTTCGCCTGTAAGGCGGGCACCGAGGCCATGCAGGCAGCCCTGGGCTTTGTTGGTTCCGGCATGGCCGACTACGCCTTGGCCCTGGGCATGGACACGGCGCAAGGACGCCCGCGCGACGCTCTCGAATACACGGCAGGCGCGGGCGGCGCTGCGTTCTTGGTGGGTCCAGCCGACCAGTCGCTGGCGGTGCTGGAGGGATCAACCTCCTACGTGACTGACACCCCGGACTTCTGGCGCCGCCAGCATGAGCGCTACCCGGCCCACGCGGGACGCTTTACCGGAGAGCCAGGCTATTTCCGCCACGTGTTGGCGGCCGCATCGGAGATCATGACCGGGCTCGGGCGGCAGCCTTCCGACTACCGGCATGTGGTCTTCCACCAGCCCAACGCGAAGTTCCCGGTGAAAGTGGGCCGTGAGCTGGGCTTCCGGCGCGAGCAACTTGAGGCCGGGCTGTTGGTCAACGACATTGGCAACACCTACGCGGGTGCGGCGATGCTCGGGCTCACCGCCATTTTGGATGTCGCCAAGCCGGGCGATCGCGTGCTCATGGTGTCATTCGGCAGTGGCGCCGGCAGCGACGGTTTCGATCTGCGGGTGACCGACGCAGTCACCGCGCGCCAGAAGTGCGCCCTCGGAACGCGCGACTACATCGCCCGACGCTACCAGCTTGACTACGCGACCTATGCGCGCCACCGTGACAAGATTCGCATGGAGTAGCCCGGCATCCAGCGAACGTTACAGGAGAAACGATTCGAGAACCCCATGCGAGACGTATCTATCGTTGGAATCGGCCAAACCCCCGTCGGCGAGCACTGGGACAAATCCCTGAAGGAGCTGGCCGGGGCTGCGGTTCAGTCGGCTATCAAGGATGCTCAGGTGGAGCGCGTCGATGCGCTCTACATCGGCAACATGCTGTCGGGCGTGCTCAACGGGCAGGAGCATCTTGGTGCCCTGGTCAGCGACTGGGTCGGCTTGCGCGGGGTCGAGGCGGTCAAGATCGAAGCGGCCTGCGGTTCGGGGGCAGCGGCGTTGCGGCTTGGCTATGTCGCGGTGGCCGGTGAGCTGGCGGATTTCGTGGTGGTGGCCGGGGTCGAGAAGATGACCGATCGACCGAGCAACCAGGTGACTGCGGCCTTGGCCATGGCGTCCGACGGCGACTTCGAGGCGCAGAACGGGCTGTCGTTTGTCGCGCTCAACGCCTTGCTCATGCGGCGCTACATGCACGAGTACGGCGTAAGCCACCGCGACTTTGCGCCCTTCAGCATCAACGCCCACAACAATGCCGTGGGCAATCCGAACGCTCTCTTCACCCATCCGGTCACGGTCGACGATTTCTGCGCGGCGAAGATGATCGCGGATCCGGTGAACCTTCTCGACAGCTCGCCGGTATGCGACGGCGCCGCCGCGGTGATGCTTTGCCCGACCGAGATCGCCCGCAAGCTGACCGCGCGGCCGGTGCGCATCCGCGCCTCGGCGGCGGCGACCGATACCATTGCTCTGCATGATCGTCGCGACCTGCTTGGGCTTGAGGCGGCGACCGCGAGCGCGGCGAAGGCGTACCGGCAAGCGGGGGTTACGCCGAAGGACATCGACCTCTTCGAGCTGCACGACGCCTTCACCATCATGTCGGTGCTTTCGCTTGAAAGTTGTGGCTTTGCGGACCGCGGGCGTGGCGTACGTTTGGGCGCCGAAGGAGACATCACCATCGGCGGGCAGATCCCCATCACGACCATGGGCGGTTTGAAGGCGCGCGGCCATCCGGTCGGCGCCACCGGCATCTATCAAGTCATCGAGGTGGTGCAACAACTGCGCGGGCAGGCCGGTGCCAACCAGGTGCGTGACGCGAGTCTTGGAATGGCGCAAAACATCGGCGGCAGCGGCGCCACCGTCGTGACCACCATTCTTGAGGCGGTTGGGTAGGCCGCAAGCCAAGTCGGGATGCTTGACAGCATGAGCACAAGGAGAGAAGAGTCTGGCCATGGAAATTGCTAGGCACTGGCGTTTGCAGCGATACCGATATGCGCTGGTGGGCGAGGTCTGCGACCATTGTGGCGATAAGATCTTCCCGGCCCGCGACGTCTGCCCCCAGTGCAACCATCCCGCCAAGACGCCCTTCGTGTTCAGTGGCAAGGGCGAGATCTATTCCTACGCGACCGTGCACAGTCCGCCCGAAGGATTCGAGCACTACGCGCCCTTTGTGGTCGCCCTGGTACGCTTGGTGGAGGGGCCGCTGGTGGCCGCTCAGCTTACCGACGTGGAAGGCGAAAAGATCGAGATCGGGATGCCGGTTGAGATGGTCACCCGCAAGCTATGCGACGACGGCAGCAAAGGCACCATCATCTACGGCTACAAGTTCCGGCCGGTCATCGCGGGCGTCGCCACGGCGGCAGTTCCGGGCTGACGGCCCAATTCCGCGATCGCCGTGGAGTGGTAGACATGGTCGTGACCGTGGCCGGACATCTTCCGTCGAGCCCGTTGTGTACGTGTACGAAGATCCGTCGCCGCCGCTCGCCGCAATAGGCGGCTCACCCTGCGTAGGCGGCTGATCATCCGTCGGGCTTCTTCGGCCTTCTGCTCGCCGTCGGGCAGCAGCTTTACGCGTTCGAGCAGATCCTGCTCTTTGTTCGCGGCTGATGCCTGCCCTGCTCGAATTTCCGGCGCGCGGCCCCAGGCTCGAAGGTTTTCGCATTGGCGAGGATCAAGGGAAACAATGTCATCGGCGCTTCGGCCCAGCGCGGTCGCGTCACGTCGATCTCCCCGGCACAGCGCATGCCGTACTTGTCGAGGAACGCGCGCATCGCCTCGTAGGCCTGCGGCCCTCCCTTCAAGGCGCGCAGCCCCTCGATGTCTTTCGCGTGCTCGAGGTGAGCGGCGACCTCGGGATGCGGGCGGATCACGTCGGCGACGTCGAGCAGCGCCAACCCCATCTCCGACGTGACGTTGTTGGGTACCGACTGCGAGAGCGTGTCGGCGGCGTTCTTCTCGCCGAGCCACGCCAACATTTTCTCGTTGATCCACGAGGCCGCGTCGAAGCCGGCCATGAGCACCGCGAAGCTGCGCGGGTCGGTCAGGCTCTGCTTCAAGCGCTGGACGTCTTCGAGGATGAAGTCGACCAGCTCGGTTCCCGACTTCGTCGAGATGTCCCGTTTCAGCGCTTCGATCGACACCTGGCTTCGCGCGATGACGTCGGCCGGATCGTCCTCGACCTGCGGCTGTGACGCAGCTGGCCTGGGCGCGGGGGGCTTCGCTTCGTCGGTTTCGATGAAATCGCCCCGCTCGATGACGGTCGTGAGCGCGTCCTTGATGAGAGGATCAGAGCCGCCGAAACCGTTGAGCATCAGGTCTCGGCTCGCCGGCGAAGCGAGCTGTTTCGTGACGTCGACGAACAACCGGCCACCCGCAGCGTACATGGGTCGCACAGCGATCAGCTGCCAGAGCGAGAGCCCCAGCGGCTTCATCGCGTCGGTCATCATCTGCTGGTGGCCGACGGAGACGTAGACGTGATTGCCCCGATCAGCCGCTTCGGGAATCGGGAACAGCGTCGTGATCGGCCGGCTCTGGACGATGTAGAGCTCATCGTCGAGCAGGCACCACTCGATGTCCTGCGGTTCTCCGAAGTGCGCTTCGATCTTCCGACCCAACTGCGCGAGCCGCACGACTTGCGCTTCCGTGAGCACAGCCCGTTCCGACCTGGCGGAGACGACCCGACCCTCGCGCACCTGGTAGCGATCGGGGTTCACCCGGCCGGAGACGAGGGTGTCGCCCAGGCCGGCGACTGCCTCGATCGCGGCCACCTTGCGGTTCCCGGTGACGGGATCGGCGGTGAACAAGGCTCCCGCCGCCTGCGCGGGAATCATCTTCTGCACCACCACAGCCATCTGGACCTTGCGCGCATCGAAGCCGTGCTCGAGTCGGTAGGCGATCGCGCGCTCGGAGAAGAGCGACGCCCAGCAGCGGCTGATGGCCGTCAGGATCGCCTCGCTGCCGACGAGGTTCAGATGCGTGTCGTGCTGGCCCGCGAAAGAAGCGTCCGGCAAGTCCTCCGCCGTCGCACTGGACCGGACTGCGTAGGCCTCGTGCTCAACGAGCCTGCGGGTGGTTGCATCTCGAACCTCGGCAGGGATCGAGAGCTCCGGCAATGCGATCCTGTACGCATCGGTCGTGACGCAGAAGCCGTTGGGCACGCGGATGCCTTCGAGCCGCGAGAGCTCTCCGAGGTTCGCGCCTTTTCCCCCGACCGCTGCGATCGCGGTTCGATCGACCCGCTGCAAGCCGAGCACGTACGCATTCATGACTGCCGCAGGTACACGCCCGGGCTAGTGAGCCGTGGACCCGGAATGTGCGCCCACGTTACGCCGGAACGCGCGCCCGCGTTCAATCGGGATCCCTTCCCGAATGCCTCCGGAATATGCAGCCCCCCTTGCATCGAGTACGCTCCTGCGGCAGATCTCTTCGATAGCGTACCCCGAACTTCCGGCAGCGCCGCTTCGTTTTTCAATAGCCAGAGCCCCGGAGTTGTCACCGACCAACCCGCCGGAGACGACGGGTCGGTTGGCCTGCGATTGTATCTGCAACGAGCAGCCACGGCAGCCATCACCACGCCTCGCACGGTCACGCTGCCCACGGCGGCCGAGTAGCTGCTGCGGGCGGGCACCTACGCCGTGCCGTCGGCAACGGGCCACGGCGAGGACTTACGATCGACCTTCTTCAGCTCTGGGTATAGGGCATCGAAGGAAAATGGCGCCTAAGATGATGCCCATCCTCACGCTCGAGGGCGACTGCACCTATTCCCTTGAGATCAGCTGCAGCCACCCTGGCCTTGGCCGCAGCTCGACGGCGCTCGGCACTCGACGATCATGCCCATGGTCGAGTAGCTCGCGCTGCAGTCGCCAGTCACCTTCGTCTGGCACTGAAGCGACGAGGGACCGTCCGTGCAGGTGTTCTCGACGCAGCTCGGGATGACGGTGTAGGCGCCGCCGCCGCCGGTCGTCCGCACGCAGATCTGTCCCGGCTGGCACCACACGACGGTTCCCTCCGCAGTGCCTGACCCGTTACATTGCAGCAACGCACAGGACGCCAAATTTAGCCCCCATTTCTGGGCGGAGCATGTCGCCACCCCACGGCCGATGCGGGTGCACTGGTCGTAGAAGCAGGCATAGTCCACCGCCCCGCAGGGCGCGCCGTCCGTGGGCAGATC
>CAZBIU010000193.1:0-12843 GCA_964491625.1 uncultured Myxococcales bacterium
CATACGAGTACGGAGCGTAGTTGAGACCGACCACATCTTCCAGGGGAGCTGTCGCCGCGCCGGGGGCCGCCATGGCAAAGGCTTGACCGATCACTCGCGTGGTGTCCTTCGCCTTGACCGCCGTGATGAGTGACTGTGCGACGGTGGCGTTGTTGCTATCGGGAATTTCGTTTCCGATGCTCCAAATGATGATGCCCGGATGGTTGCGATCGCGCATCACCATGTCTCCGATATCGGTCTTGGACCACTGATTGAAGAACCGGGCGTAGTCGTACGTGTTCTTGCCCTGGTCCCAGCAATCAAACGCCTCATCCATCACTAGAAGACCCATGCGATCGGCCATGTCCAAAAGCTCGGGCGCGGGTGGGTTGTGCGACGTGCGTAGCGCGTTGACACCCATATCCTTGAGCATCTGGAGGTGCTTCTCGATGGCGCGGTTGTTCACCGCGGCGCCGAGGGCACCGAGGTCATGGTGATTGCACGTGCCGTTGAGCTTCACGCTCTGACCGTTGAGCGTAAAACCCTTGTTCGCGTCGAACGCGAAGGTGCGGATCCCGAAAGACGTCGTATACGTGTCGACCACGGCGCCTCCCGCCGATACGGTTGTCACCGCGGAGTAGAGAGTCGGCGACGATGGTGACCACAGTTTAGGATTGGACACGGTCGCGGTATAGGTGACGTCGGCAGTCTTTCCAGCGGTCACTGTCGTCGCGGCCGAAGAGCCCTTAGCCACCTCGGCTCCGGAGGCGTCGCGAACCGAGCTCGCCACAGTCACCGATTGGTCGGCCGTCGCGTCGTTCTGGACCGTCACCGCGATGTTCACGGTGGCGCTTGTGGCCGAGGCCTGCGGCGTGGTCACGAACGCGCCGGTGTAGGCGACCCGCACGGGGTTCACGGTCTTGAGCCAAGTGTGACGGTAGATGCCACTACCCGAGTACCAGCGGCTGCTGGGCTGCTGGTTGTTGACCCGGACGGCAAGCACGTTCGACGCGCCAGACTTGGCACTGGCGGTCAGGTCGCACTCGAAGGAGGAGAATCCATAGGGACGGGCGCCTACTTGCGTGCCGTTGAGATACACGGTGCTGTCCATGTAGACGCCGTCGAACTGGACAAAGACCTTCTGTCCCGAGCTTGAGGCAGGTAACGTGAAGGTCTTTCGGTACCAGCCCGTGCCGCCATCAAGATAACCACCACCACCGCCGGCCTTGGAGCCTTGGTTGAATGCCAGCGAGATGCTCCAGTCATGGGGCACGTTCAAAGACGTCCAGGCTGAGTCGTCGAAAGTCGTTGCCTGCGCGCCTGTTACGTCGCCGAGATGGAACTTCCATCCCTGGTCGAAGCTGACCGTGGTCGAACGGGCGCCATCGTAATTGTTGACGAGCGTGGAGGCCGAGCTGCTCGTTCCCCCGGCGCCGCCAGAGCTGGTACCGCCAGAGGCTACTGTTCCACCCGGCCCGGCGCCGGCTTGGCCCCCAGACGCTCCGCCACCCGTTCCGGTGCCGGACTGGCCGCCCGTCGCAGCGCCTCCAGCTGCGCCGCCACCTCTCCCACCCGTTCCCGTCCCACCCGTTCCCGTGCCGGACTGGCCTCCCGTTGTCACCCCTCCAGCCCCCCCCCCCCCCCCGCCCCCCCGCCCCCCCCCCCCCCCCGCGGGGGGGGGGGCGGCGCCCCCCGGCCCCCCCCCCCCCCCCCCTCCAGCCCCGCCCCCCCCTCGGCCGCCCGGCCCCGACCCACCGACTGCGGTTCCTGCTTGGCCTCCCGCTGCCGCCCCACCGACCCCGCTACCGGCCGCTCCCGCGCCTGCCTGGCCTCCCGCCGCCACACCTCCGGTTCCGTTGCTAGTCTTACCGGCCGTACCCCCGCTGCCGAGGGTTCCCGTGTTTCCACCACTCGCGCCCGGACCAGAGCTTCCGCCGGATCCGTTGTTGTTCGGATGACTACTGGTTCCGCAGGCCGTTAGACAAAGCATGCTCACAAGTAGGGCGGTGCCTCGTCGCGACAGGATTGAGCTTCTCATGATCGTCCTCTTTGCTGTGTGAAGGTGTTCGACTACGCAGTGGAAGCAGCCACGCAAGTCCGTCTGGCTAACCGTGTGATGCCCCGAGACTTGGCCATCGCGCCTTCGCTTCATCGAGCCTCACGGTGTCGCGCGCGCCCGACGTCTCGGCCGCGTCCGAGCGAGCAGCAGCCGATCTGCCGCCCGTGCCGTTTTGTCCGCCCTGGCTGACCGTTTCGCCTTTGCCGGTGTTGCCTCCCACAATGGTAGGTCCCTTTGGGACAACTACTTGCCGTACACGCTCACAATGCTCTTCTGAATAGCGTCGTCGGTGGCGTCGGTGGTTTCGCCTGACATGACGGCGCCTTCGGAGAAGCCGCCGGTGCCGTTGGTGTCGCCCGCGCCACCTTCGCCCAGCCCTAGGCCACCTAGCTGCTTGAGGGGCGAATATCCTTTGGGCAGCGTAGGCAGGTCGACGTTGACCGAGAGTGCGCCGCTCTTGGCGTTTCCGGTCTTGAGTGCCCAGTGGGCTGTGCCGTCGTGCTTGAACAACGTCGTCACGATGTCGAACGTCACGGATGGATTGGCGTTCTCCCCCGTCGACGTGCAATCGACGGTGGACGGTATGCCAGAGCCGCACTTTCCAGTATTACCGGTGTAGACACCGGTTTCAAAGTCGACCATGGGCCAAGGTCCGTTTCCCGTGCCCTTGGACCAAAACGTGATCTGCGAGAAGTTGAGCGCGGTCAACGTGCCGGGGCCGGAGTATGCGATGGCGTTGTTGGTATTACCGTAGTTGAAGCAACAGTTGTTGTTCAGGTACTTGGCGTGGAAGATGGCGTACTCGGTCTGCGGCTTCGCGCCTGTGGGCATGTTCTTGGTTTTGTCCCGGTTTCTAAGGCATTGCGACTTGTCCTTCCACATGGCCCCGCTTTCAACGGCGATGGGCACCTTGGTTCCGTCCGACATTTGCCAATACTGAATGTCCATCAAGTCGCAGGGCTTGTTGGTGCCGGGCTGATTCGTGTTGGGGTCGTCGCCCCGCCACATGTCGTTGCTATTCCCGGACTGGTCGTACAGCGTGGTCACCTTGCAGGACGTGCCCGAACAGAACGTGTTGAGGGTTGCGAGGTCCGCAAGCCCGGTCGATGCCACGACAGCGATATCCTTCACCTGATTGTCGGATACACGCAAAGCTTGAAAGAGCGGGCCAGTGTAGGAGGCAAACAGGGCGCGCGTCATGGCGTGGGCAGCAACGAAGGGCGTGCCGGCAGCCTTTGCAACGTCGCCCGGCAGAGTGCCACCGCTCGTCGAGCCCCCGGAGCCACCTGTCGCCGTGTTTCCGCCGCTACCTCCCGCGGAGTCGCCGACCCCGGCTTTGCCGCCGCTGCCACCCGCACCGCCGGTCTTGGAGATACCGCCGCTGCCTCCCGCGGAGCCACCCGCGCCACCAGTCACGGTGCCTCCGCCGCTACTACCCGCGGAGCCCCCCGAACCGCCTGCCCCGCCGCGGCCGCTGCCGTTTCCTGCCGCGCCCGAACCGCCCGCCCCGGCACTGCCGCCGCTGCCTCCGGCACCGCCCGTGCTGCCTGTCCCTGCGCGCGGTGTCGGGAGATCCAGGGTCGGGCAAAGGTCGGTGACCGCGGCGCAGCTCGCCGGCGGATCGCCGGTCATGAAGTTCCAGACCCCGGCCAAATCGGGGATGGTAACCGTGGCGCAACTGGCAAGTGCGCTCACTCCCGAATTATAGGCCGCGACCTGGTCGGCGATGCATGTAGAGTACTGCGCCACCGTCGCGCTGCAACTTGCAGCGAGGGCGTTGCAACTCGCGGTGGCGGGACCGGCTTGCAGGCAGGAGGCCTCCTGCCCCGCGCAGTTCTGCTGTAACTGAGAATCCGTGGGCGCGCTGGTGGAGACTGCGTATGTCAACCCGGTCGCCTTGCACAAGGTGGCGAGGCTGACCATGTTTCCGTAGTAGGCATAGGTGTCGTTGCAGAGCTGGGTGGACTCCGTGGGCGTGAGCGTGCCGAGGGGCTTGTTGCCACTCAATGTCGTGATCGATCCTCCAGAACCGGCCGCTCCGCTACCTCCTGCGCCGGCCGTTTTGCCGGCAGCGCCGCCGCTTCCAGCGCCAGCTGCGCCGCCACTTCCAGCGCCGGCTGCGCCGCTACCGGCCGCTCCGCCAGATGCCCCGCCGCCTGTGGAAGTCCCAGCTGTACCCGCTCCGCCTCCTTTGCCCGAGCTTCCGCCTGTGGCGACTTGTCCACCCGATCCAGTGGTGCCTCCCGAGCCATGGTTGCCTCCGGTGACGACGCCCGAGGAAGGGCTGGACGCCGAGCAGGCAAACGTCCCAGTCGACAGCGACGCCACCAGACACGCGATAACAAACGGAGAATCTACTCTTGGACGTTGCATCAGGACATTCCTTCCAGTTTGAAACTGTTCAATGTGCAGTGGCGCGAGGGTTGTTCTTCCATTGCGCTGTCCGGGAGGCGCGCGTCACCTGCTGATGGGACAGCCGACCTATTTGCCGTATCCGGCGCCGACAACATTCGCCTGAACCGCTTCTTCTGCTGCGTCCGTCGGGTAACCGGTGACAATCGCTCCTTCGAAGAAGATTCCCGAGCTGGCGTTGGCGCCACCACTCGGCTTGCAGCAATCGCCGCCACAGCCGAGGATGAGCGCACCTTGCTTCTTCATCGGGCTCCAGCCTCCGGGTAGCGCACCTTTATAGTACGTCGCCAAGCTACCCGAGGTTGCATCGGCACCCCTGAGCGCGTATTCCGTCGTGCCGTTGTTCTTCAACACCGCGGTGACGAACGGGGCCGTCTGGGTGGGATCTTTCGAGTTGCTCTTGCTGTCGCCTTCGGCGAATAGTCCGTACTCGAGATCGGCCATCACCCATGGACCGGATCCCGCCCCGGTGCCCCAGGAGCCGGTCGTGCTGAAATTGAGGGAATCCATTGCCCCCGATCCATCTGCAGTTCGGTCGGTTTCGCTGTTGCCATAGTCGAAGCAACATCCGCCGTTGGCGTGCCGACTGCTGGTCACCATGTACATTCCCTCGGGTTGGCTGCCGGTTGCCATCCCCGACTTGGAACCGTCGTGCCAGTAGCAGTTTCCCGGACTGATGTAGACCGAGTAGACCTTGTGGCCGCCAACGGTCACCGAGTCGGCGGTTGCCTTCGCCGGGCTGCTCGAGGTTGATGCTGGGACTTGGGTCGAGCCCTGATACCACAGGTCGTTTCCTTTGCCCGATTGGTCGTAGACCGCGGTCAGCACGCAGGTCGAGCCGGCACAGAAGGTGTCCTCCGGCCCAGTGTCGGCAATACCACCGGCCGCCAGAGGTAGAATGTCCTTGGTGGTGTTGTCCGAGGCGCGCCTGACCTGATAGAGGGGCTTGTTGTAGGCGCCGTAGAGTGCCCTGACTACGCTGTGCGCGGCGACGCAGGGGGTGCTGGCCGCCGCATAGAGGTCGCAAGGGCCCGTAGCGCCGCCAGCGCCAGTAGCTCCGCCTGCCCCGGTCGTACCGCCGGAGCCCGCTGCACCGCCCGCGCCGGCTTTGCCACCCGAACCGGCCTGGCCGGTGGCACCGCCTGCGCCGGTTCTCCCACCCGAGGCGTTGCTTGCTCCGCCAGAGCCCGTGGAGCCACCGGCTCCGCCCGTACCCGGGGGGCCGTTCTTTTGCAAGACGACCGTGCCCGTCAGGGGCTGTCCCGTCGGCTGCGGGGTCATGGTCAAGGTGTTTGCCGAAGCGCAGTATGAGTAATCCACATAGTCGTCGATGTTGAGCCCGTTGCCCGAGGTTGTGTACGTCCCGCTGGGTGCCGCGTAAGGAGTAATCGCGCCGACGCCTCCGATCTGGTTGGCAGTGGCCTTGCAGTTGCAGGTGCCGGTATCGTTTGCGCATGTGGCAGTGGCCCAGCCTGCGGCTGTGATGTTGCTCCCCATTTTGGAGCACTCGACCGGCGTCGACGAAATGATGAGGCACGAGGCGTCCAGCGGGAAGGTGATGGTGCCCTTCGTGGTCGTGTTGTCCACATACGACCCGTCGGTGTTGGCGGTCCACGTTCCCGTCACGTCCAGGCTTCCGGTGACTGGCACGGACGGGCATCCCAATTCAAGGAGTTTCCCGTCCATGTTCCCGGACAAAGTCAGACACGACGACGTGACGGTCCAGGTTCCGACGACATCGCCGCCACATGGCGCTACGCTGGAACAGGCCACTCCGCCACCAGCGCCCGTCGACTGGCTATTGCCGCCGTTGCCTCCGCTGCCCAAGAGTCCGCCGGCTCCCTTCGAACCGCCGTTTGGGCTTGGGCCGTTGCCTGTCTTTCCACCGCTCGCTGTCCCGCCGCTGGGACCGCCGCCCGCCCCGCCGCTGGAGGTCCCGGACGTGCCGCCTCCTGTCCGGCCGCCGGCGCTGCTGGCTGCCGCGCCGCCGGAGCCGCCAGACGTGCCACCCGCAGCTACCCCGCCGGAGCCGCCGGACGTGCCACCTGGTGTTCCGCCACCAGAGCCGCAGCCCTGGGGCGCGATGGTCAAGCCGAGCAATGCACCCGCTACGGGGCCGATAAGTCGGTTTCGCATGAGACCTCCGACCTATACTGTCGACAGGGCCGCCTCTGTGTAGTGGAATCTTTCGGCTGACTTCGATCCCTGCGGGGGCGGCATGGCCTTCACGTGGGCGAGACGGAATCGCGCTGCTCGCGCCACTGCTCAAGCGATGAAGCTCCCTCTAGCACGCGGAACTCGAGAGTCTCTCCTTGCCAGCGGATTTGCGATCCTCGTGGCGGCATGCAGTTCGGGGGCCAGCACAACCCATCAGAATGGCGGCTCAGGCGGCGGGACAACCTCGAGCAGTGGCGGCTCCGCCGGAAGAGCGAATGGCGGAGCAGGGGGCGGTTCCGGTGCGAGCTCATCGAGCGGAATGGGTGGCATCGGCATCGGTGGATCAGGCGGCACTGCCGGCATTGGCACGGGCGGCAGTACGCGCAACGGTGGGGCAGGGGGGACGGTCGGCGGCGCCAATGGCGGAGCTGGCGGCGGCCCGGGCGGCAGCGCCGTCGTCGGATCGGGCGGGAAGGTCGCTGGCGGTACCAGCGGCGGCACCGGCGGGATCGGCGGGACGGGCAGTGGTGGCACGAGCGCGGGGACCGGCGGCGTTAGCGGCAGTACCGGCGGCGCTGGCGGCAAGTCAACAGCCGGCTCCGGTGGCACCTCGAACCCGGGAACGGGCGGGGACGCGAGCGGCGGCACTGGCGGCGCCGCTGGCACCGGCGGCTCGACCGATGTGTGCCCCAAACCGCAAGCCCAAGCCTGCTACTACGTATCGCCATCGGGAAGCGATAGCAATGATGGGACCGTAACTACCCCTTTCCAGACTATCACCAAGGCCCGCGATGTAGTTAGCACGGTCAATACCAATATGACCGGCGATATCTATGTCTATCTGCGAGGCGGCGACTACCGGATCACCAGCGCCATCACCTTTTCGGTCAAGGATTCAGGCACCGGCAACCACCGAATCTACTATCAAGCCTACCCCGGTGAAACGCCCGTCATCAACGGTGCGCAGAAGGTCACGGGGTGGACCCAAAGCAGCGGCAACATCTATAAGGCTTCGCTCTCTCGCACGACAAAGTTGCGCAACCTTTATGTGAGCGACAAGCGCGCCAACATGACCAGCAAGACCGTCACCTCCAAAGGGGGCAGCGGAACCTACTCAGTTACGGCCGGACAAGCTGCGTGGGCGTGGAACAGTGGCAGCGGAAGCGACGGGATCTCGTACGGCTCCTCGGATATTCCGGACCTGACGACCAACAAGGACGACCTAGAGATAGTCAACGGCACCACTTGGAACGAGAACATCGTGTGCAGCCGTGACGTGACGACTGCTTCCGGAGGCAAGGTCGTGCTGTTGCAGCAGCCCTACGGGATCATCGCCCAGTTGCCCGGCTGGAGCTCCGGTTTCAGCGTTTCCGGCAGTCATACGATCTACAACCTCTTCGCGTGGCTCACTTCTGCGGGGCAGTTCTATTTCGACAAGACCGCAGGAACCCTCTACTATTATCCGCGTTCGGGCGAGGACATGAGCACTGCGGATGTCGAGGTGCCGGTGGCAGAGAGCCTGCTCAGTATCGCGGGAAACTCGACCACGGACCGGGTCAAGAATATCACCATCCAAGGCATCACCTTCGCCAATACGGACTACATGCTCTACAAGGTGGGGGACTCCTATGGCAAGGCGAGCGTGCAGGGCGCAACCGTCTTCATCGCGTACGGAAGCAGTGACTGGCACGCCTCCAAATACGAGATCGTCGACACGTTCCCAGGGATGATCATGGTGAACAGCGCCGATTCGATCGACATCGTCGGCAATGTGGTCAAGCACAGCGGCAATGAGGGGATTTCGATGATCAACGACGTCGTCAATTCCAGCATCGTTGGCAACTACATCACCGACATTGCCGGAAGTGGCATCACGATTGGTCACCCGCAGCACGTCTACATCGGAGACGGCGGCACTCACGAGAAGTACGCCAAGGGCGTAGAGGGTGCCTGCGTCAAAGATACCATCAACAACAATGTCGTCTACAACGTGAGCACCCTCCCCGGGTTCGGGGGACACTCGGGGATTACCGCGTTCTTCGTCGACACCCTCACGATTACCCATAACCTCATCCACTCGACCGCGTACAACGGTATCAATCTGGGATGGGGATGGAAGAACTTCACAGACTCGACCACCTGCAAGAACAACACGTGCAGCTTCAATCGGTTCAACAACATGATGACCCGGTTGCACGACAGCGGTGCCATCTACACCATCGGGCAGGAGCCGGGAACCAACATCAACCAAAACTATGTCAAAGGGATTCCACCCAATACGTCAGGTCCCACGTACGGCCTACACAACGATGAGGGGAGCGCGTATATCACGGAGAACGACAGCGTCCTCGACATTGACAAGGGCGTCACCTACACAATTAATTGTGAGGATTACGGTGCGAAGCACGACCTGACCATTCTGAGGACCTATGCAACCGTCAACAAGATGGGCGTCAACCCGCCGAGCAGCCAGATCGACACGCCTATCGTGGTTGCCGATGCCGTGTGGCCCGTGACCCAGTATGGTTACGCTGTGGCCTCGGGGGTTGAGGACGCCTATCGGAGCGTTGTTCCGAGTAGTCTGGTTTCGACACCGGACTTTGTTTTTCCCGCCAGTTGCGCGGCGCCGAAAGGGACCGCCAGCCTCACCATCAGGAGCAGCGGCGACGCCACGAGCACGGTGTGGTTTGCCCCAGCCGGCACGACGACGTTCGCGGAGGGTGCGACCATGACCAAGGCCGCGGGGAATGCAACGTCGATTCCAGTACCCACGACGGCGGGAAGCTACAAGCTGTCGGTCGTGGATTCCCAGGGTAAGAAACTGGGTGAATCAGCGGCGCTCTTGAGGGTGCAGTAAGTCGCAGACGGTTTGGCACCCCCGGGCTCCCGGCACAATCGACCGGCAACGCGTCGACGGCCCGCGCGGTCTGGGGCTGGTGCTTTGTGCGATGCGTGGTGGCGCGTGGCGATCGAGGGGCAATCGAAACGGAACCGTGAGGTTCGCGCCACTGCCCGAGAGATGAGGTTCCTCCTCGAAGCAGCCCTGAGCGGTTGGGTGCCTAGGTGACGTTCTTCTTACTGTTCAGCCACCAGGAGCTACCTCTGTGAAAAGCTGGGTATCTCTTGCTGTCTTTGTGGGGCTTCTGGTGATCGCGGCGTGCGGGACCAAGAACCAGGGAGGGCCGACCCAGACCGGTGGCACTACAAGCAATGGCGGTCAGCGAGCGGGCGGCAGCGGCGGGGGGACCGGCGGGACGGTGGGCTCAGGTGGACCGAGCAGCGGCGGCGCAACGACGACCTCCGGTGGGGCTGCCGGAGCTGGCGACGCCGGGGCCAGGTCAGGAGGGGCGGTTGGCTCCGGCGGAACGCAAGCGATGGGTGGTTCGCCTAATACAGGCGGGGCCCCCGGTCAAGGCGGCCTTTCATCTGGCGGCGGCAAGTCGGGGACGGCGGGCGCGTCATCTTCGGGCGGTGCCGTGGCGTCGGGTGGAATTACGAATACCGCCGGCGCGTCTGGCAAGGGAGGCGCGGGAGGTTCCGGAGGCACGCCACCCTCCGGCGGCACCTTGGCGACGGGAGGAATCGCGAGTACTGGCGGCACGTCTGGCAAGGGAGGCGCGGCAGGTTCCGGAGGCACGGTCGCGATCGGAGGCACGTCGTCGACTGGCCCCGTGCAAATGGTCGACGCCATGCACGTCCGCCTGCTGTCGGGAAGCCCCTTCTACGATCGGCAGGAATTGCACCGCAAAGGCAACCTGGCTTCCCTGGACCCAGACAAGCTGCTCTATGACTACCGTAGCTTCGCGAAGGTACCCCAGGCCAACGGGGTCACCGGCGACTACGGGGGCTGGGACGGCGGCAGCGGCTTCCTTCGGGGCCACATGCTGGGCCACTACCTTTCGGCCGCGTCACGCATGGCCGCAGCCACGGGCGACACCACCTTCCAGACCAAGGTCGACTACGCGGTCGCTGAGCTAGGCAAGTGCCAGACGGCGCTCGGCAGTGGCTACTTGGCGGCCTTTCCGACAGCAGTGTTCGACTGGGTGGAAGGCAAGTCCGGAGCGAGCAACGGCGGTGTCGTGGTCCCGTACTACATCGTCCACAAGATCATGGCCGGATTGCTCGACGCCAACCATTACACTGGAAACCAGCAGGCCCTGGACATCGCGACCAAGATGGCCGACTACTTCCAGGCACGCTTGGCTACCCTGCCGGCTGCTACGATCGAAAGTACATTCCGCACCGACGGAAACAGCAATCCGCAGAACGAGTTCGGCGCGATGAGCGACGTGCTGGCGCAGCTCTCGGAGGTGACTGGCCAGAAGAAGTACCTGGACACCGCGAAGATATTCAATCGCTCGTGGTTCATCACGCCGCTGGCCGCGGGACAGGACAATCTAAGCGGCCTTCATGGTAACTGCCATATTGCCCAGGCGCTCGGCATCGCGCACACCGCGAACCTCAGCGCTGACACCGCCAGCCTGCAGGCCTCCGAAAACTTTTGGAAGATGCTCACCGGAAAGCACGCCTTTGTCATCGGCGGCGATTCGTTCCACGAATGGCTGGACAAGCCTGGTGTGGAGGCCGGCGCGTCGATCGACGGCCAGAAGGTTCTCCCGCCCACGACCGCGGAGACCTGCAACACGCACAACATGCTCAAGCTGACCTCGGTCCTGTTTGAGAGAAGCCCACGCATCGATTACGCCGAATACTACGAGAGGGCTCTTTACAACCACATTCTTGCCTCAGTCGCGCCCGACACCGGTAACGTGGTGTACTTCACACCGCTTTATGGGAATTTTCGCACCTACGTCAATGGCACATTCTGCGACAATGGTACTGGAATAGAGAACACGCCTCGCTACAACGAGGGCATCTATTTCGAGCAGGGCAGCTCGCTATGGATCAATCTCTACATCCCCAATGAGCTGACCTGGGATGCAACGGGGATGACCATCCAACAAATAGGCAATGCCGCTGCTGGCGAGCAAGTCAGTATCACGATCACGAAGGGCGGCGACGCGACCCAGGCCACCCTCAACCTGCGCATCCCCGCGTGGGTTTCGGGCTCGGCGACGGTGGCGGTCAACGGCACCGCGCAGACGCCCTCGCCAAACCCTTCGACCTATGTCGCCATCAATCGGGCGTGGAAGGTTGGCGACGTTGTCACCCTCACGCTTCCGGCTTCGCTTCGCCTCGAGCATGCGCAGGATGTGTCGTCGATGGTCGCAGTATTCTTCGGTCCAGTGTTGCTTGCCGGTGAGCTCGGCAGCTCAAACATGCCGAACGATTTCGCGGACAAGGACGCCTACCTCAGCACTGCGTCGGTCACTGTTCCGACCATTACCAACAGCTCCACCAATCCTGCCGACTGGCTTTCCCCTATTGCCGGCACGCCGATGGCGTACAAGGCACAGGATGCTGGATCCGCTACGGGGACCACGTTCCGGCCGCTCTACGATCTCCACCACCAACGCTACTCCGTGTATTGGCCCTGGGCTTCGAAGTGAAGTGAATCTGTTCCACCATGAACAACGAGGTTTCTATCATGCGCAAGTCGCACCAACTGTTTTCACCTTTTTCTACCCAGTCCGCACCACGGGCAGCGGGAATAGCAACGGCCGTATTTCTCGCGTCCGTCGGCCTATCTGGAACCGCAAGCGCGAAACCATTTGAGGAGTATATCCTGCCGACCCCCGAAGTCGCGCCGCTCAGCTCCGCCACCTGGGGCGTGGCGGGGGTCATTCCGCGCGATATCTCCAACGGCATCGAGAGCGCCAAAGGCGCGGGCGTTCACCCGGACTGGTACTACTGGGACGGCGAGATCATCAAGGCCACGGACGGCAAGTACCACATGTTCATGAGCACATTCTCGGCAAATACGAGTTTCAACCCGGGCTGGGAGAACTCGGACGCCTACCATGCCATCAGCCAAACCGACGTGCTTGGTCCGTACGTACGGCAAGACTACGTGTACAGCACCGGCGGCTCCACACCGCACAAGGGGCACAACGTCTCCGCGGTCGAGCTGCCCGACGGTACCTACGCGGTCATCGTCAGCGAGATCGTTCCCTTCCAGATCTTCAAGTCGAGCTCGCTCGACGGCCCATGGACGGGTTGTTCACCCCAAAGCGATATCGGTGGGTCCAACATAAGCATGTTTCCGCGCCACGACGGCAAATTCGAAATCACGGAGCGCAACGGGACCATCGCGATCGCGGACACCCTGTGTGGCC
>CAZBIU010000194.1:0-12814 GCA_964491625.1 uncultured Myxococcales bacterium
GCAAGGCGCCGACACGCTGGAGGCTGCATTCCTAGCCATGGTCGATACCCGCGAGGACGTACCGTGAACCCGCGGCACGTGCTTCTTACCTTCGGCAAGGAGCTGCGCGAAGCCCTGCGCGACCGGCGCACCCTCGCCATCATGATCCTGCTCCCGCTGGTGGTGTATCCGCTGCTGTCGCTGCTTGCGGCGCAGGTCGCCTTGGGGCGCGAAAAGCAGCGCGACGAGCGACCGTCGAGCCTCGCGTTCTTGGGCGACGGACCGGCTCGCAAGCAGCTTGAGCCTCGGATCCTGGAAAATCCGACCGTTTTCATCCTGTTACCGCAGGGCAGCTCCGACGACGTGGAAAGCGGCAGGCTCGATGGGCTCATCGAAATTGGCCACGGCGACCAGGCGAAGCTGACCGTGTTGTTCGACGCCAGCCGGGACGAATCCCGGCTCGCCCAAGAGCGCCTTGCCGACCTGGCTGCGAGGACGCTGCCCGACGGATGCGCGCCCGCGATCGCGATGCAAAGCCGCAACCTAGCGCCGCAGGCACGCCTAGGTGGCTACCTCTTTTCCAAGGTCCTGCCGCTGTTCCTGGTGCTCATGGTGCTTCTGGGGGCTTTCTACCCCGCCATCGATGTGACCGCCGGCGAGCGTGAACGCGGCACGCTGGAGACAGTCCTCTGCGCGCCCATCCGCCGGGTGGACCTCATGTTCGGCAAGGTGCTGGCGGTGGCCACGCTGGCCTGCCTTACCGGCGTGCTCAACCTGGCCTCCATGGCCGTGACCTTGCTGCAGATCATTCGCCTGACCCCGCAGGCGGCGTCCATCGACCTGCCTTGGGGACACGCGCTTGCGAGCAGTCTGGTGATCCTTCCCGCCTCGCTATTGTGTGCCGCCGCCTTCGTCGCCCTGGGCGCCACCGCGCGAACTTTCAAGGAGGCACAGACCGTGCTTCTGCCCGTGTACTTCCTCACCGTCGCGCCCGCCATCGCCGGCGCCATCGGCGAGTACCGACTGGCCGGCATCGTGGCCTGGGTACCCGGCATGAACCTGACCTTGCTTGCCCGCGATCTGCTGGTCGGGCGAGCTACCCTCGCGGGCACCGTGGCCACGCTCATCGCAACGCTAGTATTCTCGGCCATGGCGCTGGCGGCGGCGGCGCGTGTGTATGCCTCCGAGCGGCTGGTGGCTCCCACCCGACGCCGGGCGCGCGCAACTGAGACCCCCTTGCGCACCGTGAGCGCCGGCGATGCAATGACCTTGTTCGCGCTGGCATTCCTTCTGCTCTACTTCGTGTTTCTGCCGCTGGAGAGGCGCCACCTTGCCACTGGCCTTTTGGCGTCCGAGTGGATTGGCCTTTTCGGACTGGTGCTGCTCTATGCGCGACTCTCCGGACAACAGTTCACGTCGGTCATCGCGCTCGGACGGCCGAGCGCACGGGCGGTCGGCGGAGCGATCCTGGTCGGGTGCAGTGCTTGGGCCGCTGTCGCCGTGCTGAGCGAATGGCTGGTCCCGGTTCCGAAGCACGTGCTCGATGAGCTGCGCAAATCCATCCTCTCCCAGGACGGGAGCCGGGGATACTTCATGACTCTGGCGTTGATGGCGGTAAGCCCCGCCGTGTGCGAGGAAACTCTGTTCCGCGGCCCGATCTTGCGCGGCCTGGGCAGCCGACTGGGCCCGGCCGCCGCGATCCTAACCACCGCCGGTCTCTTCGGGATTTTCCACCTCGACATCTACCGGCTCATTCCTGCCACCGTGCTCGGCGTGCTGCTTGGAACCTTGGCCGAGCAAGCTCGCTCCATCGTCCCTTCGATGCTCGCGCACTTTTGCAACAACGCGATCCTGGTCACGCTCGCGCGGGCTGGGCTCGACGAGCAGATGGAGAACCTCAGCCATCGCACCCAGACTGTCATCGTGATGGCCTCCGTTGCCGCAACTGTCGCGGGTCTCCTCTTGATTCGCGGTAGGGCCGAAAAGTCCGAACTGTAGTCCAGATAACAATTTATGTTGCCGCGTACTTGAGGCTTCTGCTATGGGTTGGCCATGTCGCAAGCGGAAGAGAAGCGCGTACTCCAGATCCTGCACAAGTGTCCTGTCCTGGGCGACGCGCCGGCCGATGCTTTGACCCGGCTGGCTGCCACCGCGCAAACCCAAAGTTATCGGGCCCGCCAGGTCGTTTATCTGCCCGGTGATAGGGCGGTCAGCGTGCATTTCATCGCCAACGGCCGAGTGAAGATCTCCAAGGTCACCCGCGACGGGAAAGAGCTGACGCTCGCGTATCGCACCAGCGGAGATTTCTTCGGCGAAACCTGCTTGCTTGACGGAGGGCCGCGCGAGGAGATGGTCGAGGCCATGGAAAACACGACCAGCGTCGAGCTCGACCGCGCCGGGCTCGATCGGGTGCTGGCCGACAATGCGCAGGTCTCGTATCCCTTCGCCCGCGCTCTGATTTCACGTTGGCTGGGCCTGCAGGCCAAGGTGGAACAATTGGTGTTCAAGGACGTTGGCTCCAAGTTGGCCGAGTTGCTGCTGCGCCTGGGGTCGGAGCACGGGGTCGAGCATCGACGAGGCCTGGTGCTGGGTCTCAAGATCACCCACCAGGAAATGGCGAACCTCATCGGTTCTACACGGGAAACCGTTTCCCTGACCCTGTCACAGTTCAAGCGCAAGGGTTACATTTACACCGAGGGGCGCAAGGTCATCCTGGCGGACCGAGAAGCCTTGCGGTCCCTGACGTAATTATCGCGAACTCGCTCTCGCAAGTGCCCGCCGCTGCCGTAGAATGGGCGGTGATGGCGGAATCCGGCTACCAGGAAGTCGTCGAGGCGCTCCGCGCTGCAGCCCGTCTTTCCAAAGAGCGATTTCTGGTTGGCGTGGTGGACGCGACGGACAGGGCGCGCATCTCGGCCGCCCTTGCGGCCGAAGGCGAGGTCATCGAGCTCCCGTCCGCAGACGCGGCGCTTGAACGCCTGGCCGAGGAGTCGTTCGAGCTTGTGGTGCTTGACGAGGGCGACGGCGAACGGAACCTGCTGGCCAAGGCGCGAGAGACCCGACCGTTTTCGGACATCGTGCCCATCATCGACGGGAACCCGGCTCGCGCCGCCACCATGTTTGCAAGTGAAGCCGCTGCCGTCCTGCCGCGGCCCCTGCCCACCAGCGACGCGCTGGTGCGCGCGCATCTGCGCTACCTGGCCTCATGCCGGCGCGCGCGCACGCGGGCTCTGATGTTAAGCCACGTCATCGCCAACAACCGCGCCGCGCTTCGCACGGTGGAGCCCGCGCTTGAAGCCGCGCTGGTAGCCCTGGTCGATGCGAGCAAGCAGGCACCTCTGGTCTCGGTGCTGGGTGACGCAGAGCTTGCGCGCGTGGCGGGCGGCGTACCGTCGCAAGGGCAGGCGGACGTCATCGTGCTGAGCTTCGGCAGCGCTGACCGAATCGAGCTGCGCCTGCGGGAGGCGCGCGACCGTGCATCCGGCGCCGCGGTGGTGGCGGTGGATAGCGTGCCCACGCCGGAGCGGCTGTCGTCAGCCGTGTATGGCGGCGTGCGCGCCTACCTGGGAAGAGATCTGCTTCCCCAGCTCGGCCGGGTCGTCGCCGCGGCAGCGCTGCGCCGCCGTGGCGAGCTGACCGGCCGCCAGATGTCCGAGACCCTGACCCGCTTCGGCCTGATGGAAGATCCGGCGCGCGCGGTTCCGACACCCACCCTGGATCTGGATGCGCGCCTGATTGCCGACGCGGCTTCGAGCGGCCCAGGTCCGGTCGTCCCGTCGGCGCACGAGGTGCTGGTGGTGGACGACGAAGTGGTCGTGCTTACCGTGCTGCGCGAAATCCTGCGGCGCAGCGGCTATCGCGTGACCACCGCCGCCTCGGCGGAAGAGGCCATCGAGCTGATGCAGAAGCGCAGCTTCGACCTCGTGCTTACCGACAAGAATCTGCCGGGAGCGTCGGGTCTGGAGGTTCTGCGGATCGCGAAGGGGCTCGACCCGGCTCCCGCGGTGGTGATGATCACGGGCTATTCGTCCTATGACTCCGCCGTGACCGCGCTCGACATCGGCGCGCAAGACTACATCGAAAAGCCCATCCGCGACGTGGAAGCCCTGCGCTTCCGTATCCGGCGCGCCCTTTCGCGTCGCAACGAGCAACTTGCGCGCAGTCAGCGCGCGGACAAGGCCGAGGCACAGGCGCAAATCCTGGTGGTGGAAATCGACGAGAGCCGCCGCAAGCTGATCGCGGAATTCCTGGGCCGAACCTACCAGGTGACCAGCGCCGCCAACGGCGAAGAAGCGCTGGAGCTGCTCCAAAAATCCAAATTCGACCTGGTCATTGCAGATCGCAACCTGCCCGGGAT
This sequence comes from uncultured Myxococcales bacterium, assembly GCA_964491625.1. Taxonomy (GTDB): domain Bacteria; phylum Myxococcota_A; class Polyangia; order Fen-1088; family Fen-1088; genus Fen-1118. The sequence goes on from CAZBIU010000194.1 coordinate 4,337, forward strand.
GTCGGGTTTGCGAGTCATCGAGCAGGCGCAGCGCCTTCTGCCCCATTGCGCGTCTGTGCTCTACACCGCCTACCCCTCCTACGAAACCGTGAAGGAAGCTTTCGAACTGGGTGTAAACGCCTACCTGGTGCGGCCCAACCAGGATCTGAAGTTGCTTGAAGACCGGGTGGCAGGCGCTTTACGCAGTCACGGAGGCATCCTGCTTGGATAGTCCGCACAGTTCCCGACACCGATTGAGCATGGATTGCGTGTTGTTGGTTGACGAGAGCCAGCGCTTTTTGTTTAAGTTGACAACCTAGAAAGCGAGCCCATGCGGGCGGCGACGACAGCGTGAAGATCGCATTTACCCACAACCTACGTCTGACCGACAGCGAGGACGAGGCAGAATTCGACAGCATAGAAACCGTCGACGCCATCGCCAATGGGCTGCGCGCCGGCGGCCACGAGGTCGAGAAGATCGAAGTCACGGGTCCCGCGTCGCACCTGGCGGCCCGTATCGAATCGTTCGCGCCGGACCTGATCTTCAACACCGCGGAAGGGCGCCGTGGCCGAAGCCGGGAGGCCTTCTACCCGGCCCTGTTCGAGGAGCTCGGCTTCCCGTACACCGGCTCGGACGCCTACGTGATGACCGTGACCCTGGACAAGTGGATGACCAAGCTGGTCCTAGGGGCGCAGGGTATCGACACACCTCGGGCGCGTCTGGTGATTCCCGACGACATGCAGCGCGGTCGCGACATTGGACTTTTGGGCCTTGCCTATCCCGTGATCGTGAAGCCCAACTACGAGGGCTCGTCGAAAGGGATCAGCGACGAAGCGGTGGCTCGCGATCTGCGGACGCTGATGGAAATCCTGCCGCGCGCCTTGCGTCGGTATCCGGCAGGTGTGCTGGTCGAGGAATTCGTACCCGGCACTGACGTGACCGTGCCCTTCCTCGAAGGTTTGGGTGACGACGGCGTGCTCATGCCGGTGGACTACGTCATCGATCCAGCCGCCAAGACCCGATTCAACATCTACGATTATCGGCTGAAGTCGGCGGATGCCAGCCGCGTGCAGGTGCGGTGCCCGCCCGATCTGCAACGCGATGTGGTCGCGCGGCTGCGCGTCCTGACCAGGACCGTGATCCGCACCATCGGGGTCAAAGACCTTTGCCGGGTGGATTTTCGCCTGGGCGAAGACGGCAGAATTTACCTGCTCGAAATCAATGCGCTGCCGTCGCTGGAACGCGGCTCAAGCACGTTCGCCGCAGCGGCACGCGAAGGGCTCGACTACGAGGGAACCCTGGCCGCGGTGGTGGCCAGCGCCGCGCGCCGGCAGGGCCTGAGCGTGCCGCAGGTGGGCCGCCGCAGGCGCCAACCCGAGCCCTTGCGCATCGGATTCTCTTACAACGTCAAGCGCGTGGACTCCAAAGCTGGTAACGACACCGAGGCCGAATACGACGCCCCAGAAACCATCGATGCAATTCGCGACGCGCTGGAGAGCTACGGTCACATGGTCGTGCCTCTGGAGGCCACCGCCGAGCTGCCGCGCCAGTTGATGGACGCGCGCCTCGACCTGGTTTTCAACATTGCCGAAGGCGTTGCCGGGCGCAACCGCGAAGCCGCGGTGCCCGCCCTGTGCGAGCTGATGGGCATTCCGTACACCGGCTCAGACGCCGCCACGCTGTCCATCGCGCTCGACAAGGCGCTGTCCAAGCGCGTGCTGCGCCAGCACGGCATTCCCACGCCCGAGTTCCAGGTCATGGAAACCGGGCGCGAGCGGCTCTCGCCGAAGATGAAGTTCCCGCTCATCGTCAAGCCCAACCAAGAGGGCTCGTCGAAGGGTGTGAGCGCGCACGCCTCGGTGGTCGACGACGAGGAATCCCTGCGCCAGGTGGTGCGCGAGCTGGTCGAGAAGTACCAGCAGCCGGCGCTCATCGAATACTACATTGGCGGGCGCGAGTTCACCGTGGGCCTGCTCGGGGACAAGCGCCCGCGCGTGCTGCCGCCGATGGAGATCATCTTCCTCGACAAGGCCAATCCGCGACCCGTGTACGACTACCAAATCAAGCAGGAGTGGGAGAAGCACGTCTGCTATCAGTGCCCCGCACAACTGACCCCCGCCGAGCTGAAGTCGATGGAACGGATCGCGCGCGAGACCTTCGTTGCCCTCGACTGTCGCGACGTGGCCCGCGTGGATCTGCGCATGGACGACACCGGCGAGATCTACGTCCTGGAGGTGAACCCCTTGCCGGGCCTGACGCCGGGGTACTCCGACCTGTGCCTCATCGCCAACGCGGCCAACATCGACTACCGAGCCCTCATCGGAGAAATCCTGACCGGCGGGCTCAAACGCATGCGCGAAAAGCGCCGCGCCGAAGCACGAGAGGCGGAAGCGGCCCGTGCGCCCGCCGGCAGCAACGGCGGCGGCAACGGTGGCAACGGCGAGACCGCCAAGGAGAACGGCAACGGCCGCTCCGAGGGCAAAGGCCCGCCCGCAGAGAAGACGCCGGCCGTCGAAAAGACCCCACCCGTCGTCACTGCGTCTTCGTAGTAAGCTAGCTCGGTGCGAGCGCGATTTCGAGAGCTGGGATTCGCCATCGGCCACCTGCCTTGCGGCCCGGCCAATGCCATCACCGATGTGCCCGGCGTGCGGGTTGGGCACACGACCCTCATCGAGGGTCAAGGCCCGCTCGTGGTCGGGCAAGGCCCGGTGCGCACCGGCGTCACCGCGATCCTGCCGCCCGACCCGATCTTTTCCGAACGCGTGCTGGCCGGCTCGTTCGTGCTCAACGGCGCGGGCGAGGTCTCGGGGCTGACCCAAGTGGACGAGTGGGGACTGCTTGAAACGCCCATCCTGCTCACCAGCACCATGTCGGTGGGCAAGGTGTCGGATGCCGCAGTGAAGTGGATGACCCGGCATTTTCCCGGCATCGGCGTCGAATACGACGTCATCATTCCCATCGTGGGGGAATGCGACGACTCGTGGCTTAACGATGCCGTCGGCCGGCATGTGCGCTCGGAGCACGTGTACCGTGCCATCGAGCAGGCGAGCGGCGGACCGGTGACCGAGGGGTCAGTGGGCGCCGGCACGGGGCTTGTCACCTGCGATTTCAAGGCCGGCATCGGGACCAGCTCGCGCCAGGTCACGCTCACCCGCTCGGGCAGTGAACCAGGGCCAGGGTGCCACGTGGGCGTGCTCGCGCAATCGAATTTCGGCATCATGCGATCGCTCTCGGTCGCGGGCGTTCCCGTCGGCGAAATCCTGGCGCCCGACTTTGCCGAGGATGGTAAACGCACGCGCAACGCAGGTTCGATCATCTGCGTAGTCGCCACCGACGCGCCCCTTCTTCCCGGACAGATTTCGCGCCTCTGCAAACGCGCCGCGCTGGGCATTGGTCGGGTCGGCTCCTTCGCCGCCCACGCCTCGGGCGAGATCGTCATCGGATTCTCCACCGCCAACAAGGTCCCGCGCGCCACCTCGGGCATGACCCACGCCATCGAGGTCTTGTTCGACGACGCTTGCGACGGACTATACGAAGCGGTGGTGGAGTGCACCGAGGAAGCGATCATCAACGCCCTCTGCATGGCCGAGGACATGCACGGACAATCGGACCACTTCGCCCCGGCCCTGCCGCTCGACGACCTCGCCGACATCCTGACCCGCCACCACGCCGCTAGGCAAAGGTAGGCAATGCGCATCGGCTTCGTCGTCGGTCCTATCCCAACTTTGCAGTCGAGCTTCGCCGGCATTCACCTGGCCTGGGCAGCGCACCGTCGCGGTCACGAGGTCCGCTTCGTGACCCCGGACGATCTCTCGTTCCTTGACGACGGTAGTGTGTTCGCCACCACCTTGCGCGTACGCGCCGGCGACTACCCCAAGCCCGTCGACTACTACCGCACCCTGGTTTCCGGCGACGCCGTTCGTGAAGACGACGCCCTGTCCGGCTTCGAGGTGGTGTTCATTCGCTACAACCCCCTGCGCGAGCCGCCCACGTCGCCGCCTTCGCCCGTGCTCGACTTCTGTTGGCGGCTGCGCTTATCCGGCACCTTCGTCGTCAACGACCCGGAAGGCGTGTTCAGAGCCTGGGGACGGCTCTACCTCGCCGACCTGCCCCCGTCGGTACACGCGCGCACCTTGGTGTCGCGCTCGCCAGAGAAGATCAAGGCGTTCCTGCACGATCTAGGGGGCGACGCCGTGCTGAAGCCCCTGGCCCACGGCGGGCGCGAAAAGGTCTTCAGGGTGCGCCAGGGACAGACGCGCAATCTAAATCCCATCATCACCGCCATCACCAAAGAAGGCTACGCCGTCGCACAGGAATACTTGCGCGAGGCCGAAGAAGGGGAAAAGCGCTTGCTGCTCCTGGCGGGCGAGCCTATCCGCGACGGCAAGCAAGTCGCCATCTACCGTCGTCTGCCCGGGCTTGCCGAGAGCAAGAAGCCCCCCCTCAAGCGACGCCGTTGCAGCTTCGGCGCCGCCGAGGAGCGCATCTGCGACCTGCTTCGGCCCAAGCTGCTCGCCGATGGTCTTCACTTCGTCAGCGTCGATCTGGCCGGCGGGAAAATCCTTGAGCTCAACGCCTGTGCTCCGGGAGGCATCCACTCGCTGCGCGAGATCTACCGCATGGACGTGGCGCAGATTATCCTCGCCGACCTGGAACGACGCGTTCGCCTGCGACAGGCCTACCGCGGCACCCGAGATCCCGAGGCCGCCCAAGTGGTATAAATGGGCTGGGCAATACATCCGAGCCCGGGAGCAACCTTCAACCAGAGGCAGGCGCGTGGTCGACTATGATTTGAAAGCCAGGCGGGAGAGGGACAGCGCATCTATGGCCGCCCTATCCGAGCCAGCCAGCGACGGCGAGGGCGGTGTGCCCGAGGTCCTACTCACCGAGGAGATTTCCATTCCCAACCCCGCGGTCGAGCCGGGGCCGATCCTTACCTTGTCAGCCGAGGAGATCACGCGCTTCTTCGTGCGCTCGCGGCGCGACCAGGACACCGAGCGCTGGGACGTTCGCCTGGACGCAGCCTTGCGCGAAATTCTCGAACGCGCCAACGACTTCGTGCCGTCCGAAGCGGGCGGCATTCTGCTCGACGACCCGCGTGCGACGCTGGCCGGCGTGCGCACCCCGCGCCTCACCTTCATCGCGGTGTACGGCCCCGATTCGGGGCAACTGCTTGGCAAACGCATTCCGTCCGATCGCGGCTTCGTCGGGCAAATCTACCGTTCCGGAACCCCGTACCGAAGCGACCACCTGGACGCGGAAGATCCGCTGATCACCCTACCAGGCCGGAACGCGGATCCGGCGTCGGTTTCGGTTATTGGCGTGCCGGTGCTGGTGGGTGATTCCATCTGCGGCGTGCTGGAGCTAACCAATCGCCGTTCGGGCAGTCCTTATTCTGCCCGCGACAACGAGCTTCTGCGCATCTTCGCGGCATACATGTCGTCGTCGATTCAAAACGCGCTCGACGCCCTCCGCGCGCGCGCCATGGCGCGACTTGATCACCTGACCGGGCTGTTCAACAGCCGTTACTTCCATGTACGCCTGCAGGACGAGATCGCCCACGCCGATCACAACGGCACCGACCTGTCCCTGCTGTTCATCGACTTGGATTACTTCAAGCTGGTCAATGATCGCTTCGGGCACGTGGCCGGCAGTTGGACGCTGCGCGAGGTCGCGCGCCTGCTCTCGGAAAACGCCCCACCCGCGACCGTGCTGGCCCGCTACGGCGGCGACGAATTCGTGGCCATTCTGCCCGGGGCCGACTTACAACGCGCCCTGCAGACCGCCGAGCTGCTCCGCCGCGTGATCGAGGAAGCGTCGTTCTTCGACACCGACACCGAGACCGTGGAGGCCGTGCAGCCGCTGCCCGGCGTGCGCGCGTCCATCGGTGTGGCTTCCTACCGCGACCACTTGGCCCCGAGCGGAAATCAGCGACGACGGGAAAACCTCTTGCTTCGCCTCGCCGACACCGCCATGTACCGGGCCAAGGCCAACGGCCGCAACCGAGTCGAAGTGGCGGAGGCGGAGGAGTAGTCATGCAACCTCGCCTCTGCCTTGGGACCTTCGCACTGATCCTCGGCGCGTGCTTTCAGGACAGCACGCCCCAGCACAGCGATTTCTTGCCCCTCGACTATCAAACCCAGTTCCAGACCGTGCGCAACTGCCGGCTGGTCAGCGAGCATCAGAACAGCTACCTCAAGGTGCTGGCCAACGCCGTGGCCGGGGATCCGTACAACGCCACCTATCCGCTTCCTGCCGGCAGCGTTGTGGTTGGCGAGGAGCACGCGGATCCCTCTTGTTCGAGTCTCATCGGATACTTTTTGATGGCCAAACAGAGCGCCGGGTACTACAGCGCGGGCGGCGACTGGCGCTGGCAGCGACTCGACAGCAACCAGCGCGTGCAACAGGACGGAAAGCTCGACACCTGCGCTTCCTGCCACGCGAAGTGCTCCGGCTCTGATTACCTGTGCTCGCCGCCGTGAGCCCCAAACGACAAGCCCCGTGCGGGACCTGGCCGTCGCCGCTCGGCCCGGAAGCGGTCGCCGCCGGCAGTATCCGACTGGGCGGGCTGTGCCTGGACTCCGACGACGCCGCCGTGTACTGGCTGGAGAGCCGCCCTGCCGAACAGGGCCGGATGACCCTGCTTCGCGAACGCGGCACGGCCGTCGAGGAGCTGCTCGCGCCGCCGTATTCGGTACGCACCCGGGTTCATGAGTACGGCGGCGGCGCCTTCGTGGTCGCTGGCGGCGTCGTGTTCTTCTGCAACGACGACGATCAGCAGCTCTATCGACTGGACACGCGGTCGCCACGACCTTGGCAACCGCGGCCCGTCACCGCCCTACCGGGGCTTCGCTTTGCGGACCTGCAGGTCGACGCCGGTCGGGGCCGCCTTGTGTGCGTGGCCGAACGCGTGAAAACAGGCGGCGAGCCGGAGAACTTCATCGCGGAGGTGGGGATCGCCTCCGGCCACGTCAAGCCGCTGCTTCGGGGCGCCGACTTCTACGCCTTTGCGCGCCTTGATCCGCGGGCGAATCGCCTGGCGTATCTTTCTTGGAACCATCCCGACATGCCGTGGGACGCGTGTCAGTTGTGGGTGGCCGATATCGAGTCCGATGGAATGCCGCGTTCGCCGCTGCAGGTCGCGGGCGGAAAGACCGAATCGATTTTTGCGCCATCGTGGTCTCCCTCGGGCGTGCTTCATTTCGTGTCGGATCGCACTGGCTATTCCAATCTGTATCGCTTTGCAGGTGGAGGACGTCCAGAGTGCCTCCACGAGGCCAACGCCGAGTTCGCCACGCCGCTGTGGGTGTTTGGTTTGTCCACCTACGGCTGGCTGGATGACGAAACCATTGTCTGTGTCTATCAGAAGAACGGGTTCTGGCATCTTGGACGTCTGTCGGCCGGGGTGCTGGAAACGGTCGCCACCGATCTGACCGAGCTCGGCATGCTCTTCGCCGCCAATCGCCGGGCGGTCTTCGTCGGAGGCTCGGCCGACAAGGCGCCCGCGGTGTACACGTTCGACGGGAAGAGAGTCGAGGTGCTTCATCGTCCCACCGGCCTCACCATCGCGAGCGATTTCATTGCACGCCCGCGAGCCATCGACTTTGCCACCGGCGACGGAAGCGCGGCGCACGGGCTCTTCTATCCGCCGACCAATCCAGATTTCGAACCGCCGGCCGGCGAGAAGCCGCCTCTGCTTGTGGTGAGCCATGGCGGTCCCACCGGCTGCGCTTCCACCGCGCTCAATCCGATGATTCAGTTCTGGACCAGTCGCGGCTTCGGAATCCTCGACGTCAACTACCGCGGCTCGACCGGCTACGGCCGCGCCTACCGCAAGCTGCTCGACGGCAACTGGGGCGTTTTCGACGTGGAAGACTGCGTGGCCGGCGCGCGCGCGCTGGCAGCGCAGGGCCTGGTGGACGAAAAACGCATGGCGATCCGCGGATCCAGCGCCGGCGGCCTGACCGTGCTGTGCGCGCTGGCCTTCCACGACCTGTTCGCTGCCGGGGCCAGCTATTACGGTGTCTGCGATCTGGCCGCGCTGGCGACCGACACGCACAAATTCGAAAGTCGCTACCTGGACACGCTGGTGGGCCCGTATCCCGAGCGCGCCGACCTTTACCGAGCGCGGTCGCCGGTGCACGCCGCCCACCGCATTGCCTGCCCGGTGATCTTCTTGCAAGGCGGCCAAGACCGAGTGGTGCCGCCCGCGCAAACCCTGGCGATGGCGAAGGCCCTACGCGACCGCGGCCTGGAAGCGCCGCTCTTGCTGTTCCCCGACGAAGGACATGGTTTCCGACGCAAGGAAACCATCGTGGCGGCGCTGGAGGCAGAGACTCGATTCTACGCGCGGATCTTGCGGCTTGGGCAGGTCGGATCCATCAGCCCGGATCCGGACCCGTGACCTGCTTCATGCGTGCAATCACGCTTTCTTCCATCAGGTCTTCCATGGTCTGGCCGCCGTAGCGAGCCGCGATGCGATCGTCGTACTCGTCGGC
>CAZBIU010000195.1:0-12777 GCA_964491625.1 uncultured Myxococcales bacterium
CACGGGCGACATCATCGAGCCCGACTCGGACGCCGCGGCGGTGGGCTCGGGCGGCAATTTCGCCCTGGCGGCCGCGCGCGCCTTGCTTGCGGAGACCAAGCTCTCGGCACGCGAGATTGTCGAGCGCAGCCTCGGCATTGCCGCGGAGATCTGCGTGTATACAAACACCAACTTCACGTTCGAGGAGATCTGATCGATGGCCGACGCCGCGAAAGCACTAAGCAAACGCCCGGAGGCACTCACCCCGCGCGCGATCGTCGAGGAATTGGATCGCTACATCGTGGGCCAGCGGGCCGCCAAGCGCGCGGTCGCGGTGGCGCTTCGCAATCGCTGGCGCCGACAGCAGGTGCCGGGCGCTATGCGCGACGAAATTTCGCCCAAGAACATCATGCTAATCGGTCCCACCGGCGTGGGGAAAACCGAGATCGCGCGCAGGTTGGCCAAGCTGGCCAACGCGCCCTTCGTCAAGGTCGAGGCGTCGAAGTTCACTGAAGTGGGCTACGTGGGCCGGGACGTGGATTCCATGGTGCGCGACCTGGCCGAGACCGCGGTGTCCATGCTGCGCGAGGAAGAACGCGAACGTGCCCGGCCGCGAGCGCGCGAGCACGCCGAGGATCGACTGCTTGATGCGCTCTCGCCATCAGCCCGGCCCACGCGAACCCCGACGGGTGCGATTCCGCTGCCGGGCGCGGGCGTTCCGGCCACGCCGCCCGAGGATTCCAGCACGCGCGAGGATCTGCGGCGTCTGCTCCACGACGGAAGACTGAACGATCGAACGGTCGAGATTGACGTCACCGAGTCCGGTCAGGCCTTTGCCGATGTGTTCTCGGGCACGGGCATGGAGGAAATGGTGCTGAACCTGCAGAATATGTTTCCCCAGAACAAGCGCACCAAGCATCGCAAGATGACGGTGCCCGAGGCACTGGAGGCGCTGACCGATGAAGAGCTCGGCAAGCTCATCGACATGGATCGCATCACCAAAGAGGCGATTCGCCGGGCCGAGCAGGATGGCATCATCTTCATCGACGAGCTCGACAAAGTGGCCGGACGGGAGGGCGGCGGGCACGGCCCGGACGTGTCGCGGGAAGGCGTGCAGCGCGATCTGCTTCCCATCGTGTAAGGATCGACCGTGTCGACCAAGTACGGGCCGCTCAAGACCGACCACGTACTCTTCATCGCCGCCGGTGCATTTCACGTGGCCAAGCCCAAGGATTTGATTCCGGAGCTGCAAGGGCGCTTTCCCATTCGCGTAGAGCTGGAATCGTTGACCGACGCCGATTTCGTGCGCATCCTCACCGAGCCCGAGAACGCGCTGGTCAAGCAGTACACTGCGCTCCTCGCCACGGAAAAGGTAACCCTGGATATTCAGGCGGACGCGGTCGCGGAAATCGCCCGCATCGCGGCCGAGGTCAACCGGCATATGGAAAACATCGGCGCGCGCCGATTGCACACGGTGATGGAGAAGCTGCTCGACGAGCTTTCTTTCGAGGCGCCTGACCTAGGCGCGCAGACCGTGCCCATCACGGGCGTTTACGTGCGCGACCGGCTGCAGAGCCTGCTCAAGGACGAGGATCTCTCGCAGTACGTGCTTTAGAGGTCGGCGCTACTTTGGTGGCGGACCTCGCCGCGCCGGCTGGTTCGATGGCTTCGAAGGTTGCGTCGGAGCCGGCCCGGACCGACCGGCCGATGGCGCGGCAGGCGCCGGGCCGCGATGGGGCAGGTTGCCGGCCGGCTGGGGCTGTTGCGGCTGGGCACCCGACCTCCCCGGCTGAGGTGGCGCGACCGGCTGTGGGCCGCCAAAGCCAGAGGGCCGTCCCGGCTGCCCCGGCGCTGGCGCGGGAGCGCCCATTGGGTGTCCCGGCGCAGGGCCCCGCTCGCCATGCATCGGACCGGGTGCGGGTGCTGGCCCCATCGGTCGAGCCGGCGCGGGCGCTCGTTCACCGCGCATTGGGCCGGCTGGCGGCGGGGGGGCGTATCCCCGGCGCGGCTCCGCCTGCGGGAGCGGCCTGCCTGGGCCCGGATGGGCGTAGCCTGGCGGTGGGGCGCGCCGTTCGTAAGGGCGCACGTACTCGCGGCGGCCTTCGGGGCCGTGCCAGTAGCCGCGGCGGTATTCCCAGCGGCCGTTCACAATCACATAGGTCGGGGCGACGTAGACATGGCCAGGCGGCGCGTAGTCCCAATAGCCGGGAATCCAGTCCCAACGACCGCCGCCCCAGTTCCAATAGCCGCGCACCCAGTAGTAGTCAGGGCCCGGCGCAAGCGGTACGAACTCCTGCTGTGGTGGTGGCGGAGCGCCCGGAACGAACACGGGCTGGTCGTCGTACACGACCGGTGCGGGCTCTTGATAGACCGGCTGGGGTGGCGGCGGGGCCGGTTGGTAGTAGGCCGGCTCTGGTTCCGGGCCGACGGCGCGGACGACGCAACCACCGAGCACGGTCGCGGTCAAGTAAGGAACAGCCAAGAGCCAAAGCGAGCGTCGGGTCATGATTGCCTCCGCGAGATTGGATGGACGTACCAGCGTAAGCTCGTATTCCTGCCTCTGCAAATCTGGTGCTAAGGCCCGGTGCTAGGGCCGCGATAGAAAGCGCGCCAGGACGGTCTTGGTGCCGACGCTTGCAAAGCGCACGGTGACCTTCAAATCGGCGCCCGACGACTGCCACGCGCGCACCTCACCTGTGCCGAATTGCTTGTGGCGAACTTTCACACCCACACGCAGCGCGAGCTCGCCTTCGCCAGCGTCGGGTGGCGAGTCGTAGTGGCGGGTGAGCTCGCCCTTCGCTCCCGCGGACGGGGTCGCCGGTGCCGACAGCGTGGCGTGCGGCCTCGTCGTCTCCCCGTCGCGGTTCCAGCGCCCCTGCCACGGTCCCGCGCCTTCGGTGTCCACGTCCTGGTAGCTGCGGCGAGGTGTCACCAGATGCTCGATGCCGTCGGGTGGCAGGTAACGCAAAAAACGGCTGGGGACGCCACCGAAGGTCTGTCACGAAAGGCGGCGCCAGCGGGCGCGGCAGAGCATCAGCCGCTTTCGCGCGCGGGTGACCGCGACGTAGCACAGGCGCCGTTCTTCTTCCATGGCGCCGTCGTCGTCGATGCTGCGCTGGTGGGGAAAGGTGCCTTCTTCGAGCCCGGCGACGAAGACCACGTCGAACTCGAGTCCCTTCGCCGTGTGCACGGTCATGAGCGCAACCGCGCCCTTGTCCGGGTCGTAGCCATCCACGTCCGAGGCCAGGGTGATGCGTTCGAGAAAATCGGCAAGGCTGGGTTGCTCGGTATCCCGCTGGTAGTCGCGCATCTGCGACACCAGCTCGAGTAGGTTTTCCAGACGGCCTTCGGACTCGATGCTGGTATCGGCGGCCAAGGCGTCGCGGTAGCCGGAAACCTCCAGCACCTTTTCCGCCAATTCTGCGGGCGGAAGGTTCGAGGCCGCGCGCAGATCCGCCAGCATGGCGGAGAACTCCGCCACTTTACGCCGAGCGGCCTGGCCCAAGATGGCCGGGTCGGCCGCGGCGATGTCGAGCGCCGCGGACAAGGTCGCGCCGTGCTGGTCGGCGACGGCGATCAGGCGATCCACCGTGGTGTTGCCGATGCCGCGTGCGGGGACGTTGATAATGCGCAGAAGCCCGATGGAATCGTCAGGGTTTTGCAGTACGCGCAAGTACGACAGCAGGTCCTTGATCTCGGCGCGGTCGTAGAACCGCGTGCCGCCGACGACGACGTAAGGGATGTTGCGAACCCGCAGCGCTTCCTCCAGCACGCGCGACTGCGCATTGGTCCGGTAGAAGATAGCGAAGTCGCGGGGCGCGTAGTCGGCCGCCAGATCACTGGCGATGGTGCTGGCGATGTACTCGGCTTCCTCGCGCTCGCTCTCGCCCTCGAAGACGACGACCGGCGCGCCAGCGCCCTGCTCGGTCACCAGCCGCTTGGGCCGCCGTTCCTTGTTGCGCGCGATGATGGCGTTCGCAGTGCGCAGGATGTTGCTCGAGGACCGGTAGTTCTGCTCAAGCTTGATCACGCCGGCGCCGGGATGGTCGTGCTCGAAATCCAGAATGTTGCGGATGTCGGCGCCGCGCCAGCGGTAGATGGATTGATCCTCGTCGCCGACCACCGTGATGCTGTGGGTTCGCTGCGACAGAAAGCGCACCAGCCGGTATTGAACGCTGTTGGTGTCTTGGAACTCGTCGACCAGCACGTGGTCGAAAAGCTGGGCCAGCTCGGGCGCGGCGGGACAGTCGGCCTTGCAAAGCTGGAGAGTGGAGAGCAAAAGGCCGCCGAAATCGACTGCGCCGGCCGCGCGCAGGCGCCCTTCATACAGCCGATAGGCCTTGCCCACCACCTCGTCGAAGTAGTCGCCCGACGGAAAATCCTCCGCGAGCATGCCTTGGTTTTTCGCGCGGTCGATGATGGAAAGCACCTGGCGCACCGGGAAGTTTTTCTCTGGCACCTTCATGTCCGCGAGCACGCGCGACATCAGGCGGCGCGAATCGTCGTCGTCGTAGATGACAAATTCCTTGCGCAAGCCCACCGCTTCGCCGAAGCGGCGCAGAAGCCGCGCCGAGATGCCGTGAAAGGTGCCGATCCACATGCCCGGCGCGCCGCGGCCCTGGCCTCCAAACAGCTTGTCGACGCGATCCTTGAGCTCGCGCGCCGCCTTGTTGGTGAAGGTGACTGCCAGGATGCGGCGTGGATCCGTGCCCTGGGCCAGCAGATTGGCCAGTCGATACGTGATAACCCGTGTCTTGCCCGAACCGGCACCGGCGACCACCAGCAACGGCTTGGGCGGAAACAACACGGCTTCGACTTGCGGCGGATTCAGCTCGCGGCTGAGAGCATGTGCTGAGAGGCCAGGAGCGAGCTCGCTGGTCGGGGTCGAAAAAACGTCCGCGTTCTCCACGCGGTCGTTATACAGAGTGGAGGCGCCGCAGTCGACAGGATGAATGCCGAGCTCAGCCGTCCCGGCTCGACTCCAGCAATCGACCGAGGACCAAGCCGAAAAAGCTGGGCTTGCCCTCGCTGCGGAAATGCCAACCCAGGTGTTGACCGCAGCTACTGCACAGAGCGTAGCGCCAGGCGAATCCGGCGAACCACGGGTATTCGAGGCTGTCAGGACCGACGATGGCGCAGCCGATGGCCTCGGCGAAGCAGGCGATGTGGAAGAGCACCCCGGCTGGATTCATGAACCTGTGCTCGTGCGAGCCGGCGACCTCGACTCGGTGCCGGGTCGAGGTAATCGTCGCCTGACAAGCCGCGCAGAGGATGGCGCGCTCAACTTGCGGGCGAACCTCGGACTCGGCGTCGCGCGCCGGCGGTTCGGGAGCCGGGGACGCCGGATTCCGGCGTCGCACGAGCAATGTGTCCGACGGTGGTTGCATGATGCCGCAGATGTATCCCCTTTGCACACAGCCAGTGTCCACTTGCGAGGCGCCACCGGCGGAACTACCTTGTTAGGTTAGGAGTTTCTCCTATCACCCACATAGCAGAGAAGAAATCGGGTACTCGCTGTCGCGGACCTCGCCTGGGGATTCTAGCCGACGGGTACGAATTCGAGTTCCAGATGCGCGTGCTGGTGGCGGCCGAGCGGGCCGCGCGCGAGCACGGACTGGATTTTGTCGCGGTGTCGGGCGGAATTCTGGGAATCGACCTGCGCGATCCCAAGCGATTCATCTACGACCTCATCGGTCCCGATTCGGTGGACGCGCTTCTCATCTGCACCCACATCATCGGCCACCATTCCACGCTCAGCGAGCTGACCGATTTCGTCGAGCGCTTCGCAGCAGTGCCAAGGGTGTGCCTGGGCGTGCCGCTTTCGGGCGTGACCACCATGCTAATGGACAACGAGACCGGCATGTACGGCGCGGTCAAGCACTTGGTGGAATTCCACCGCTATCGGCGCGTCGCCTTCGTGGCCGGGCCCGAGGGCAGCCAGGAAGCGCAAGCGCGCTACCGCGGCTACACGCGCGCACTGGCCGAGCGCAATCTGCAGGTTGATCCACGCTACGTGGTCACCGGAAATTTCACCCGCGATAGCGGAGCGCGCGCAGCCGCGATCCTGTTTGCCGAACGAGGCCTGGCTCCGGCGGACATCGAGGCCGTCGCGTGCGCCGACGACTTGATGGCGCTGGGCGTGCTCGACGAGCTCGACCGCCGCGGCATCAACGTTCCACGGCAGATCGCACTGACCGGCTTCGACGACACCGAATTCGCCCGCTACGCGCGCGTGCCGCTGACCACGGTTCGCCAGCCCATCGACGAACAGATTCGTCATGCGGTCGCGGTTCTGGCGGCGGCCGTGCGCGGATCCGAAACTGGACACCAGGTGCTCACCTTCGAAACCGAGTTCGTCAGGCGCAGGTCGTGCGGCTGCTCCATGCACCACCGCGAAGCCGTGCCGGCCTATTCGTCGTCGGGCGAGGGCAAGGACCTTGGCGCCGCCCTGCGCGCGCGGCGCGGGCAGCTGGTGCGGGAGATCGACCACGCCTCGCACGGCGGATTCGAATTTATCGGCGAGGGCTGGGAGGATCGGCTGTTCGATTCGTTCTTGCTACAGCTCAACGACCCGAGCCAGGAATCCTTTCTCGATTGTGTCGAGAACATCTGCTACGAGCTTCTGCGCCGGGGCAGCGAGGTCGGCGCCGCGCAGGACGTGCTGGTGGTGTTTCGCAGGCACGTAATGGCGTGCACCGGCGACCCGGAGATGCGGGCGCGCATCGACGATCTCTTGCAAGAAGCGTTGCTTTCCGCGAGCGATCTGGCGGCTATCGCGCAGTCGCGGCGGCGAAGCGCGCTGATGGATCGCACGACCGTCCTGGCCGAGGCGACGGCCGCGCTCTTGGCCGCGCCCGACGTGCATACCTTGGCGGAAACCGCGGCCGCGCACCTGCCGAGGCTTGGCATTCGAACCGGCGTGATTTCGCTCTTTACCGAGCCGGGCAAGGTCAGCCCCGAGCTGGAGACTGCCCTGGTCTTCACCGAACAGGGGCGGCAAAAAGCGCCGGTTCGCTATCGGGCCAAGCTGCTGGCGCCGGCCGACTTTCTCGACGGGCGCTCTGTCGTGGTCGAGCCGCTGGGATTCCGCGGGGAATGCCTGGGCGTGGCGCTCTTGGAGTACGGCGCGCCCGATTCGATGGTGTACGAGGATCTCCGCTTGGTCTTGGGCGCTGCGCTCAAGGGCGCGCAACTCATGCGGACGGTTGAAGAGGCGCGCAAGGAAGTCGAATCGCTGGCCGTGACCGATCCGCTGACCGGGCTTTACAACCGTCGTCACCTGATCCGCCGTCTGGAGAGCGAATTCGCGCGGGCGCGTCGGCACGTACGCTGCCTGAGCCTCATCGTGGTGGACCTGGACGGCTTCAAGCAGGTGAACGACGAGTTTGGACACGACGCCGGAGACCGCGTGCTGTTGCGGGTGGCCGAGCGCCTGCGCCGCAGCTTGCGCGAGTTCGACACCGTCGCGAGGTACGGCGGTGACGAATTCGTGGTTCTGTTGCCGGAGACCGACGGTGCCCAGGCGCGCGCCGCCGCCGAGCGCATTCGCCAGAGCTTGATCGGCGAACCGGTCGACAAGCAGGGCACGGTGGGCGCGACCTTCGGCGTGGCGACCTTCGATCCAGTGACCTCGAACTACGACCAGGAAGAGCTGCTTCGTCGGGCCGACCGCGCGCTCTTGGCGGGCAAGCGCGCCGGCAAGGCCCGCATCCTGCATTTCGACGATTCGGTCACCCAGACGAGCTGGCCGGCGCTGTGACCGGAACTGTGAAGTGGTTGGTCGCAGGCTTGGTCCCGATCGTCGCTTGCGTCCACGACCTTCTGCGGCTATCGCGGGAATCGGTTCCCACTCGGGCTCTTTGGCCTGGCGGGCACCTGCGGTAGGCTATCGTTATGCACACCATCCTTCACCTTGCCGCCCTGGCGGCGGTCGTGCTGGGGCTCGCGCGCTTTCTGCCCGATGTCGAAGTCAAAGGGACCGGCACCGCCATCGTCGTGGCGGTGGTGTTCAGTGTCCTCAACTTCTTTCTCGGCTGGCTCATCCACGCGTTGCTCGTCGTACCGGCTCTTCTCACCCTCGGGCTGCTCTTCTTCTTCGTCCCGTTTATCGCCAACGCGGTGTTGCTGTGGCTCACCGATAAGCTAATCGAAAGCTTCGAAATCAAATCCATTCGCGCGCTGCTGATTTCCGCCGGCTCGATCACGATCGCGAATTGGTTGTTCTACACCGTGGTCCACGCACACCGATTGCCGCGCTGGTGACGGCCTGGCCGTCTCCCTGACCAACCCGAATCGCTACTTCTGGGAAACGCTGGGGTTCGGGCTCTGCAGCACCATCAAGGTCTCGACCGACTGCACCTCGTTGCCCTCGCGGGCGAATACCTGAATGAGGTTGCTACCCGGCCACAAGGGCACGTCGGTCTCGAAACCAAGGCGCGTCTTTTCACCGTGGTTCGGCAGGTAGAACACCTTCTTCGGCGGCAGCTTCGATTCGCGGTTCCAGACCCGCACGTACAGATCCTTGACCTCGGTGTTGTCGGTGGCGACGCCTTTCAGGTGGACGCTGCTGCCCGTGACCACGGTGGGGGCGGTCACCGACAAAATGGGCGGCGTCGCGTCCCACGCTTGACGGTAGCTCGGATTGGCGGTGCCGCCTTTGGTGACATCGCCTGCAGCCACGAAAGCCGGCCGTCCCGGTTCGATCTCGACCCGGTCGAAATCGGCGATCCTGCCCGTGCTGTGATAGGCGCTGCCAGGGTTGGCGTATCCGACGATAAGTCCGTCTGGGGAGGGCGACTCGCGCAGCGGCACCGAAGCCCGGGCCGCCACCGTGCTGTCGTCGGGCAAGACCGAGGCGCCCGGTGGTGCGATCTTGATCCTGATCTTGTCGGAGATCGATTCTCCGAGCACTGTGTCGGTCACCATCAGCTCAAGCTGGTAGTCGTCGCCCTGGTATTCGTTGCCGACTTCGTACACGAACGAAAAATCCTTGGTAGCGCCAGGCGCGAGGTCCTTGGCCTCAAAACGGCCGGCGCTGATCAGGACGCCCTCCTGCCCGGCGCCGTTGCGCACGATGGCCTCGGCGTGCAGGGCGGGACCCGCGCCGATGTTCTTCACCCGCACCAAGGTACGCACCCGTTCGCCCTTTTGCACACGTCCGTCGCGGTTGCCGGCTATGTCGTCGATGGTTTGGTACGCGTACGCGAACAGCGGATGCGGCTTGCCCTCGATGTTTAGGGTCATCTCGGCATTGTTCGCGTGCAATCTGCCCTGCCCCGAGAACTCGGCGCGGATGATGTCGGTGCGGGTAAGGCTGCTCTTCGGGACCTTCACCGCAAGGTCGTAAGTCTTGGTCGCCCCGGGCGCGATCTTGCCGAACACCATCTCGTTTTCGTCGAACAGCAGGTTGTCCGACCGCAAGACCGCTCGCACTCGGTACGCGGTGGCGGTGCCGATGTTCTTCACCGTGCTGCGGATCTTGATCGGTTGCCCGGCGGTGACCCTGGCGTCGCCACCTTGCAGGGCCAGCGAGGTCTGCAGGTCACCGTCGGTCGTGGTTCCGCTGCTCCAGTCCACGCCCAGCTTTTCCAGCGCGGCCGACAGCTTGCGGTCTTGTTCCGCGCGCTCCTTCTCGAAGAATTGCTTGGATTGCGCCACCATGTCCTGGCGCCGCGCCGACTTGGCTTGCGCGAGGAGATCGCGCGCCAGCTCGATGGGAAAATCGATACGTGCCTCGTCCGGCTCGTCCGCGACGTCATCGTCGTCGGTGTTGGCCTCGGGATCATCCTCGTCGGTGGTGGCATGACGATCCTTACCGGGCGGGGGCACGTAGAGGTACGAGACCGTGTCGAGGGGCTTCCCGCCCTTTTGCGCGTTGGGGTTTTGAAGGTGCCACTCGTAATCCGATTCCTGTCGTCGGCGGGTCGACGATTGCAAGGTAATCCACGCCTCGTCCGCCTTCTTCTCGACCCGCATGCGGACCAGCTCGATGTCCGGGGTCACGCCCACGCCCTGAATCGATACGTCGCCCGGGGTCAGGTATTGCGCGGTGGTGAGCTTCAGCCCCAGCTTGTCGTCGTCAGTGTGCTTGCCAAACGGCACCGGCGATGGGATGTCGAACAGCATCTGCACCGAGCCCTTGCCGAAGGTGGTTTCTCCGATAATCACGCCGCGGTTGAGGTTCTTGAGCGCTCCCGCGACGATCTCGGAAGCGCTGGCCGAGGTTTGGCTGACCAGCACTGCCAGCGGCAATTTGGTATCGCCGTTGCGGGTCGCGTGCTCGTCCTTGCGCTGTGCCCCGCCGGCGCTGACCATCGACACCAGCACGCCGGAATCGATGAATGCGTCGGCCACCTTTTGCGCCTGGTCGTAAAGGCCGCCCGGATTGCCCCGCAGATCCATGATCAGCCCCTTGACCTTCTGTTGCTCGAAATAGGTGAGCGCCTTGGTGAGATCGGCCTCGGTGTTGGCCGAGAAGCTGACGATGTGGAAGTATCCGATCTTCGCGGGCGGCTGGCCGGCTGCGCCAGAGACGCTAAGCACGCGCGGCGGCGGATCGATGGCTGGTGGCCTTATCGAGTCGCGGATGATGGTGAACTTCTTCGGCGCAGTAAGCCCGGCGCGTTCGACGTAGACATCGACCGGCGAGCCCACGTCGCCGCGCAACCGGTCCACCGCCTCTTGCAAGGTCATGTTCACGGTGGACTCGTTGTTGATGCGTACGATGTGGTCTTTGGCCTTCATGCCGATCCGGATCGCCGGTGTATCGGGCATTGGCTTCTTCACCGTGATGCGGCCCTTGCGGTCCATCTCGATCACGATGCCCAGGCCTCCGAACTTGCCTTGGGTGGTGGTGCGCATGTCCTTGAAGCTGTCGACATCGAGGAGCACCGAGTGCGGATCCAGGGTGTAGAGCATGCCGTTGGTCGCGGTCATCTCGATGTCGACCAGGTGGCGCTCGCGATCCTTGGCCGGCACCGGACGGAGGCGTGGTTCAATGAAGGCGAAGATGTTCTTGATCGTGCTGCGCAGGGTCCAGGGCGAATCCACCTTGTCGATGGAGAAGACCTTCTGCTCGCCATTGACCTTGACCGTCACCTGCTTGGGGTCGAGCTCGGGAAAGCGGTCGACCAAGATCTCGGGAACGTCCCTTTGCAGAAAATCGAGCGCACCCACCAGCATCCGTTTGGGATCCGGGCGCGTGCGGTCGAAATATTGATCGTTCACGTAGTACAACGTCTTGCTGAAGATCTGCGCCTGCGCGAGCTGGTAGCTGCCTTCATCGGAATGCACCGCCGCGCTCAGCGACGGCTCGCCCGCAATGTGGAACTCGTGCCCACGGTGCTCGATGGTGAGAATCAGGGCGAGGGCCGCGGCGCCCACAAGGACAAGCAACTTTCGAATGCGGTGCATGAACGACTCCGTGCTCTCCGGGGTGGGCGGGTTAGGACCGTCGATAAGATCCATGTTTGAACAGATGATGATAGCAGCAAGATCGGTCTTTCGCGTTGATCCGCGGTCGGGCCTTGCTTGAGGTCGATTTGGCGGTTGCCGGACCGGCCATTCCGTGCGATCCACAGCGGTCGTGGCTCCGCTCGGCACCCTGTACGTGGTCGCGTCGTCCATCGGCAATCCTGCCGACCTGTCGCCGCGCGCGATCGAGACCCTGGGCAAGGTAGACGTCGTGCTGGCTGAAGACACGCGCGAAGCGGCCAAGCTCTTCGCCTCGCATGGCATCGGACGCCGGGCCGAGTCTTGCTTCGACGCCAACGAGGCCGAACGCGCCCAAGAGGCCTGCCAGCTTCTGCGCGAGGGTAAGAGTGTTGCCGTGCTCTCCGAGGCCGGAACGCCCGCGGTCTCCGATCCTGGTTACCGTGTGGTGCGGGCGGCAATCGAGCTTGGAGCGCGCGTGGTCCCGATTCCCGGCCCCTCGGCGGTGCTGGCGGCCTTGGTCGCGTCGGGCTTGCCCACGGACAGCTTCCTCTTTGCCGGGTTCCCGCCGCGCAAGAGCGGCGCGCGCCGGATGCTCTTTCTGCGCTTGGCGGCTCTGCCGACGACCCTCATCTTCTACGAATCGCCGCATCGGGTGGGGACAACCCTGGCTGAATTGGCCGATGTCGTGGGCGACGGGCGCCCGGCCTGCCTTGCGCGCGAGCTCACCAAGACGCACGAAGAGCTGGTGCGCGGGACGCTGGGCGAGCTGGCGCGGCGGTACGCCGAAACGCGGCCCCTCGGCGAGGTCACCCTGGTCGTGGGCGGCGCCAACGAGGGCGAGCAGGCCGTCGAGGACGAAGACGCACTGATCGCACGAGCGAAGAGCCTGCTTGCCCAGGGCACCTCAGCGCGCGACGTGGCCGACGCGCTCTCGGCCGAGAGCCAACGCCCCCGGCGGGAACTTTACCAGCTCGTGCTTGGGCTCAAAAAGTAGCCACGGCGTCCACCAGGACGTGCCACGAATAGCTGGACTCGACTTTGAAGCGGCGGCCCGGAATGTCGTACACCACGTTGCCGGAGGCACCGTCGGTGAGGAAATGGGATTCGTCAAATAGCATGCCGAAAAGTCCGCGCAGACGGGCGTAGCGACTCACCTGCGCCGAGAATCCAGCGTCGAAGCCGGCCAAGCCGTAGCCCGGGCTGCGCGAGACACCAGAATTCGGCGCGAGCGCACCGTGGCTATTCACGTCGACACCGGGCCTGCACTGGTCGGGCGCGTTCGGCCCGCATCGAGAGTCGCCGGAGAGCACTTCCCACAGCTCGCTTTGTGCGAGCCCCGAGAAGCGATATTCCAGGTAGCCGCTC
>CAZBIU010000196.1:0-12720 GCA_964491625.1 uncultured Myxococcales bacterium
CGTGTAGCTCGTCACTAGGGCGGTGTCGCTGCCACCGTTGATCGACCCAAGCTGTACC
The DNA here is from genome assembly GCA_964491625.1 of uncultured Myxococcales bacterium. Taxonomy (GTDB): domain Bacteria; phylum Myxococcota_A; class Polyangia; order Fen-1088; family Fen-1088; genus Fen-1118. The sequence continues at coordinate 59 of CAZBIU010000196.1, forward strand.
TTGGTAGTCGAGGTCACGTCATATAGATAGTTGGTGTCCATGTTCTCAGCAAAGATGAACACGTCGTTGCTCACAACCCCTCGAAACGAAGCATAGGCATAGCTCGAAACCACCTCGGTGCTCGAGCTGCCCGCAGCCTTGGCGACTCGATAGGCCGACGCTTCCACGGCGCCAGATTGATAAACGGCGTAGTAGAGGTTCTGGGCATCGATCCCGAACAGGCCTTGGAAGGTGCTGCCGAGGCTCGGGGCCACCGCGACCGGCTGGCACAGTCCGCCGCTACAGGTCCCTCCGAGACAGTCGTGCCCACAGGCTCCGCAATTGTGGCTATCGGAAGTGACGTCGATGCAAGAGCCACTGCATTCCTTCTTGGGAGACGCACATGTGCACGCGCCGAGGTTACACAGGTATCCGTTCCCGCAAGCCGTTTGATTCACCCACGCTCCGCTTGAGCTGCACTTTTGGGGCACCCCACCCTGACTGCACTGAACCTGGTTTGGCGTACAAACGCCGGTGCATCCACCTGCGTTGACATCACAGGTATACGTGCAACCTTCCACGCTCGGAATCGAGCATGATCCGGATTTGCAGCTGCCAACGGCTTGGTAGCCAGAGCTCGTGCAGCTTGGCGTCCCACACGAAACGGTGGGGTAAGCACAGGAGGTGCTGGTTCCGTCGCAAGCCGCGGCGCAGACATCGCTGCCCGTGCAGGGCGTGTGCCCCGTGTGAGGCGATGCTTTGGCGGCCAGAGTCTTGCAGACACCGGTAGATCCATTGACATCGCACGCCTCGCACGAGCCCTTGCACTCCTTGTCACAACACACGCCATCGGGCGAGCAGTAGAGGCCGGCGGCGCATCCGCCACCCACGGTCTGGCAGGCCGTTCCCTGCTTCGACTTGCAGGCCCCCGCCGAGTCGCAGGTGCCGCTGCAACGCCCGGTGGGATCGTCTTGGCCGATAAGCGCAACGCATGTGTTGCTGGCGTTGCAGGTCCTACAGCTTCCGGCGCAATCCGCGGCAGTACAGCAGGCTGTCGAATCGATGCATTTGCCGTTGCAGCTCACCTTGTCCGACGGGCATCCGACCGAGTCGGGCGTGGCGCCGTCCGCCTGCGCTGGCACGTCGATCGCAACGTCGAGGTTCGCATCGGTTTGTGCATCGGGGAGCGCACCATCGGCTGGCACGTCGGGGAGCGCGGCATCGGCTGGTGCGTCGGCGAGCGCGGCATCGGCTGGTGCGTCGGCGAGCGCGGCATCGGCTGGTGCGTCGATCCGCGCGTCCGGCGTTGCGTCCGATCTCGCACCAGGCGGTACATCGCCAAGGGCATCGCTGGTCACTTCGGCGCTTCCGTCGTTGTGGTTCGTCCCGGTTCCGGCCTCGCCCCCAGCACCCAGCGAGACATCACTCTGGCTGCCACCGGACCCGCCCCGCGGGGAGCATGTTCCAGCTGACGTGTCGCACACGTAGCCACTCGGACAGCCGGTCTGCGTCTTGCACTTCAGCCGAGTCGGATCGGCAGAGTTGAAACAGCCCAGAAAGCCTGGCAAAGCGAGAGCAACGAACCAGAGCCCGACGCGGAAAGGTCGGCGATTCTCTCGCCCAAGGACGCGTGGTGTCTTCACTAGAATTCTCCTGTCAGTGCGGCGCCGGCCCTACTTGTACCGACGACAGGCACGAAGGCGACCCTGCTGGCCGGCCCTGATCTTGCCTTGAGCCCCACCGCCCAAAGGACGGCCCCGGTGACAACGCAAGCCGTACCAAGTCCGTAGCCGACCCAAGCCACGGTCTCGTAGGTCTTGCGCTCGGACTCCTTGGAATACCCGTCGTAGGCCGAGTACATGTCGTTGACCGTGCTGTTGGCCTTCACGTTCAAGAGGACGCCAGCGCCCAAGGCCGCGACGCCAAAAGCCGCCACGACGATTCCGCCCGTTCGCAAGCCCGCGCCGCCGGACGATTGTATGGGTTGCGGTGCGGGTTGGTGGACCATCGGCGGCTCAAGCGCTGGCGCCGGCTCTGGTGCAGGTGGCGCTACCGGCGGAGAGCTCACGAGCGGTTGGGGTGCGGGCGAAGCGGGCACGCTAGCCCGTTCTTGGGCCAGCATGTCCCTGCAATGGGCGATGTGCTGGTCGGCGTCGGACTTCTCGTTCGCACCCAACTTCTGGTGCCCCGCGAGCAAGAATTCCTGGAACCGCGCCATCGCATCCTCGTACCGTCGGTTCTGCTCGAAACAGCGTCCCTGGTTGAAGATGTAGGTCACGTTCTTGGTTTCGACGAACAGCTTCGAGAGGATAGAAACCCCTTCGGCGAAGTTGCCGTCGAGGCACGCCTGGCGGGCAAGGTTCTCTCGCGCCTGCCTGCTAGCGGCCAACGCCGGCCCACCCGCAAGGAGCGAGAAAACGATAGCGACCCCGACAACAGCGGGTCTTTGATTGGTGCGGCTATGGCGCTCGATCATGGCGGCGTAGCTTGGTAGCGCTCCTGGCCTTAGGCAAGGAGATTTTCCCTACAACGCTGCTGGGGATAGCGGATCGGTTGCGGCTCTGTCGCCCGCTCCGCCGACCGTCGTTCTATCCTGCCGCCGTCGCCTTCTTGCGCTTGTACTTGATCTCGGGTGATTCGGCCACCGCCATGCCGACCAGGCGCAGGCCTTCCAGAAGCTGCTTGCTGGTCATGCGCACGATACGGCCGTCGACCGTGCCCACGTCAGGATAGCCGCGCTCGTCGGGCGTGACCTTGCCCCACGACGAGAACAGCTTGCCCCAATCGCTCTCCAAAATCGGCTGCATGCGTTTCTCCGCGTAGCGCGGGTACCAGAACATGTCGTGGTACGCGACGCTGGCCACGTAGGCCCACGGCGCCATCCAGGTCTTGAGCGACCATTCCACCGGCTTCTTGAGCGGCCCCCAGTAAATGCGATGCTGGTTGCGCGATGCGAAGGTCATGTGCTTGAAGGGGCCCTCGAAGTTCCAGTTCTCGTTCATGGCATCCACGTCGCCCACCAGCTCGATGTCGCGCAGGTCGCCGCAGCCCAGGCCCTGTTCGTGGGCCAGGCGGACGAACTTGAGATCCTTCATCGGGTCGAATCCCATCAGCTTGCCGGCCACGGCGTCGATGGCGACCTGATCCGACGACGCGAGCAGGACGTTCTTCACGTACGGAATCATGCAGCGCGGGCCGGGGCCGTCGCCCGCGAAGGTGCCGTCCATCACCGCGAACACGCCGCGGTGGATCTTCTTCTGAATCATCAAGAGGTCCACCAGGGTTTCGTGAATCACCGGGTGAGTCCAGTGGCGATGCTCGTTGAGCAGACCACCGAAGGCATTCTTCATGGCGCCCGTGGTGGTGGTGAAGATGTGGGTCTTGATGGTGGGCAGGTGAATGATGTTTTCGCCGATGAAGCGCTTGGGGATTGAAAAGCCCTTCGGGTAGACGTCGTTGAGGCACAGGAACTTCTTGGTCAGATCGCCCACGGCATCGCGCACGTCGATCCATTCTTCGCCTTCGTAGAGGTGCACGTTGCGCAGGCCGTGCGCGTTGACCACATCGATGTGCTTGTTCTCGCGCTCACCCAGGTGCGCGTCGATGACCACGGTTCGGTTGTTACAAGCGTGGATGAGGTCGCGCGAGTACCCGTCGCGGAGCATGGCTTTCACCACCCCGTCGATTTGCCATGGCGTGGTCGAGGCCCCCGGGAAGAAGAAGTGCCACGAGATGTTCATCTTGAGACCGGTGTCCGCGTCCTTCGCGACCACGTCCTGGTAGCCCGCCAGGTTCATCAGGCGGTGGTAGTCCTCGAGCACGGTGGCCGGACGTGTACGCAGAATGGCAACTTTCGACTTGGTCATGGCCTGACTATAGCGCGAGAACGCCAGCAATTCGCATACTGCACGGTGCGCATTAGCACATCGCTTGTCCGTCGTTGGCACCGCGTCGATGGGTGGGCAAGAAGACGTCAATCGACGGCGTCTGTCACCTTTGGCACAATGATCGTGCCATGAACCGCGGTCGTCACAGGCTCGCCGCTCTTGCAGGGGCGCTCATCGCCTGGACTGCATCCGCGGTTGGTTGCGGGCGATCGGGCCTGGGGACGCTGGTGAGCGATGCCGGCTCGGCTGACCGGCCCGGGTCCTCTGCCGACGCGGGCGTGCCTGACGCTCGCGCACCTGGCCCGGACGTCAGCGGCGGCCCGGACGCGATGGACGGCGCCGCCGACTTGACCAGGAGATCCGCTTGCATTCCGGGACCGCCTCAGCCGATCAGCCTGGCGACATTGGACGATCTTGGCGGCGTGTTCGGCATCGTCGCATTCGGCGATCGACTCGTTGTGGGCGGCTTGATCGACCGGCCCATCGACGATCCTCAGGCGGGCCGCTTCGACCTTCTCTCGCTCACCGGCGGGGCAATCACCCGCCGCGATGTTCCCGGCGGCATACCCGTTGGTGCGCTTCTGGCCGGGACGGCGGTGGTTTATCGGCTCGGCACTCCGGAGGCCATTCCGGGCGGTTGGCAGTTCAACTACGACCACGTGATCCGCTGGGATCTGCCGACGGACCAAACCCTGGAGCTTGGCTTGCCGCCCGGCAGAGCCACGGATCCGCTTGCTTCCCTGGCGGCCAACCCCCAGGGACAGATCTTCTGGAACGTCAAGGGCGACTCGGACGATGGGATCGCCATGTGGGATCCCGCCACGGGAGAGTCCACCTTGGCGGTGGAGGCGTCCCGAATCCTCGGGGTTCTGGACGACGCTTCGAATCTCTATTGGCCCGGCTACGACGAATCCTATCGCGGCATCATCTCGTCCCGGGCGATCTCCGGCGGGCCGGTGGCTCTGCTTTACGTGGCGCCGTCCCCGATACCGGATGGCGAGGCGACCCCGATTGGAATCGACGAGATCTCGCTCTACTACACACTCTACGCCGACAGCGCGGGCGGGATTTTGGCCGTGCCCAAAACCGGCGGCGCTGGTCACACGATTGTCCCGAACGCCCAGCCCAGCCTTGCTCTGTCGTTCGATCGCACCCACATCTACTGGGTCGACCAATCGGACGGAAGCACGCTTCGGCGCACGCCTAAGACCGGCGGGCCGACGGAGATGCTGTGGAGCGGGCCAAACCGATGGATTCAAACCATCACGGTCGATGACTGCAACGTCTACTGGGTGGCGGCCAATCCGTTCGAGGTGTTCTACCGCGGCCGATGACCGGATAGGCCGAACGCCGTTCCAGGGTGGAGCGGCGTTCGGTGGGTTACGGAGGACTGCTGCGTACGGAGGAGGACTTCTATCGAAGGGAAAGGCTAGTCGATTCCGACGATGGCCTTGATGTACTGGCCGCGCTCGAAGGACCAAGCGTCACTGTCCTTCCTGCCGGCCAGCTTGCCGCGGAACGCGGCCAGGTTCTCGAACTGGTGGTCCTTCATCCAGGTTTCAAGCTCGCCCAGCATCCTCTGCACGGACGGGCCGGGGCTCTTGAGCAGGGCGCTCACGGCTTGCACCGAATTCGCGCCCGCCAGGACGAGACGCGCGATATCGCGACCGCTCGACACGCCGCTGCTGCCCACCAGATCGGCCTTGCTGCGCGGGCTTAGCAACGCGAGCCAGCGCAAGGCGACCAACGAGTCGCGTGGGTCGCTCGGGTGATAGGCGGCGCGCTTGGCCAGCGTCTCCACGTCGATGTCCGGCTCGAACAGCCGGTTGAAGAGCACGAAGCCGTTCGCGCCGGCCTTTTCAAACCGCGCCACCACGCTCATGAGGCTGGTGTAGTAGGGATGCAGCTTGACCGCGATGGGCAGCTTCACGGCGGCGCGTACGGCGGCGACCTGATCGGCCTCCTTTTTCTCAATGTCGCCCGACGTGACGTCGGGGCTGAGGGCTGGAGAGTAGAAGTTCAGCTCAAGCCCGTTCACGCCGGTGTCGGCGAGCTGCTTGGCGTACTCGACCCAAGACGGGCTGTTGATGCAGTTGAGGCTTGCGAAGAGTGGGAACCGCACAGCCTTGCGGGTCTCGCGCACCCAAAACAGGTGCTCCTTCGGGCCGCCGTGCTGAAGCTGCGGGAAGAACGACTGCGCCTCGGCGTCGGCGTGGTCATGAGCGGATATCCGGCGCTCGAATTCGTCTTCTTCGATCTGAATCTGTTCTTCGAAGAGCGACTTGACGACCAATCCTCCCGCGCCGGCGACTTCGAGTGCCTTGATGCTGTCCACGCTTCTCGACAGCGAGCACGCACCCACCACCAGGGGATTGGCGAGTGGGATTCCCATGTACGTCGTCCTCAAGTCAGCCATGATGTGCCTTTCTTCTGTGCGCGGTCCCGTCCTTGGGGGTCGGAAAGAGGCCTGCGCGGTCCGTTTTTGAGCCTTCAGGGTTTCACCTGTGTAGATGCCGGTACCCGCGTTCGCGTTAGCACAAAAAAGGAAGTGGCCCACGATTCGCGGTAGGCTGTGGCAATTCGGACATGTCGTTCGCCAAACCCCGCTTCCGCCGCGACCTTGAGGTTCGGCCCGTCGTCGCCGATGGGCAGAGCCACGTGGAGGTCCGCGACCACGTTGCCGGGACGAGCTTCCTTTTCTACGACTTCGAGTACCAGGTCGCGCTTGCCTTCGACGGGTTGGCCCTGGAAAAGGTGATTCCTTGGGTAAAGCTGGCGACCGGCCTCAGCTTGCAAGTCGACCAGCTGCAAGAGTTCGCGCAGCGCCTCGACGAGCTTGGGTTCCTTGAGCGCGAGCCCGAGCCAGAGGCCCCGGTGCACGGCGAGGTCCAGCCTGCAGAGCCGCGCAAAGTGCCGCCGCCGGAGGCGCCCCCGCCGGACGCCTATCCATCCGAAGCGTCGGAGACCGAAGCCGTAGAACCTTCCGCGCCGGATGCCGAAGCGCCGACCTCGGAGGAGCCAACCGGCCCGCCCGAGCCGGAGACGGTGGTCATGCGTCCGTCGGAGGTGGTGGGCGAGACCCCGACCCCGGTGACCGTAGCTGCGGCGCTCCCGGCCTACATTGAAGAAACGCCGTCGCCTTCCGAGGCGCCCATCGAGCCGGTCCAACCCAACCCTGAAGCGGACCGGCAGGAAGAGCCCCGACCCGCACCCACGCCACCGCCCGCATCCGAGCCCGAGGCAGCGCCGGCCGAAGGGTTGCCGCCGGCCACATCGCTTGCCGAAGCCGTCGAAGAGTCCGGCCCGCAGCTTGGCAGTGACACCGGGGTTCCGGCCGCCGCTGCAGACGCCGGTGACGACAACGAGGTGGCCCCGGCCCCGGATCCCGCGGGAGATGCCAGCGCGCCGGACTCGGCGAAGGTCGCTCCGGCGCCGGCTGCGGATTCGCTGGCCGAGGCGAAGCCGGCCGAGGATGCCGCTGCGCTGTCTGGCGGCGGCAAGGCGAACGCGGCTGACTCGCCTTCGTTTCCAGTGCTTCCCATCGCGCGACCGGTGCCAATTGCGACGCCCCCGCTGGTGCCCCCGCCCTGGGCCACGCCGCGGCCGATCATGACGCCCGCGCCGACCAGCCCGTCGCTCCTCACCGATCAGCCCGCAGCGAGGCGGCGGACGCGCCGGTCGCTCATGGTGTTCGGAACCCTCGGGGTTTTGGCAGCAGCCGCGCTGCTTGCCGTCACGCTGCCCTTCTTGTTGTCGTCGCGTCGGCCGCCACCGGTCGCGGTGCGGACGGTCTCTGTCACGCCGGGCACGGTGTATCGCTATTTCGATGGCGCGGGATCCATCGCCGCCTTGCCGGGCGCGACGCTCAAGTTTCCGGCGGCTGGCAAGGTCACTCGCATCGTCGGCAAGGGCAGCACGGTCGCGGCTGGCGACGTGATCGCTGCGGTCGAGGCAGCGCGCGGCATGCTCGATCAGCTTGACCACCAGCGCGAACGGCTAGCGTACGCCCGGCAGATGGCTGAGGGCATGCACCAGGTCGGCAACAGCAGAGAGGAAGAGCAACAGCTTGCTAGGGTCGAAGGGCGAAAGGCACGCATCGACAAGATACTGCACGAGCTCGCCAGCGTCGCGGTGGTGGCCACCGGCCCGGGCGAGGTCGACGAGGCCTTCGTCCACGAAGGGCAGGCCGTCGAGGCCAATGGCCCAGCATTGCGGCTCCACCCTGCCGGTTTTCTGGCGACGTTCGAGCTGCCGCGCAGCCAGGCCGCGACGGCGCGCCGGCTGGGTTTCTGCCAGGTCGAGGTGCAAGGGTATCTGCTCGACTGCAGCCCGATGGGGGCGACCAGCGATGAGGCTCGCGTGACGGTTGAGCTTTCCACGGTTCCCCCGGCGTTGCTCGGGCGACCCGCGCACCTGGCCCGGGCACGCATGAGCGGCGCGGTGGTCTTACCTATTACGGCCCTGCGGACCAGCGGCAATCGGGACGAGGTCTTCGTGGTCTCCGCGAGCGGCCGGCTGGAAGCTCGCCCCGTTGTCGTAGCGGATCGCGATGCGGCCGACGCCATCGTCGTGCAGGGTCTTGACCCCGGCGATAGGGTCGTCGCGTCGCCAGGCCAGGAACTGCGACCGGGAATGCCAGTGGCCGGAGGCTGACAGGCTTGGGATCGAGGTCACAGGCGCGGGGCGCCGTGCCGGGTTGCGGTTTGACAGAATCGCGAGTCCTCCGCACACTTGAGGGGTTCCGCCACGTCTTGCAGAAGGGCTACCCATGCGCTTACTTGCCGCTCTGTCTCTTGCTGGCTTGCTGGCTGGCTGCTCGGGGGATTCCAGCGCCGTAATGTCAGTTTGGAACGACGGCGGCAGCGCGGGCGCGGGTGGGGCGCGAGGACAAGGGGGCCAGGGCCCGGCAACTACCGCAGGCGTCGGGGGCGCCGGTGGTGCCGTCGTTCCCACCGGAGGCATCGCCGGGAGCGCCGGGGTGGTCGTCGTCCCGGGCGGATCTCGAGACGTGGTGACCACCCAGTGCACGACCACTAGCAGCGGCGGCGGATGCCCGGCCGACCTCGCCTTTCTGCAATGCCTTACCGGGCCGTGCGGGAAGAGCCTTGCTGCCTGCTACCAGGGTGACTCCGTGGCTCCCACCGGGCTGTGCGGGCCTTTCGCAGCTTGCATGCTGACCTGTCCATGTGACGGCGGTCGTTCGACCTGCGAGGCGGCCTGCCTGCAAAACAAGGGGTTTGGCGACGCTGATTGCAGCCCATGTCTGGGGGACTTGTATTCGTGCTGGAGCAAGAACGGCTGTGCACCGCCCGTGTGCGCCAGCGCCGGCAACTCGGTGACTGCCGGGCCGTAGGCGGTCTCACCCGACGCGCAACCGCGACGCCTCAGCACGATTAGACTGCGTTCCCAAGCCTTCCCCCAAGCCTCCCGGGACCCGCGGAGCACCGGATGGTATTTGGTATTGTCCTGGGACGGTGCAGCCACGCCGACGTGACAGGCGATTACTGTCAAGACGTATGCTTTCCGCGCCGGAGCCTCGTTACAAATTAACCGTCACGAAATACCCGCGAAACTGAAAGCGGACCATGTTTGTCCGCAATGGAACCCTGAACGAGGAGGGAGACGATGCAGGCCAAGGTTACTGTCGCAGCCGAGCCAGACCCAATCGCCATCGACGTCGCTCGCACGGCCCTCGTGATGATTGACATGCAGCGGGACTTCCTTGAAGCCGGGGGCTTCGGCGAGACACTTGGCAATGACGTCTCCCTGCTCAATGCCGCCGTCAAGCCTTGCAAGGCATTGCTCAGTGGAGCCCGCCGGTGCGGCATGCTGGTGGTTCACACGCGCGAGGGCCACCGGCCCGACCTGTCCGACGCGCCCAAGGCAAAGCTCGAACGAGGAGCGCCGAGCATGCGCATCGGCGATCTCGGGCCCATGGGGCGAATCCTGGTGCGTGGCGAGCCCGGGCACGACATCGTGCCGGGGCTATACCCGGCGGCTGGCGAACCGGTGGTGGACAAGCCGGGCAAAGGCGCCTTCTATGCGACCGATCTGCATTCCATCCTGCAGAATCGTGGCATTGAAACCCTCATTGTGTGCGGCGTGACCACCGAGGTTTGTGTGCACACGACTGTGCGCGAGGCCAACGACCGTGGCTATCGATGCCTGGTACCTGCGGATTGTTGTGGCTCGTACTTTCCCGAATTTCATGAGGTGGGACTGCGGATGATCAAGGCCCAAGGCGGAATCTTCGGCTGGGTCACGGATTCGACGCGCGTTCTCGCTGCTCTTGCTTGACGCCATTGCCACTGCACAGCGACCAAGGAGAATATATGGACAATACAATGACGGCGACGCGCCCACGTCTGTGGACGCCCGGGGACTGGAACGCCTTCTTCGGATTCGGAACCAACATACTGGTCAATCTGCTCGTCTTGACGGGCCTATTGCGCTTTGTCTTGAAAATGCCCGACCACTTGGTGTTCGGGCGAATCCTGCCCGCCACCGGTCTGATGCTCTGCCTGAGCACGATCTACTACGCCCGCCTGGCCTACAAGCTTGCGGCCAAGACCGGACGGAACGATGTGTGCGCATTACCTTCGGGCATCAGCGTGCCGCACATGTTCGTGGTGACCTTCGTCATTATGCTGCCCATTGCCAGCAAAACCGGGGATCCGGTCAAGGGCTGGGAGGCGGGACTGACCTGGGTCTTCATTCAGAGCTTCGTATTGATGATCGGCGGCTTCATCGCGCCGGTGATTCGCAAGATCACCCCGCGTGCGGCCCTGCTTGGGACGTTGGCCGGCGTCTCAATCGCATTCATCTCCATGCGTCCCGCGCTGGAGATGTTTATGACCCCAGTGATCGGCATCGTGTGCTTCGCGTTGATTCTCGCCAGTTGGTTCGGTGGCGTGCGCTACTTTCGCGGCGTGCCGGCAGGGCTGGTGGCCATCGCAGTGGGAACCTTGATCGCGTGGGGCTCCAGTGCCCTGGGTTTTGACTACGGCGGCATGAGCCTGGCCAAAGTAAAGGAGTCCTTTCAGAACTTCGGCTTCGCAGTGCCGATTCCTGCCGTCGGGCATGTCTTTTCGGGCTTTCAATTCCTAGGCGTGATCCTGGTGACGGCGATTCCATTCGGTATCTACGACTTGGTCGAGGCCATCGACAATGTGGAAAGCGCGGCGGTAGCCGGCGACAGCTTTCCCACCACCCGGGTGCTGACCGCCGATGGGGTGGTCAGCCTGATCGGCTGCCTGATGGGCAATCCGTTCATCAACGCGGTCTACATCGGCCATCCGGGGTGGAAGGCCATGGGTGGGCGTATCGGCTATTCCGCGGCGACCGGCGTCGCGGTCATCATTCTCTCGTGGTTCGGCATCATCTCATTGATGGTGTCGGTCATTCCGGTGGTGGCCATCTCGCCAATTTTGCTCTACATCGGCATGTTGATTGGCTCGCAGGCCTTCCAGGAGACGCCCAAGAGCCACGCGCCGGCTATCATTCTGGCGCTCACCCCGCACATCGCCGCCTGGGGCAAGTTGCAGATCGACAATTCGCTGACCGCGGCTGGCACCAGCGCTTCGGCGGTGGGCATGGATAAGCTAGGCCAGAACGGCGTACTCTACCACGGGCTTGCGGTGCTGGGCGGAGGGTCGATTCTGGCGGGACTGGTGTTGGGGGCCATCGGCGTGTTCATCATTGACCGCAACTTCAAGAAGGCGGCCGCCTTCTCATTCGTGGGCGCCGCCCTAACGTTCTTCGGCTTCATGCACGGCGAGGCCATTGGGCTCGGAGAAACGCCGGTGGTGGCCGTGAGCTACCTGGCCGTGGGGGCCGTGCTTTGGGCTTGCGCCCGGTTTGCGGCGACCACGTCGACCCAGCCCTCGAAGAAGGAAGAACGGCGGCAAGATGTGGTCCACGAAATCCTGGCCCCTGCCGAGGTCGCCTTGCACCGGGAGGCTCTGGCGGGAACGCGTTCGGGGCCGTAGGTCGACGCGGGCCTACACCGTGAGGTGCCGGCGGACGAGTTCGTCAGTGAGCTCGTCCATCGTTCCTTGGGCGACTGTACGGCCACGGTCCATCAGGCAGAAATCCCGTGCGACCCTCCGAGCGAACGGCAGCTTCTGCTCGACCAGCAGCACGGCAATGCCGTCCTCGCGATTGAGGCGCAGAATCACGTCGCCGATTTCGTGCACGACGTTGGGCTGAATCCCCTCGGTGGGCTCGTCCAGAATCAGCAGATTGGGACCTACCGCCAGGGCGCGCCCAATGGCCAGTTGCTGTTGCTGACCGCCCGACAGGTCGCCGCCCCGCCGCCTCAGCATCTTTTTGAGAACGGGGAACAACGAGAAGATGCGCTCGAAGGTCTCGCCGGAATCCTTGCCGGTTTGTCGACCAAGTCCAATACGTAGATTTTCTTCCACAGTCATTTGCGGGAATATCTCCCGCCCCTGCGGGACATAGCCGATCCCAAGCCGAGCTCTGAGGTCGGCCCGCCGCCCGGCCAGCTCGGTCTCGCCCAATTGAATGCGACCGCTGCGCACCGGCAGAAGTCCCATAATTGACTTGAGCAGGGTCGTCTTGCCCACTCCATTGCGCCCCATCAGACAGGTGCAGCCACTGGTCGCCACCTTCAATTGTGAGTCCCAAAGTGTGTGGCTTTCCCCGTAGTACTGATTGATACCGCTGACCTCCAGCATACTAGGCCCCCAAATAGACCTCGATGACCCGCGGGTCGTTCTGAATCCTCTCCATCGGCCCTTCGGCGAGCACGCTGCCCTCGTGTAGAACCGTCAC
>CAZBIU010000197.1:0-12719 GCA_964491625.1 uncultured Myxococcales bacterium
CGAGGACGGCCGCAAGGCGCGTGCAAACCTCAAGAAGGACTTCGACAAGAAGCAGAAAGAGCTGGATGAGCAGCAGGAAGAGGTCAAGAAGGCGATTGAAGACCTCAACAAGAAGCGCACTCTTTTGCCGGCCGAGACCGTCCGTCAGAAGGAAGCCGAGCTGCAGGAGCGGGTCGCCAAGGTTCAGCAGACCTACATGCGGCACCAACAGGATCTCGCGGGCAAGGAAGAAGAGGCGACCAAGCCCATCGTCGACCGCTTGCAGCGGATTATCGCCAAGATCGCCACCGCCGAGAACCTGACCATGGTATTCGACCAGAACATGGGTGTCGTCTACGCCAAGCCGCATCTCGACCTCACCAACGAGGTGATCCGCCGCTTTAACGCCGGCGAAGAGAAGACCGCGGGCCCGGCGGCCGCCAAGAAGCCGGCGGCGGCCGATCCCAAGAAAAAGTAACGGTCAGCGCGGGGGCACCATGGACATCGCGGCCATCCGAGCCATCCTCCCGCACCGGTACCCCTTCTTGCTGGTCGACCGCGTGGATGTGGCGACGGACGACAGGATCGTCGCCCGCAAGATGGTCAGCGCCAACGAGCCCTTCTTCGAGGGGCACTTCCCAGACGACCCGATCATGCCGGGCGTGCTCATCGTTGAGGCCTTGGCGCAAGCCGGGGTGCTTCTGGCGGCGCCCCAGATTGGCTTCGACCATACCCGGCATGCGGTCTATTTCATGTCCATCGACAAGGTGAAGTTTCGCCGACCGGTGGTCCCCGGGGATATGCTGATTCTCGAAGTTACGCCCCTGCGCAAAGGCACGAGCATTTGGAAGATGCGCGGCGAGGCCAAAGTCGACGGCACGGTGGTCGCGGAGGCAGAATTCGTGGCGGTTGTCCGTCCCAGAGATGCTGTCCCCAATGACCGGTCGTGATTCGGGGAAGAGCACTCTTCATCCCCTCTTCCTCCGGGAGAGGGCCAGGCCGAGGGTGGAGTGTAGCCTACGGCTTGCCGTCATGCTCGTGCTCGTGGCGTCGTGCTCGCCCGGGTCCTGCCATCGAGCGCGGCTCCCGCGTGGGGATGCGGCCCCCGTGGTCGTCATGACTCCGCGAACCGACGCTCGCGCCGCAAGGAGCCTCGAAGAGCACGAGCCGAACGACAGCCCCGAGCAGGCGCAGCTCATCGCTCTTAACCCTGACTGGCCCGTGATGGAGGTGCAGGGAAGCTTGTCGCGCCAGGGAGAGTCGAACGGCAAGGACATCGACATGTTCAAGCTGCTTGTCGATGACGCCGGCCCCAACCGGGCCATCGCGTCTCGCGACTCCGCACAGCCTGCGGATCCCCGATCGACCGCGCGCCGCCTGATGTTGGAAATCGCCCCCGAAGCAGGAGCCAGCGTCAGCCTCCAGCTTCTCGACGACGGACTGAAGGTACTGGAAAGCGTCTCCGCCGAAAACGGCGAGGTCGCGGGAATGCCGAACATGGCTGTCCAACCCGGGCACGGCTATTACTTCCGGGTGAAGGCGCTCGCGAAGTCCGGCAAGTCGGTCGAGATGCAACCTGCTTGCAAGTACAAGCTTTCGGTTCAGTTGGGCGATTTCGAGGTGGCAGACGAGCGCGAGCCGAACGACAGTATGGAAACCGCTGCACCGGTGGTGATGACCGGCCTCGCCGAGCTAGCGGGTCTTCACGGCTGGCAGCACGACCAGGACTTCTATCGCCTGCCGGCGCCGGAGGTCGCTTCAGCGTTGGACGTTGTCCTGGACGGCGTCGAGGGGGTAACCCAAGGGCTCCAGGTGCTGGCTGGAAACGGGGCAAGGTTGGCCGTCGCGCGAGGGAGAAAGGGCGAAAGGTTGGCGCTCCACAACGTCCGCATCGGCGGCGCCGTGGTGGATGCAGGCGCTGCATCGCAGTCGTTCTATGTGGTCGTGCGGAGCGAGGCCGGGCAGAACCGCGGCCAACGCTACATCTTGCACGTGATGCTCGGGGCACAGAAGCAGGATGCCGAGATCGAGCCCAACGATACCCCCACCAGCGCCACACCTGTCGCCGACGGTGCCACGTCGGCTTTCTTGCCGAGCGGCGACGTGGACTACTTCATCTACCTGTCGTCGGGCGAATCGCGGGACGTCAGCGTGGAGGTGTCGTTTCCCACGCACGTGCGTGGCAAGGTCGAGGTTCTACGGCCCGGCAGCGCCGAGATTATTGCCTCGGCCGAATCCAAAAGGCCACGCCAGGAAGTCGGCCTGGCGCAACTTCCGACCCTGGGCCAGCCGCTCTTGTTCCGGATCTCGCCTGCACGAGGAGACGGCAACGCGAACGACCCCTACCTGGTCCGGATCAGCAGCACGCCGACCGCCCGATAGAGGGTAGGGGTCAGGCTCCACAATTCCGCCATTCGCCCTAAACCCGCAAGCCGAACAGGCCGATTGATCAAGTGACGGACACTTGGCAACGCGCGCGGGCTCCAGCGCATCAAAAGGGTAAGATATGGCGAGCACACGACACGGGCAGCTCAAAACCCGGCAAAAATTGCGGAGTCGGCCGGACTGGGTACGACAGTTGTGTCGCGAACGCTGGCAAATCTTGTTGGACGAAGGCGCAGCACCGTGCGCCCAAACACCACGAGGAAGCGAGATCGCACGCAACTTTTCAGCGCGTCTTGACTGTCGGGCTGCGATGTTGCAAGCCATAAGCATAGGCAGAGAGATTCCCATGCTAGAGCCGTGGATCATCAACGAGATTCGCCGCCGCGAAGAGGAACGCCGGCGGGGGGATCTCCCTCGGCTTGAGATCCCGCTGCCGCAGCCGACCTGGCCGGATGACGGGGGGGCGGGTAGCGAGCTCGACAGGCAGGGTGATGAATCACCCGATCGCGGCGTGGTCATCATCGGCATGTAGAGCTTCCGGCCCTTGCTGGCGCTGGATGCCATGCGTCGCCTAATGATCGATTTTTAGCTCTCGGACCGAATCCACCTTATCAAGGTGGTATGACCGCCAACCGACTTGGGGAACGACGGGATTTTCGAGTGAGTAGGCTGATCGGTCGCGAGGCCGAGCGCCGCGAGCTGGCAAGCGCCCTCGAAAGGGCGATTCGCTTCGGGGCGCCGCAATTCGTGACCATCGTGGGCAGCGCCGGGATCGGCAAGACCCGCATGCTTGCCGACTGGCTACGCGAGGTCGGGGACGGGCGTGATTTCCGCAGCGTCTACGTCTCGGCCAAGGTGGAGGCCGAGGCGACTCGCGGGAGGAGCTTCGCTATCCTGCGCGCGCTCTTGGCAGCCCACCTGGGCGTCACGTCAGACATGGAACCGGCCGACGTGGCCGAACGACTGCGCGAAGAGTTGCGCATCGTCTTTGGTGACCGCCGGGTTTCGGAGATAGGCGGGTTGCTCGGGGGATTTCTGGGGCTGGCCCAGTCGCCCGGCCCGCTTCTGCAGTCGCTGGCCATGCGGCCCGAGCAGGAAGCGGAGCTCGCGCGGGCGGTGCTGTGTCGATTCCTGGAAGAAGACGCTCGCTGCAAGCCGACGCTGTACGTGGTGGACGACGCCCATGCGGCGGACGACGCCTCGTTGGACCTCCTGGCGCGACTGCGAGAGGAAATGGGCGAGACCACCGCGGTTTTCGTGGTGTCCGGCCGACCCGAGCTGCTGGTGCGCAGGCCCAACTGGGGTACGGCCTCTGGCAGCCACGTTCGCATCGACATGAGCGGGCTGGCGCCGCTTGAGATGGATGTGTTCATCCAGTGTTCGCTGGGCGCCAAGACCCTCGCCCCGGGACTTGTCGAGCGGGCTGCGGTTGAATCTGGTGGAAATCCGGCTGTGCTGATCGAATTGCTCTCGGCCTATCACGAGCACGGCATCCTGGCGTGCAACACCGCCGATGACTGGCAGTTCGACGCCGAGCGTGCCGACAGTGAGGGCCCGCATCTCGGGCCCGAGGTGAAGGCCGCGACCCGCGTGGCCGAGCTCAGCCTGGCCGAGCGCGAGCTGTTGGCGCGTGCTGCCGCCATGGGCGAGATCTTCTGGACTGGCGGCTTGGTGGCGCTCGCACGCCTCGGCGCCGAGCCATGGGATCCCACGCTGGTCTTCGCGCCCGATCCCTCCATCGAGGAATCGGGACGTATGATAAAGCTGCTCGCGGAACGCGGCTACGTCAGCAAGGCCACGGTCAGCTACATGGGCGACGAGATCGCCTGGTGCTTTGACGACCTCGACGAGCGCGCGCTGGTAGAAGCGACCGTGGATCCCGAGATGATGCGACGTCGCCGCTGCTTCGCGGCCCAGTGGATCGAAGCGCGCATGGGAAGGGCGCGCTCCGTCGACCAACTTGAAAACATCGCGCTGCTGTACCAAAAGGGCGGCGATCAAAATCGGGCTGGCCGGCGTTTCCTGTCGGCGGCTGACGAAGCCGGCCGGGCGCATGACTACGAGCGCGCTCGAGCGCTCTACGGGCGCGGCGTGGGCCTGCTTGGCAGCGACGATGCTTTGCTAAGGATCGAAGCTCTGCACAAGCTGGGCGACGTCTGCGCGCGCCTGGGGCACAGCCACGAGGCCCTGGCGCATTTCGGAGACATGCTCAAGGCGGCTTGGGCGCTGGACTTGCCCGGCAAGGGCGGGGCTGCCCACGCGCGCATCGGTCGCGTGTATCGCGCGCTCGGCGACTACCGCATGGCGGTGCAGCACCTCGACATGGCCCACTTGCTTTTCGATTTGGGCGGGGATCGTCCCGGCGTGGCCGCAAGCCTCGACGACATCGGGCGGGTTTACTACCTGGTCGGTAAGCCCGAGGAGGCTCTGCGCTGCCACAAGGCCGCCCTGTCAATCCGAGTCGAGCTGAAGGACGAGCGGGGAACCGCCCTGACGCTGGCGTGGATTGGCCTGGTGGAGGCCATGATGGGGCGTTTGGGAAGCGCCCAACACACCTTCGAGCGCGCGCTGGCTATCAGCCAGGCCACGCGTGACCCGCACGGCATCGTGTTTACGCTGCTCGATCTGGGCGCTCTCACCCGCGAGGCGGGGCATCCAAAGCTGGCGCAGAAGCTGCTGGGGCAGGCCAGGGGACTGTCGAGCGACATGGGCGACCGGCTGACCGAGTGCCACCTGGCGCTGCAGATCGGTGACTGCCTCCTCGCCCAAGGTGAATTCGCCGCTGCCGAGAAGGAGCTGCGAGCCGCGCGCGAGACCGCGCAGAAGTTCGGCGCACGTCGCTTGGTCGCCGAATCGGACCGCGCGCTGGCAGAAATCTGTCTTGCGCAAGGCGATGCCCTGGGCGCGCGCGACCACGCCAGCCAGGCGGTCGAGCAGGCAGAAAAGATGGGCGCCGCACCGCTGGTAGGAACTGCGCTGCGGGTGCTCGGAGCCGCGCTGTCCGCGGGTGCGCCGGGCGACTGCGATCGGGGTGGCGCGCGCGAGGTCTTCGACCGTGCGGTCGAGCTGCTCGGCTCGTCGGGCGCCGAGCTAGAGCTCGGTCGGGCCTTTCTTGCCTATGCCGACTTTGAAGAGGGCGTTGGGCGTACGTCGGCCGCCGAGAAGCTGCGCGACCGGGCCTACGAAATCCGCCGCAGCGCCGGTTTGCAGTCGCCGGAACGGGAGATCGTGGCGATGTCCGAGCTTGCACTGCAGTAGCGGGAGCGCGACGGGCGGGATGCGCGCTCTGGTCGGACCCGGACAAGCCCTCACAGCACACCGAGAGACCACCGTTTTTCGGCTATTCTCCGGCTGCCTATATGAATCCAGCCGTCTCGATTTTGATTCCGGTGTTCAACAACCCGGCGGACACGAAAGTGTGCCTCGACGGCATTTTGGCTTCGACGAACGCAAACCGGACGCCGTTCAAGATCATCGTGTGCGACGACGGCTCCGACGACGCCACCACGGTCGGCTACCTGGAAGCGCTCGGCGATCGCATCCAGCTTCTGCGCAACGGCCAGAACCTTGGCTACACGAGGAGTGCCAATCGGCTGCTCGCCGCCGCGGATACCCCGTATGCCGTGCTGATGAACAACGACTGCATCGTGCATGACGATTGGCTGGATCCGTTGGTGGATCGGCTGACCAGCGACCCGGGCGTCGCGCTGGTCGGAACGCGCGCGCGGTTTGGGCGCGGCGCCGACGGTAAGCCCACGCCGGTGATGGTGATGTTCGAATGCGTGGGCATCAACCTCGGCGCAGCCCGAAAGCTGGGCGGCTTCGACGAGAGATTCGCGCCGGCCTACTACGAAGACGATGACTACAATGTGCGGGCCCTGCTGGGGGGCTACCGGATCGACGTGATTGCCGACCCGAAGGTTGCGCACGAAAACCCAGGGCGCAGCTATGGGGCGGTTCGGCGACTGGCGCTGATGAAGATTAACGCGAGGAAGTTCATCGAAAAGTGGGGCGACCATCCCCAGGTGGCGCTCTATATCCGGTACGTTCTTTTCAATCCCCACACGTGGAAATCGGGCTTCTCCGCCGACGACATCGCCCAGCTCCCGGGTGGGTAGACGGTGCGAGAGCCGCTATACTGATTCCGTGCAAGCGTCGCCGACCATCGACGAGATGCTGGATCTGGCCAGCAAGCTGGCTCGCAGCGGGAATCTGGCCGCCGCGGCCCAGCTCTGCAGCAAGATTCTGCAGCAGCGGCCGGAGCAGCCGAAGGCTCTCTATCTGCTGGCGACGGCCGCCTTGGGCAAGGGCAGGCGAGAGGAAGCATCCGAGCTGCTTGGCAGATCCGTCGCGTCGGATCCCGACTTCGCGCCGGCATGGAACGACCTCGGCAACCTGCGCTCGATGGAGGGAAAGCTCTCTGAGGCGGAGACCTGTTACCGTCGGGCAATCGCGAGCGAACCTCAGTTCCCGGAGGCGCACAACAACCTCGGCAACGTGCTACAGCTCGCGGGGCTTTATCAGGAGGCGGCGGCCAGCTACCAGGCGGCCTTACGGTCGCGTCCCGATTATCCCGAGGCACACCGCAACCTCGGCAGCGCTTTGCGGATGCTGGGCCAGCCGGAGCAAGCTGCGCAGGCCATGCGGGCGGCCCTGGTCGCCAATCCCAGCTTCACGGCCGCGATTCATCAGCTCGTCCACCTCTCCAAGCAGATCTGCGATTGGGCCCAACTCGACGAGTTGACTGCCAAGCTGGTCGAAATCGTCGAGACGGGCAGCGCGCCCGTGAATCCGTTCGTGTTCTTGACCCTCGACACGACCCCTCGGCAGCAGTTCCTTTGCGCCAAGGCGTGGGCCGATGCTCACCTGGGCCCGTCGGCGCCGCGTCCGCAGGCTGGTGCCGGCAAGGCCGTCATCACGGTCGGCTATCTGTCGGCCGACTACCACGACCACGCCACGGTTCACCTGATCGGGGAATTGTTCGCTCTGCACGATCGAGGGCGCTTTCGCGTGATCGGATACTCCTACGGACCGGACGACGGCGGCGAGGTCCGGCGGAAGGTGGCGGCCTCGTTCGACAAGCTCGTCGATCTGTCTGGGTGCTCGCATTCCGAGTCCGCGACCAGGATCCGGGAGGACGCGGTCGATATTCTCGTCGATCTGAAGGGTTACACCGGCGCAGCGCGGCCGGAGATCCTGAGCCTCCGCCCGGCGCCGATTCAAGTCGGCTACCTCGGCTATCCCGGCACCCTGGGCACCGATGCACTGGACTTCATCCTGGTTGACTCGCACGTGGTGCCTGAGCACGAGCAGGCGGATTTTTCCGAGCACCTAGTCTATCTGCCCGACTCTTACCAGGTCAACGATCGCAGGCGGCCGATCGCGGAAAATCCGCCGAGCCGATCGCAGTCCGGCTTGCCGGGGGACGGGTTCGTCTTCTGTTGTTTTGCATCGCCCCACAAGGTCACGCCCGCCATGTTCGATGTGTGGATGCGTCTTGTGGCGCGGGTCCCGGGAAGCGTGCTCTGGCTGCTCTCATCGAACAGCACCGCCGAGGCGAACCTGCTGCGCGAGGCCGAGTCGCGGCTTGCCGGAGGGGCCGCGCGGGTGGTGTTTGCGCCGCCTTTGCCCAACCCGCAGCATTTGGCGCGCTTTCGCTGCGCGGACCTGTTTCTCGACACGCTCCCCTACAACGCCCACACCTTGGCCAGCGACGCGCTCTGGGGCGGCTGCCCGGTCGTGACCTGTGAGGGCAGGGCGTTCCCGGGCCGGGTCGCGGGCAGCCTGTTGCGCGCGGTCGGACTGCCCGAGCTGGTGACATCTTCGCTCGCCGACTACGAGGCTCTGGCGCTTGCTCTGGCCCAAGCTCCCGATCGGTTGCGCGCCATTCGCGACAAGCGCGCCGCCAATCGCCTTACCACCGCGCTCTTCGACAGTCAGCGCTTCACACGCAATCTCGAAGCCGCATACGAGACCATGTGGCGCATGCACTCGTCCGGGGAAGCGCTGCGGGGGTTCGCGGTCGCTGGGACGCGCTGAACCCCTCCGTTCCGAGCTACTTCTTCTTCAGATCGTCGACCTTGACCAGCACGCGGTCGACCGACCATTTGGCCACAGTAAAGATGTCGGGCTGGCTATCGACTTGGACGTAGTAGTTGCCCTTGTCGCCGGTTTCGTTGCCGACCTTCAGCGCACACGCGTGGCCTTTCACGCTCGACTTGGTGACGATGCTGGCGGCTGGCTTGGCAAGGCCGGTCGCCTTGGGTGAATTGTCCTCGGCAAAGCCCTGCGCTTTCCATTCGGAGAAGTCGCCGGCGATGTTCGTCACTTTCGAGCCGTCGGCGGTGAAGCCCGCGGGCTTGGTGGCCTTCCAGTCCTTGCCCTGCTTGGTCAGGGTGAAGGAATCCTTGCCGTGGGTGACGGCGACCTCGGTCAGCTCGTCGGCCTTCAGGTTGCAGATGGTCTTGTCGCGAAACTCAATCGGGCGCTTGTTCAGCCGGTCGACGTTGTATTTCTTGACCAGGAAGACCTGCGGGTTGTCGGCGTTCTTGACATAGAAGTCTTCCTCGCCCTTCTTTTTGCCGACCAGGACCGTGACTTGCTTGCCACTGCGCAAGCCGACCGTAACGGTGAGCTCGGGCGAATCGAGCCCGGTGTCTTCGGGTTTGGCGTTGTCGGCGAAATCGTTCGCCTTCCAGGCCGTGAGCTGCGAGATCACGCCGGTCGCCACGCTCTTGTCGAAGGGCTCGACCTTCACCGAGGATTCCACCACCTGCCACTCCGGGGTCGGTCCGGCGTCACGCGGGGCGGGCTTGCTGAGCACGATCTTCGACCCGCTCCTGCTCGTGATTTGCAGCTTCTCGGCGTCCTTCTCCTCGAAGCTGGTGATGGTCTTGTCGCGCCAACCGGTGGTGTCCTTGTCGAACTGATACTTGAACAGGCCCGTGGTCGACCAGACCTCGTCCTTTCCTTCCACCCGCACCATGGTCATCTGATTGTTGGTCTTGCCGACCCGCAAGTCGGCCAGCAGCTTGTCGCCTTTCTTGATGGCCACGCGCAAACCGTCGTCGCCCAGCTCAAACTAGCCGTGGCGTGCCTTCTGGTCGGACACCACGTCGCCGAAGTCCAGCTTGGTAAGCGATTCGAAGGCCAGCTTGGCGGCGTCCTTGTCCGCGGGATAAACCATGGGCTTCACGATCTTGTAGGCGTCGCCCGCCTTCTGGATCACGGTGGTGGTCTTGGCCTTGGTCACCTCGATGGTGTCGAAGCTGCCGTCGGTCAATTTGGCGATGGGACGTGGGGCCGACTCGGGCGTACGCGCTCCCTTCTCAGGTGAGCGCATCAGGAGCACGGTTGCCAGGATAAGGCCTGCGAAGACAAGGCCGGCGATCAGGGTCTTACGATTCATCGTCTACCTCGAATGACTAGAGCCGTTGGTTCATACGGTTAGACTTGCGCACGCGCCAACGCGCGACACCGAACAAGCAGAATGCCAGCGGAAGTCCGAGGACGTTCGCCCACTCGACCACGCTGGCCTTGGTTTCGGACGCGACGGCGAGCTGGCGGCTGTCCATGTTCTTGGAGCGCAGCGGGATGAGAGCTTCGTCCTCTACGGTCCAGCCGATGGCGTTGTAGAGCAGCTGGGCGCCGGCGCCGTAGACCGGCATGAAGCGCGCTAGCTGGGTCCAGTCGTCCGAGGCAAAGGCCGCGTCTCCCATGACCAGCAGCCGCACCGGTTTCTCGGTTTCGGCGAGCGGCTGTTTGTCCTTGTCGGCGGAAACCGATGCAGCCGGGGCGCTGACGAAGGCACTCTTGAGTGGACCGTGGTACGCGTAGCCGAAAGCGTAGGAGCGCGGCGCTTCCTTGCCTTGCTCGAACTTCATGTCGGGGCCGACCACGGCGAAGCCCGAGTGCGTATAGCTTTTCGGCGACGAACCGGCGAGCTTCCAGAGCTTCCCGCCCGGCGGAACGTTGCCGCCGGCCAGCGGCCCGGTGAGCTCGACCGGGCTCGCGTACGGGAAGACGAGGCCGCGCACGCCTTCGAGGACCGAAAGACCGGGTGCTTTTTCGGTGGCCGCGGCGACGAATGCCGGCGAAGAGAGAAGGGCGCGCCGGCCGCCACCCACATCCATTACACCGGGTGCCGCGGACTCGGGATCCACCACGATGTCCTGACCAATCTTGAAGCCGTAGCCCCCAAGCACCTTCTCGAGGCCAGTGTCGTTGCCCTGAAGCATCTTCAGGCTCTCCATGCCGCGCGCGCCGGCCGACCCCGCTGCCATCCCTGGGGCCAGGAAGACTGCCCCTCGCCCGGTCATGATGAACCTGTCGATCTC
The DNA here is from genome assembly GCA_964491625.1 of uncultured Myxococcales bacterium. Lineage (GTDB taxonomy): Bacteria > Myxococcota_A > Polyangia > Fen-1088 > Fen-1088 > Fen-1118. The sequence continues at coordinate 10,701 of CAZBIU010000197.1, forward strand.
ACGCTGTCCCTTGTCGTCGATGGCCTGGTGCGGCCCCGCGATGACCAGGGCGTCGACGTCGGCCGCAATCTCGGTGGTCGACGGATTGACCGTCGTGGTGTCGTATTCCTGCTCGATGTCGGTCTTCAGCGCTTGCAGGCCCTGGTTGAGGTCGGACTCGCCGTGGCCGGTGGTGAAGGCGATCTTCTTCTTCTTCACCGTCATCTTCTTGATGAGAGACGAAAGCTGGTACTCGAGACCAGCGTCATTGACGATCTGCGGGATCGCCTCGCTCTTGTCCCGGAACATGAGGCAAAGGCCGAGGTAGTACGCGCCCAGCTCGAACTTCGAGTTACTGAGCTTTTGGATTTGGACCTTCTGAACCTTGCAACGTGATGCCTCATCCTCCAGCTTCTTGTCGGTGCCGGGGTCGAGCGCCTCCCAGCGGAATCGGCCGTTCGAGGCGTTCTTGTAGTCGTCCAGCTTGTCACGCAGGTCGCGCGAGAGGCGCTTGATCTCGGGCGGCAGATCCTTGGAGATGTAGGCTTTGACGATGAAGGGATCGTCGAGCTTCTTCACAAGGTCCTTGGACGGCTGTGACAGCGTGTAGATGTGCTTCTCGGTTAGGTCTAGACGCCGGAAGACCCGCATCCCAATGAGGTTCACCAGAACCAGCGCGCCAGCCACGAAAAAGGCGTACAGAAGCGCGTTTGAAGCGTAGCTTTTCTTCTTGCTAGAAATCGACATGGGGCAGTTCCCTTCCGTTACTTCCACTTGCGCGATTCGAGGGACGCCGTGGCGATGACCAGGGCGACCGCGATCAGGGACAGATAGAAGAGGGCGTCGCGCGAGTCGACGACTCCTCGGGAGAACGATTCAAAGTGGTTGCCCATGCTGAGATAGGCCAGCACCGGGGCAAGCCAGTCGGGAGCGAATTGCACGATCTGTCAGAAGATGAAGAACCCGAACGAGATGGCAAAGGCTAGGATGAAGGCCACGATCTGGTTGCGGGTCAAGGACGAAGCCATCACGCCGATGGCCACGTAGGAGCCGCCCATGAGCAACAGGCCCAGATAGCCGGTGATGAGCGGACCGCGATCGATCGGGCCGAGCACCGCGACGGTTATGCCGTAGAACATCGTCATCCCCACGATCGCGCCCAGCATGGCCATGCCGGCTAAGAACTTGCCCAGCACGACCTCCCAGTCGCGCACCGGCATGGTGATGAGCATCTCCAGCGTGCCGCTGCCCTTTTCCTCGGCGATCAGGCGCATGGTGATGGCCGGGATGATGAAGGTGAAGATGAGCGGCGTCAGCGTGAAGTAGTAACGCAGCTCGGCCTGCTTCTCCAGAAACAGCTGGTTGAAGAACAGGTAGCCCGAGATGAGCATGAACACCATGACCACGATGTAGGCCACGGGCGAGTTGAAATAGGTTCTGATTTCGCGTCTTGCGACAGTGGTGGTGGTGCTCATGACTTGTGCTCTTCCCCGGTGGTGAGGTTGCGGAAAACGTCTTCCAGGCTGGCGGCTTGGCGGGAGAGCTCAAGCAGCGGCCACTTGTTGTCCACCGCGACCCTGAACAGCGATTTGCGCAGGTCGTTCTTGGCATCGCCGTCGACCTCGAAGGTATGCGCGCCGTCTTCGCCAGCGACCTTCTTGCAGTGGGCAACGCCGGAAACGCCGGTCAGCTTCTCCTTCAAGGCGTCGGCGGCGCTGCCGTTGGATTCGACCACCAACCGGTAGCGGGTGGCCTTTTCGCGGGCGCGCAGCTCGTCCGGCGTGCCGTCCGCCACCAGCTTGCCGCCGCTGATGATGAGCATGCGGCTGCAGGTGGCCTGCACCTCGGGCAGGATGTGGGTCGACAGGATGACTGTCTTTTCCTTACCTACCTCTTTGATGAGGGCGCGGATCTCTGCGATCTGGTTCGGGTCGAGGCCGCTGGTGGGCTCATCGAGGATCAGGATGTCGGGGTCGTGGAGCATCGCCTGCGCGAGGCCCACCCGCTGCCGGTAGCATTTCGAGAGCTCGCCCACCAGCT
>CAZBIU010000198.1:0-12709 GCA_964491625.1 uncultured Myxococcales bacterium
CAAGCACGCCGGGTAGCGGTACGCGCTTCTCGGAACGCTATGAAATCAAGAACCAAGCCGGCGTTGGCGGCATGGGGACGGTGTATCAAGCGATCGACCGCCAGAACGGCGCGCTGGTTGCGCTTAAGATTCTGCATTCTCGGTCTACCATCGAACAGGCGCGCTTCGACCAGGAAGCCCGTGTGCTCGCCGAGCTTTCCCACCCGGGCATCGTGCGCTACTTCGACCATGGCGTGACCCCGAACGGCTCACCCTTCATCGCGATGGAGTGGCTGGAAGGTGAGACGCTGGAAGATCGCCTCGGCCGTGGCACCCTGGGTCCGGCAGCCTCTGCGCACGTCGCACGCTTGGTCCTAGAGGCACTGTCGGCGGCGCACAGCCGCGACATCGTCCACCGCGACATCAAGCCCGGCAATATCTTCTTGGTGGGCTGGAAGCTGACCGAGATTCGTCTGCTCGATTTCGGCATCGCACGCAGGGTGTTCGATGCGAAGCGGCTCACGCGCAAGGGGTCGACGGTGGGCACGCCGCTTTACACCTCGCCCGAGCAGGCGCGTGGCCGCGCCGACGTGGATGGGCGCGCGGACATCTTCTCTCTGGGCTGCGTTCTCTACGAGGCCCTCACCGGCGATCCGCCGTTTTCGGGCGAGACCCCGCTCGAGGTGATGACCAAGGTCTGCTCTGGTATCGTTTCCGAAATCGGCGGCAAGCGGGCGGGCCTTCCCGATTCGATTTGTCGGAAAGTCCACTCCATGCTCGCATCGGATCCCTACCAGCGCCCGTCGTCGGCCGCGGTGCTGGCCCAGGAGTTCGCGGGCCTGTCGCGGGAGCTCGGCGGCATCAGCAGCGAGATCGCCACGACGAGGCCGCCGTCACCTGCGCGCCACGACGCGATCAGTGAGATCGAGGAGCATCTCGCGTGCGCGATGCTGGTGTCGCTCGGCAAGCGAGATGGGGCCCAGGAAACTGCCCGCCCGCTCGCCGAACGTCGTCTCGGGCCGAAGCCGGCCAGCTTGCCCGTTCCGGCCGGCCGCCTCGCCAAGGACGAGGACGATGCGCGCATGGTCGAGATCCGACGGCTGCTGGAAACCTGCGCATGCGAGATGGATCGGCTAATCAACCGCACCCTGCTCATGACCGCGCCGACCGTGTCCACCGCGCAGGAACAGGCGATTCAGCTCGCCTCCGCGGCGCTCGCCCTTCGCAATCTCGAGCCCGACGCCAAGATTGCGCTCGCCACCGGTCGCGCTACGTTCCTCGGACGCCTGCCCGTCGGGCGGCTGATGGATCGGCTGCCCGCGCTCATGGAAGGACAGGACGAAGGCACCATTCGCCTCGACCAGACCACCCGCCGGCTTCTCCCGGCGCGCTTTCTCGTCAGTGGGGCGGACGGGAATGCTCTGCTGCAGAGCGAGGCGAAGAGCCTTGCCGCCGACAGCGTACGCGCGTCCGACGGGCAGGAGAGTCCGTTCTTGGGTCGCGATCGCGACCTCGCCTCGCTGGCATCGCTCTTCGAGGAATCTCGCGACGAGAGGCTGGCGCACGTGGTGCTCGTCATTGCATCGGCCGGCTATGGCAAGACCCGGCTGGTGCGTGAGTTCCTGCGCAGGATTCCCGGCCAGCCACCGCTCGTCGTGCGTGGCGCGGGGACTCTCTTGCGGGTGGAACGCCGCTATCCGACCCTCGCGCCGGTGCTGGCGAGCGCGGGCATCGAGGTCCAGGACAAGTCCAGCACGCACGTGGAAAATGCGCTCGCGGAGTGGCTTTCCAATCGCTGCGAGGAATCCGGGCTTCTTCTCATTCTCGACGATCTGCAGTGGGCCGACAGCCCGAGCCTGGAAATGGTCGATCACGTCATGCAGATGCTGCATGAAAAGCCCATCATGGTGGTGGGCTCGGGCCGCGACGAGGTGGAAGAAAGGTTCCCGGGCCTTTGGAACGCCCGCGCCGTGCAGCGATTTCGCTTGCGACCGCTGCCGCAGAGACACGGACAGACGTTGCTTCGTCACTGGGCTCCACCCCCGGTTCGCGCCGTCGACGAATTCATCCTCGAGCGCTGGGAGGGGAATCCTCTCTTTCTCGAGGAGCTGGTCGCCAGCACACGCGACGGCACCCTCGACGTGTCCGAAACGGTGTACGCGATCGTGGAAGGCCGACTGGACGGACTTGAGCCCGATGTCCGTCGCGTGCTGCGTGCGGCAAGCCTTTACGGTGAAAAGCTCTTCGGCGTCGAGTCGCTCATCGCCGTGCTCGGCGAGCCGTCGCGCAAGAGCATCGGCGAGTGGATGGAGGTGCTGGTCATGCGGGCGCTCATCGAGCGGGACATCAGGTTGGGCGAGGCGTCCCACCACTTCCGGGAGCGGCTGGTCCGGGATGCCGCCTACCGCATGCTTCCCTCGGCCGATCGCCTGCTGGCGCGCAGGCTCGCGCGCTCGTGGCTTGAGGGCGAGGGGCGCACCCTGCCCGAAACCTTGCGCATGGCCGGCTCGCAGACCGACGTGCGATCGGCGACCGCGGGATAGCCGCTACTCTACCGTCGACTTGACCCTGTGAGGCCGCAGCCCCTTCACCACGAGGCCGAATCCCGCCGCGATCAGGCCCAGCATGATGAGAGTGTTCATGAGCGAGGTCGACTGGAAGTAGATGTCGAGGTTGACCAGGATGCCGGCCAGGATCAGGAGCAGACCGCCGACCGTGAGGAACCAACCTAGCACCGACTTGCCGTTCACGAACAGGATGCCGATGCCGAACAGCAGCGGTATCAGCGTGACGCCGAAACTACGCCCGGCGCCGCCCGCGCCGAAGAAGTTCCAGTACGACGAGTGCACTTGGACGTGCGAAAAGAGCAGATAGAAGCCCACGCTCGCCGTCAGCACGCCGGCGAGAAACTCACCGATTCCGCCGGGCGTTCCACCCGCGCCCTCGAATTTTCTTGGCTTGCCGCCGAAGCTCGCGCCGGTGTCGCTCATGCGCGGATTGTACACCGGAAGCGACGTGCGCTTGTTTCCGAACCGGCGACAAGTGGTTTTCACAAATTTACATTGGGGCCGAGCATCGGAAACCGATCGTCTGTCATGCTCATCTCAAGAACAGAAGAGAAAGGAGGTTCATCAACATGCAAGCGTCACACGAAGCAGTCCAAGCCGAGACGATGGTGGGCATCCTGGGGGAAGACCGGAAGACTGGATCGGACGCGGACGTCAACTTGTTGGCTGATTCAGTGGGTGATGCAATCTCCCAGCTCGGATTGCTCGTGACGACGGCAGCCATCGCTCGACTGGCTATCGACCTAGTGTCTGATCTCAGCACAGCACTGCAGTAGTGCCGTCGCGACAGATCGGCCCGCGAGGTCGGGAAAGGAGGACTTCTCACATGTCCGAGCGCGTGTGGCAGCGATCGCGCTACTGCACCTTTCCGATAGCGAATTTCAGATAGTCACCCTCGGGAAAGACAGGCAGCGTAGGGTGATCCAGGCCGGCGCCGGTATACGCTTCCAGGATAAACCGGCGCCCGGCCTGGTGGGCCCCGGTCTTCACCAGGGTGAGGAATTCGCGGCGGTCGAGGTGGCTGGAGCACGAGGCCGCGCATAGGAGCCCCCCCGGTGCCACGACTTGGGCGGCCAGCGAGTGAAGGCGCAGATAACTTCGCCTGGCCATGACCAGCGAGTTCTTCGACGGCGCGAAGCTGGGCGGGTCGGAAATGACGATGTCCCAAGTCCGCTTTTGTGAAATTGCCTGGGCCAGGAAATCGAACACGTCGGTCGCGTGAAAGCCCGCCTGGTCGAGAGCAAAGCCATTGTGCTCGAAATTGCGTCGGGCCGCCGTGATGGCAGGGCGCGCGATGTCGACGGTGTCGGTGCGCCGGGCCTGTCCGCGAGCGGCGTACAGCGAGAAACCCCCGGTGTAGCCGAACAGGTTCAGCACCGACCTGCCCCGGGCGCGCTCACCCACCGACTTGCGGTTGTCCCGCTGGTCCAAAAACAGGCCGCCCTTTTGTCCGCGGCCCAGGTCGACCAGAAACCGGATCCCGTTCTCGCGCACCTCGACCTCGTCGGCCTCCTCGCCGCGCGCGTCGCGATCGACGGTCCTACGCAGATGCAGATCCGGGGCGGCGTCGACGAGGAGCGATTCCAGATCGCCGTAGAATGCCTGACTGCCGGCGCCGTCGAAGCGCACGGCCGCCACTTCGCCGTAGACATCCACGTGGATCCCGGGCAGGCGATCCGCTTCACCGTGGACCCAGCGGAAGGCGGTGGTCTCGCGCAGGTCGAGCCGCGCCCGTCGCAGCTCAAGCGCGGAAACCAGCCGACGCCGCAAGAGCGCCCGCTTATCCTCGATGGGCACGAGGTCGACGACCCGAACCGCGATGGCGCTCTTGGCGTCCCAATACCCGAAGGCGATCGGGCGTCCCTGCCTGTCGGACACCTCCACGACGTCGCCTTGAGCCAACGGAGGTGACTCGGCGAGCGCCTCACGGAAAACCCACGGGTGTCCCTGCCTGAGCGTTCGCCCCAAGTCTTTTCTAAGCACTAAAGTCGCCGGCCGAACCATAGCCCTAGCCCGCATTGTTCAACACGATTAGGTTTCCAGCTTCGCCGTTCCTCGGCTGATCGCGAGTATTGGACCCGTTTCGACCGAAAGTACGGCAGAGTACTGCATCATACGACGTCCTTGGCCGTCTCGCATCCGGAAGGCGCGTGGATATTTTGCGTCATGATGTGGTCCTTACCGCGTTCGCCTTAAGAAAGGCTGGCTGAGCGCCGAAGAGCAGGTGGGAGAGCTGTTGGGTCGAGTGGCGTCGGTAGGTTGCGGTTGTGATGGTTGGGGCGGCGACGGGGCGGTGAGGGTTCGGGTCATGGTGGGTGAAGTGGGGGCGGCGGTGCCGCGACGAAGTGGGCAGGCCTTAAGATGGGTCAGCCGCGGTGCCGCCGAAGGGTCTTCCTGTGATAGACACGTAGTCGTCTGCTCCCGGAAGGACGATTGCGTGACAAACCCGGAACCCCAACAGCCCCCTAGCACCCCTCCGCCCCCCGACCGCGCTGGCTTCTTTGACCGCCTGAGCGAGCGCCAGATGACCTTGCTGGTCATCTCGGTGGGGCTTTTGCTCTACATCCCTCTGGCTGGCACCTACGGCCTGTGGGATCCGTGGGAGACCCACTACTCCGAAGTCGCCCGACAGATGACCACGCGAGGCGACTTCATTAGCCTCTGGTGGCCGGGCTCGCCACGCGACGCCGACGTGTTCTGGTCGAAGCCGGTGTTCACGTTCTGGCTGATGAGCATCGGCATGCATATCGCGCGCATCGGCCTGCCCTGGGGCGACCCCGGCGAAATGGCGCTACTTTCGCGCACGGAATGGGCGATGCGGGTTCCGTTCTGCCTGTTCGGCGTGCTGGCCATGTGGGGCGTCTACATGGTGGTCGCGCGCTTCATATCCAAGCGGGCCGGCTTCCTTTCCGCGCTGGTGATGGCCACCAGCCCCATGTTTTTCCTCATCGCCCGCCAGGCCATGACCGACATGGCGTACGTGGGCCCCATGACCATGGCGCTTGCCCTGGGTGTCATCGCGCTACTCGACGACCGCGACGAGGTCTTGCCCAGGCGGGGCAAAGGTTTCTGGAGCTACCCGCACCATCCCGTCTTTTTCACCACGGTCGGTCTTTTCCTGGTGCTGATGGTGCCCCAACTGCTGATCGACTCGCTTCAGCTCAAGGTCAAGATCCCTATCGGCAACCGAGAAGTCCTGATGTACGGCGCGGTCGCGATGATCCCCTATTACATCGGCTCGCTCGTGTTCCTGTGGCTGTGTGCCCGGGCTCGCTACCGCGCGCCGCTTTACCTTTACATCGCGGCCATGCTTTGCGGGGTGGCCGTGCTGGCCAAGGGCTTCGCCGGGGCAGGGCTGCCTATCATTATCTTCTTCGCCTACCTGCTCTTCACCTGGAACTGGAGACGTCTGCGGCGTGCGCAGATGATACCCGCCGTGCTGGTGTCCGCGCTGGTGATGGTGGTGGTCGCGGCGCCCTGGCACCACGCGATGATCATCCGCCACGGCTGGGCGTTCTGGAACGAGCTTTTCGGCGATAACCATTGGCGGCGCATGATGCTCGGCCGCCATGGCGATCGCGGCACGTTCGAGTATTTCCTACGCGAGCTCGGCTACGGCATGTTGCCTTGGGTCGCGCTGGCGCCCGCCGCACTCGCGGCCATGGTCATGCGCAAAGCGAAAGACGAGCGCAAGCAGGCGGTCTACTGGTTGGGTGCCATTTGGGCGGTGGCCGCGTACGCGGTGGTCTCCCTCTCGATGACGAAGTTTCACCACTACGTCCTGCCGGCGATCCCGGGATTGGCCATCGTGATCGGCTGCTTCCTCGACGACATCCTCGTCAAGAAGGACGTGCGTCGCGCCTGGCTGGCCGCCCTGGCTGGCATGCCCCTGCTCGCCATCGTGGTGGCCGACCTGATGCATGCGCGCAATTCCGCACAGCGCTTTCTGTGGCTGTTCAGCTACGATTACGTGCACAGTCCGACCGGTCGGCCGTGGCCAAGTGAGCTGGACTTCCGCGTGCCGCTCCTGATTCTCGTCATCTTGATCGGAATATTCACCTTGGCCCTGAGCTGGAAGAAGATTCTCCGCTATGCCGTGCTGGGCCTATGTCTCTCGTCGGTGGCGCTGACCTATTACGTCCTCGACGTCTACATGCGCGACGTCGCGCCGTATTGGTCGCAGAAGGGGACGCTGGCTGAATACTACAAGCACCGCAGGTCGCCCGAGGAGAAGCTCTTAGCCTACTCGATGTACTGGCGGGGTGAGACTTTCTATTCCTCAAACGAGATCTACGAAGGTCCCAAAGAGGAACGCACGGTTTTCGATCAGGACAACGCGGACGAGGACATGAAAACCTGGATCGCGAACCATCGCGGTCGGCGCGTGTTCATCCTCTACGAACGCGGCCGTCAGAACCACGTGGAGCAGCTTCTGCCCCCGGAGTCGCGCCCGACGTTCAAGGTGCTCTACGAAAAGAACAACAAGTTCTCGCTCGCGGAAGCGCAGATCTAGCGGAAGATCTGCTCGGCTTCCTGCTTGGCGGCGCGCAGCTCGTCCCAAATCTTCTCCAGGTCGCGCGCACGGAAGCCGACATACTCGCATTCCGTGGTGGCGGCGATGTGTTCCGCGTCCTTCGCCGACGGCAGAGCATCAAGCGGCAGGATGCGATCGATCTTTTCTGCCAAGCGGACCAGCGCTACGTACAGCGCGACCTCGCCGCCTGCGGCCAAGGCCCGCGCAGGCTGGTGATGCCAGGCCACGACCTTCGGGATCGGATCGGGAAGGGACCACTTCTTCAGCATGTGCGCGCCGAGCACCGCGTGGTCGAACCCCAGCACCTCGCGCTCGCGCAGGTGGATGGTGTCCGCATCCGCGATCTGGTTGCCGTGGATCTTCAGATACGTGGCGGGCTGCGCCTGCATGAGCAGCAGCTTTCCGAAGTCGTGCAAGAGCCCGACGATGTAGCAGTTGGGCCCGGCGTTGGCCTTGTGGAGCGCCAGACATCGCACCAGCGCGGCGGTCGAGGCGCAGTGGTTGCGCACCATGCGGCCGACGCCGGAGAGGTCGGCGAACATCGCCATCATCGATAGCGACGTGGCGACCTCGCCCAGGGTTCGCGCGCCCAGCACCATGATGGCCTGCCTGATGGACGCGCAGGCCTCACGCGGCCGGAACGCGGCCGAGTTGGCCAGCCGCAGGACTCTTGTGGCCAGGGCCGGGTCTTGGTCGATGATGCCCTGCAAGCGCATCACGTCGAAGTTCGGGTCGGCGACGTAATCGAGCACGCGGCGGGCGACGTCGGAAAAAGGCCTTAGCCCCTCCATGTCGGCCAGGACCGCGGCGAAGCTCGCGGCGGCCTGGGCGGTGATGGCCTGGGTATCGTCCTCGCCAAACCACAGCTCCTCAAGCGGCGTCTCGGCAATCTTGGTGGTTGGCGCGGGCGGCATCATCGGGAACCTCGGTCAAGAATAGCACCGGCGCGGCTTGCCCGCCGTTTCGGGTACTCTTCGACGAATAAAGCGTTGCACTGCCGCTTGAGGTAACCTCCGGCTCACGGAGGAAACATGAAGGTCGGTACGCCCATAGCAATGGTTTCCATATTGGCCACCGCATTTCTGGCGGCCACGTGTTCGGTCAAGAACAACGGCAGTTCCATCGACGGCGGGCTCGGTGCCGGGGTCAACATGAGCTGTGAGAGCACGCCCTGCCGCGCCAGGCTTACCTGCGATAGCGCCAGCAAGACCTGCAAGGCGAACCCGACCGTGCTCCAGGGTGGCACCTGCATCCTGTCGGCGGAATGCGTGGCGGGAAACTATTGCACACAGGAAGGCAAGTGCGCGCCGGCGGGCCAAGGGCCAGTCGGGTCCGAGTGCTCGTCCGACGGTGACTGCGCGGTCGGCCTTGCCTGCATCCTTGCCGGTCTTACCGGGACCTGCCAGCAGCCCGCGCCCGCTGCGGCGGACTATGGCCAGGGCTGCACCCAGCCGGCCGATTGCCTGCCGGGGCTTCTGTGCGTGAGCGGCGTCTGCGGCAAGGCGGCCGACATTCACTTTGCCGCTCCTCCCAGTTGCCCCGCCGAGGACTCGGTTGCGCGAGTCGACTTTAGGGTTCCTCGATCCACCGATTCGCTCTCGGGCCGCGACTTCTATCGACTGCCCTTCCCGAACGACATTCGCATGAAGAACGGCACGCTCAGCCTTGCCGGCCATCCCACGCCTGGGCCGACCATCCTTCCCTTCGACATGGTCGCCCGGTACATCAGCGCCATCGAGGCCGAGTCGACGGGATTCGGCGCCAACCAGGCCATCTATTTCCGCCTGTCCAAATCGTTCCGCGCCGAGGATTTTCCACAAGACTGCGGCGCGGAGCTGGTCGACATCACACCGAGCTCGCCCACTTACGGACGGCCCAACGCGTTCCAGTGCGGCGCGCAGACCGGGTCGGCGACCTATATCTGTGGCCCATACCTTTGGCTAAGACCGCAGGACGGCCATCCGCTTCGACCGGGCACGACCTATGCGGTGCTCTTGCACAAGACCATTACCGACCTGGTCGGCGCCACGTTTGATCAGGATGACGATTTCACCGCTATGCTGGCGCCGACCGCGCCTACCAACGCTGACCTTGCGGCGGCGTACGCGGCGTACCAGCCGCTGCGCGACTACCTGGCAACCCACCCGGCGACGCCTGCGACCGACCTTGCCTCTGCGGCTGTGTTTACCGTGGCGAAGTACGAAGATGCGCTTGCGGCCATCGACAACACGGTCGCCAGCCTGCCGGTGCCGACCATCGGGGGTTGGGTTCACTGCGGCGATCCAGGCGTGGTGTCCCCGTGCGACGACCATCTGACCGGTGACGCCCACGTGCGCGGATGCTTGCCCGAGGATTCGGCCGACCCGAGCTTCGACACCTACCAGGGCACGCTTGGCCTGCCAGTGTTTCAGAAGGGCACGCCGCCCTATCTCACCGAGGGTGGCGACATCGACTATCAGTCTACCGGCGGCGCCGTCAACTCTGCTCCCGACGGTAGCGCCGTCGTCGCCTCCGACCCTGACGGCGGCGGCCCCAATCCCGACGGCGGCGGCGCTATCGACAGCGGTGGGATCCCGGCCGGGCCGGCGCTCGCGGCCGTGGTTCAGCGAACGGAGAAAGTCTGCTTTTCGCTAACCGTGCCCAAGGGCGTCGCGCCGGTATCGGGCTGGCCCTTGGTCGTTTACGGACACGGCACCGGCGGTTCGTACCGTTCCATCGTGCAACTGGATCTAGCGCACGACTACGCCACGGGCATCGCGCCGCCAGGGGCCGCGCCGGGCGCGCTTGCGACCCCGGTGCCCATGGCGGTGCTCGGCTACGAGGGCATCATGCACGGGACCCGCGCGGGCGGCTCAACCACGCCGGTGGGCGAGCTGGTCTACAATTTCTTGAACCCGCACGCGGCTCGCGACAACGCCCTGCAGGCCGCAGCCGATCTGCTCGCGATTCCCCACGCGGTGTCGGGGTTGGCGGGGTTGGGTGTGCCCGTCGACGGAGCGCGCATGGCTCTGTACGGGCACTCTCAGGGCGGCAACGCTGCCTCGCTGGTGGCCGCGCGCGAGTCTCCCTACCGCACCATCGTGATGTCGGGCACGGGTGGGCTGCTCATCCACACCCTGCTCGGCAAGACCCAGCCGGTGAACGTTCCCGCGGTGCTGCCCTTCTTGCTCGGTGAGATCGGCCCCGTCGACGCCAGTCATCCTGTGCTCAACTTGATGCAGATGTATTTCGAACGGTCAGACACGGTGAATTTTGGCCGGAGGCTGTTCCGAGATACGTTGCCCAGCATGACCCCGCACAACGTCCTGCACGTCTATGGCACCGGTGACAGTTTCTCCGTGGTTCCGACCGAGAGGGCCTTCGCGCTGTCCGCCTCGCTCTGGGTGGCCGCGCCTCCTATCGATGAGTTCGGTCTGCCGCACGTGGCACCACCGGTCTTCGACAACGATGGCGTCGGCCCCTACTACAATCTGACCGCGGTGGAGATCCAGTACCAGCCGGCGGCGGGCGTCGACGGGCACTTTGTGTCCACTCAGAATCTCAGCGCTCGGGCTGCGATCCAGCAAATGCTGGTCACCACGTTCCGGGACGGCATCGCGACGGTTTCGCCATAACGAGACTTCAAATTCGGCGCCGGATTCAAGACCGAGAGTGGGTTTGAATTCGGCGTCGGGTCACGCGCCCGATTCGGCCGCGGAAGCCCCGCCGCTTCTCGCAAATGTCAGCCCAAGCTGCCGGAGCGGCGCAAGTCGGCTCGTTTGAGCGGTCGCGGCGGCACTACTACAGTTGGGAAACTGAGATCTCGACGGGTTGGAGATCGCTGTCGCCGTGGAAAACCTTGACCGACTGGCTTGCAGAACCGGATTGAAGCTTGTTGTTGTTGTTGTCGTAGGCGTCGACGGTGAACGTCAGGGTACCGCTCGTGCGGGAGGTGCTGTAATTGAGGCTGCCGATGTCGTTCGTCGCACGCTGGTTGCCGCCGGAGCAGCCGGACGTCAGCTTTCCTGTGTCGGTGTCGACGTGACCTTGAAGGATAATGCCCGGCTCCACGTCCTTTCCCTGCTGGTCCGTGATCGTCAGCTTGCACTGATAGATGTTGTCGTAGTTCTTGTTGTCGAAAGACGAGTGGACCTTGAACAGGCCGTAGTCCGCGTTGCAGCCGCTGGCCAACGCCAGCGCGGCAAGCCCGAGCCCGAGCAGTCCCTTGGAGAGTCGTCGAAACAACATGGCTACCTCCCGTCTCCGATGCATCCCAGCTCGTGCGGTGTAGCGCTGCCACACGTCGGTGCCTTGAGATGGGTGGGCAAAATGGCGAACGCGATCCAAGCCCCGAGAACGGCGACCGTCCCGGCCCAGAAGTACCACTTGCTGTACAGCGGATCGACGATCGGCTTCTTCTCCTTCGGGGCCAAGACCACCCCAGGCACCGAGGTGCTGTCGTCGGTGATGATGGTCGGGTCCTTGAAGTCCCCGCCGGTTGTGTCTTCTTCCTCATCATCGTCAGCAGCCCAGACAGGCTGGGATCGAATGACGGAGCAGAAGAGCGCCAGAACGACGCCCAAACAAATGAATCGTGTTCTTTGAAGAGTGGCACGCGTCATGTCGAAGGCAATATTAACCACACGTTGTATGCAGATGGAAGAGGAGAGAACACTTGTTTGCCACTCGGGTGTTGCCCGGTGCGAAGGGCGAAGTCACGCCGCGCGTGGGACAGCGGCGGTCTTTCGCACTTGCCATGCACAGGGCTACCCGGCATGAGTGTCGCACCATGAGGAACCAGGCCACGAGCCCGCTGGTCGCCGTCAGTCGCGAGTTGTCGAGGCGGGTCAGCGCGCTTTCATTCCAGATGCCGGTGGCCTTCGTCTACAACCCGCTCGATTACGCGGCACACCTGCACGAGGCGTATCTTGCGCGCTACGGCCAGCCCAGCAAAGAGGTTGTCCTGCTCGGGATGAACCCAGGGCCCTTCGGCATGGCCCAAACCGGAGTTCCCTTCGGTGACGTGGCGATGGTGAGGGACTTCTTAGGGCTTGGCGGCCGGGTTGGGCGCCCGACAGCCGAGCACCCCAAGCGTCCGGTGCAGGGGCTCGATTGCCAGCGCAGCGAGGTGAGCGGAACCCGCTTGTGGGGCTGGGCGAAGGAGGATTTCGGCACGGCCGAGCGCTTCTTTGCACGGATTTTCGTGGCCAACTATTGCCCCTTGGTCTTCATGGAGGCCTCCGCGCGCAATCTGACCCCGGACAAGCTCCCCGCCCGCGAGCAGAAGGAGCTGTTCGCGGCGTGCGACGAGGCGCTGCGAAGGACCGTCGTCTGCCTGCGGCCCCGGTTCGTGGTCGGCGTCGGATCCTTTGCCGCCGACCGGGCCCGCGAGGCCCTCGCCGAAACCGACGTCAAGGTGGGCAGCGTCTTGCACCCGAGCCCGGCCAGCCCGCTCGCCAATCGCGGTTGGGCGGCGCAGGCGCGCACGCAGCTGGCGGCGATCGGGGTCGAGTTGCCGGCTTCGGCCGGGGCTCGCCAGAATCGGTAGCCGGAGCCGGTTCCGGTTCGGGTTCGCGGGATGGCTGATAGCGCCCGGGTGGACTAATATGCGGGCCTGATCATGGCTGATCCGCGCAGACTCAAGCACGAC
>CAZBIU010000199.1:0-12643 GCA_964491625.1 uncultured Myxococcales bacterium
CGAGCCCGTTCGCGCTGACTCGGCAGTCTGCGTCGACAATGACCACGATATCAGGCGGCAGCTTGGACAGATGTTCGACGCCGAATGCCAGTGCATAGCCTTTGCCGTGCCGTGATGGATCGTGCCGCTCGACGATCTCGGCGCCGGCTGCCCCGGCTGCTTGGGCGGTTCCATCGCCGCAATTGTCGGCGACCACCAGCAAGCGATCGTCCTTGGCCAGATCGGCCCGCAGCGCGGCTACCGTCGCTGTGATGTGCTTTTCCTCGTCGTGGGCAGGAACCAGGATCGCGATGCGAGGCCTCGGGCCGGTCGTGACAAGCGGCTCGCTGCGGGAACGCGCGCACAGGCACTCGACGAAGAACACCAGGCTCGGCCACATCACCGCCACTGCAGCCACCCACAACAAGAAGACCAACACACTCGTCATACGCGCGTCCTCCAGCCCGCAAGGTCGCGCACGCTGGAGGCCAGCATGTCCTGGAGCAAGTGAGGACGATCCTTCCCGTCGCGACGAAGCAAGTGTTGCTTGATTCGCCACAGAACCGAGCCGACCACGAAGGCACCATCACACAAGGCGGTGTAGGCGCGGCCGTGGTGCTTGAGAAGATAGCGATGCCGGGAATCGAACCAGTAGCGCGGCATGCGACGAGACGGGTCCGCAAGGCCGGTCGACACCGAACCCAAATGGGTTACCGGCGCATCTGCCACGTAGCAGATCTTCCATCCGGCTCGCCGGGCCGAGCGGCAGAAGTCGGTTTCCTCAAAGTAGAGGAAGAACCCTTCGTCGAAAGAGCCGATCTGTTCGAAAACCTGACGTCGGATGAGCATGCTCGTGCCCGAAATCCAGTCCACCTCGCAGTTGGTCGCTGGCTCGGGCATGGGGACCCTGTGCTTGTGCAGAACCCGCGTTGCCAAGCCCAAGCGCGCTGCTTGCTCCAGCTCTCCTAGAACGGAGGGAAAGCGAAAGGCCGTCACTTGGGTAGCACCGTCGGGACCGTGAATGCGGCTGCCCGCGATGCCGACACGTGGATCCCCATCCATGAAGTCGATTAGACGTCGCAAGGTGCCCTCGTCAGCAACAGCATCGGAATTGAGCACGTAAAGATAGTCTGGGGGCTCGGCCTGGACCTGCGCCTGACGCATGGCCAGGTTGATTCCGTACCCGTAGCCACCGTTGTGTGTCGATGCGACGACAGTCACACTGTTGCCCCAGCCGTCCCGTTCACCGGCTTGGCGGAAAAGATCCAGCGAGTCGTCTCCGGACGCATTGTCCACGAGGTAGAGATGGTGCGGCCCCAGCAAGCGGAGCTGCGCCAGCAAGCCGGTCACGGCCTTTGTGGCCAACACCGGCGTCCGATAGTTCACGACGGTTGCAGCGACTTTCACGAGTGGCCTCAAGACATGTGCACTTGCACGCGTCTCTCCATTTCCGCTTGCTTCTCTCAACGGCATCCCGAAGTCCGGCTTACCGGCGCGGCCGAGCACCCACTCGTAAACGGCGCGCAGCTGCTCGGCCTTTTTCGACCAGGTATAGTGGCGCTCGACCCGCTGGCGTGCGGCGCGACCCTTCGCCAGGAGCTCTTCGGGACGGACGAGAATGCCGTCGAGAGCCCGGCGCATGCTGTCCACGATTTCGGCTCTGCTTCCAAGGGGAACCTTATAGCCGGTGGCCTGGGTGACGAGCTCACCTGGGCCGCCGTAGTCCACCACAAGCGGAGGCACAGCGCAGGCCATAGCCTCCAAGACGGCACCGCCACCGAACTCTCGGATGCTGGGGAAGGCGGACAGGTCAGCCGTTTCCAGCAGCTCCGCAACGCGCGTCTGCTCCTGCCATCCGTGGAATGTCACGCTTTCGCCGAGTCCCAGACGACGAACCTGGCTCACGAGCTCGGCCATCTGCGGACCGTCCCCGACGATCTCGAGATACATGCGTCGCTCGAGCAAGGCGCCGGCTGCCGCATCTATCAACATGTCGGCTCCCTTGTACGGCACCAGCCGGCCGACGAAGATCACCCGCAAGGGCCCGGATCGAGCCCGCGCCTCCCGAGAATGAAACCGTGCCGGATCGATGCCGTTTTCTGGGATGTACACCGCTCGATCCCGCCACCGCTCGGGCAGCTCGGCCCAGGTCGCGCGTGAGGCGACGAGCAAGGCGGACGCATCCTCCCTCGTGCTGCGATAGCCAGGCAGGTATCGGTAGGCGCCGCGCACGTACGACAGCCATTCGCGTTCGGCTCTTCTCGCCTGAGCGAATTGTGCCGGCCAGGGCGTGCCACCGTTGAGTGGCCCGATGACGAACGGCACCTTAGCCCGGCGCAACTTTCGCGCGATGAGGCTAGGGAGCGTGGGCGATAGCGGGGTCACACGGTGGACCAAGTCCCATTCTCGCGCCTGGATTCGCGGGCCCAGCTCGCGCCAGAGCAAGTGTTCGAAATACAGATACGAAGGCCAAGCCACGGCGGCGAGCGTGGTCCATCCCACCCCCGGTCCACCTCGAATGCGTTCGGCCAGCTTCCACAATGGCCGGGCCAGCGCCTCGCTGTCGATGCAGATGAAATCCTTGCCTTGGATCAGGCCTGCGCGCACCATCGCGTCCCGGTTGCGGACGTGCGTGACGATGAGGACCTCTGCGACCTCGCGCAGGGCTTGGGCCACGTTCCAGCCAACCAAGGGAACGCTGACCCATTCCGGATTCGCAGCCTCTGCGATCAACAGGACCTTGGGTCGCCGCTCCGCTGCTTGAAGAGCCGTCATTGCGTCATTGCCGTCAGCGCGAGGTAGCCCAAGAGCTCCCGCTGACTTAGGGAGAACCCAGGCGTCGCCAGATGAGGACCGCGTTCGCTGTAGCGGCCGCCAAGCTCGGCGACCCAGTGGCGTCCCGCGCGGTAGCGCAAAGGAGCGGTGGCGCTGACGAACGTTTCGATGGGCAAACCGGCCATGGGCCGGCGACTGATGTTGGTGGCGGCCATCAGGTCGAGCGCAAGCAGCCACGCGGGGCCAATCTCCAGTGCCACGTCGGCGTTGACCTGGCCACGTGGCAGGGAGGCACCGAGTATCGGATCGAGGTACCAGGCGACCTCACCGCTCGCTCGACTGCGCAGCAACGCAAGCCGAGACAACGGCGTGGAGGTCGCCAAGGCGATCCCTGCGAGCGGAGCGAGCGGTGACCAAGGGCGGGTTGGGTCGGAGCGCTCCTCGACCTCGGCCACGGTCCCCCCTACCACAAGCTGTAATTCGTGGTTTCGAGTGAGCTTGTAGTTCCAACTCACGCGCAACTCAGCTGCCATTGCCCGGAGCCGAACGTCGCCCGTCAGCCTGTAGTTGGTCAGCTTCACCCCCACCTGGCCGACCTGGCGACGGGAGATCGCATACTCCAGTCGCGGCTCCAGCCGCTCGTCGGTCTCGGTCGGCAAGGTCAGGCCTAGCGACGGCGAAGCATCCGATGACGAACTGCCCAAAGGTTGCCGCCGTAGGACGCCGGTCTCGGCGCCCAGCTCCAATCGTCGCGAGATCCGCCAGCCGACCCAGGCGCTACCGTCGACCGAAAACAGATCCAGTGTAGCCGGTAAGGCGGCCTGCCGGCCCAGTACCTGGCTCAAGCCCGCGTAGTCCACCTCTCCCGCGATGCTCGTCAGTCGGAGATTCCAGTTGAGGCGTTGTCCCCTGTGTCCCTTGTGTTCGGCCAGCAAGGTGTTCAAGTAGAGCGGACGGTCTCGATTCGCCACGTTGGGCCTGCGCAACAGCAGGCGCGGCTCCTCGGAAACTCGGGTTTCCGTGGTCGACGTCCGCAGTTTCAGGGTGACGTCTGGTTGCAAGAGGGCGGCCACGAAGGCGGTCGGATTGGGGTCGGCGATCGTCGGTTCCTCGCCAGCCTGCAGCTCTACCCGCACGCCGCCCGATACGCTCGCGTTGGCCAGCAACAGCAAGGTCGGCGACAGAAACAACATCTGGCCCGCCTACTCCACCGACACGAGATCACCCTCGAGGAGCAGGAACGAAACTGCATGGGGCTCGGCCGCGGTCAGATCCCGCAGACGAAAACGAATACGCCGATTCTCCCCCATCATGCGCGTGACGAAGATGCGGTCGTCCTTGGCATAGTCGGTCAGCCCGCCGGCAGCAAGCAGTGAGGCCAAGAGACGCCGGTCACGGGTCAATTCGTAGCTGCCGGGATTCTTGACCTCGCCCCAAACCCCAACCCGAATGGGGCCGCTCCTGACCACGGCCACCGAGACCACCGGCGCCACTACCACTGCCTTCATGCGGTCATGCAACGCCTTTTCTGCCTGTGCAAGCGTCAGTCCGGCGAGGGGAATGCTGCCGACCAAGGGATTGAAATAGCTGCCGTCGTCGCGCACGGTCGACTCGCCTGAAAGGCTGGGTTGGCCGGCGATTTCGATCGAAAGCGCGTCACGTGCTTGGATGCGCACCACGGGCGCCGGCTCGGCGACTGGTAGGTCTTGCACCCAGACAAAAGGCGCCTCATGAGCGCAGCCGACAGCCAGCAAGACCAGCGACACCAGCGGCCGTGCTGCCCTTCCAACCCCGGAACCAACCTGACTTACGTGATTCAAAGGCTGCCGTCTTCCCTTTATGGCGCGCATATTCACTCGGATTCCTTCCAGTACCTTGGACTCCGCCCGCATAGGATGGTCTCGCGACATCTCGTTCGTCGTGTCCGATTCGCGCTCTTGCGCCGAGCCAGGGGCGGTGACCCCAAGCGCTTTCTCTGCGACCGTGACTCGTCCGAGCTGTCACCATGCGTTGCGGCTCTTCTTGCGGCCCACGACAGTGAGCAGGATGATCTTCAAGTCAAGGAGAAAGCTCCAGTTGTTGATGTACTCGAGGTCATGGGCCACTCTCTTTTCCATCAAATCCACGGTTGGAGTCTCCCCTCGCCAACCGTTCACTTGCGCCCATCCGGTGATCCCAGGCTTGACCTTGTGGCGTAACATATAGAACGGGATGAGAGAACGATACTGCTCATTGTGCGCGACCGCGTGTGGGCGCGGTCCGACGATGGACATCTCCCCTGTCAACACCTGAAGAAACTGCGGCAACTCGTCCAGGGATGTCCGTCGCAGAAACCTTCCAAGCGGCGTTACGCGTTCGTCATTGCGCCGGGCTTGAATGACATGCGTGCCGTCCTCACACACGGTCATGGTGCGGAACTTCAGCACGCGGATCGCTCGACCATTGAGACCATAGCGGAGCTGTCGGAAAAGGACGGGACCAGGCGATGTTGCCTTCACCGCCAATGCAATAACAAGCAGGGGTATTGAGACCAACAGAAGAATCGCCAGACCCACGACGACATCTTCGAGTCGCTTCAGCCATCCAAAGACGCCGACGAACGGAGTGTCATGGATGCTAATAAGTGGAGAGCTCCCCAGTGCCGTCCAGCGTGCGGACAGCAAATCATAGGACGGAAAATCTGCCACCAGGTAGACAGTGGCCGTGCTATTGGCCAATGCTCGCAACACGTGGCCTACCCGAGTCTCGGCGCGAAGGGGCAGGGCGACATACACGACGTCGATGCGTCCGGCTCGGCACGCTTCAACCAGGTCGGTACTGCCTCCGAGATAGCGGTATGACTGTCTTGTAAAGGAATGGTGACGTTCCGCTTTGCGGTCGTCGTAGATCCCTATGATCTTCAGTCCCAGCCAAGGTCTTTGCCGTACTTCTTCACAGAGCTTTTCTGCGCCCGGGGTGACCCCCAGGATGGCGGCTGCGCGAAGTCCCTGACCCTTTGTCCATTGCGCGCGCAAGATTACGCGCCGTATGAGACGGGACACAAGGAGTGCGAAAGGGCTGACGAGAAGCCAGCCGAAGGAGACGACACGCGACACCTGCGTCGACGTCTTGGTGGCGAATAGGAACAGGGCGATAGCCGAGGCGGTCATGGCCCAGGCTTCCAACACCGATTTCAAACCGGAAAGAAGGTTGTCGGGTTGTCGTGTTCTGTACACTCCCAACGATTCGGCCATGAGACTGTAAGAAACGCAGGCGACCACGGTGATGTTGGCCATGTCACGGTTCCATGGCTGGCCGCGGGCCCAACACGTGGCTCCGTGGGCGAGCACTATGAGTAGAATGTCGATTAGGCGCTGAAATGCCTGAAGTGCGTCTTGATAGGCCCTTAGTCTTTGCGAGCTCATGGTTCGAATACCTCGGTGCCCTGTGGAAAGCGAAGGGCGTGCCAAGGCGACCTGCACTGTCTCCTTGACGGAAACTCGGCGCGACTTGTCTTCCTGGTAACGGATTCGAGCCATCGTCACGCGTTGGTAACTCGTTACCGATACCCAAGCGTTGACAGATCTACGTGGACTGTGCGGAGCGCATCAAAGTGGCGAGCCGTGGGCCTATCCGACGAATATCGTGCTGCTCGGCGACCCACGCCCGGCCATTGCGTCCCATCTCCGCGAGAACCTCGAAGGGCGCGTCGTCACCGCCTCACGGACTGCGTTCGACAGTTCGTCCGTAGCGCCGGAGGCAACCAGCCATCCATTCTTGCCAGATGTCGAAAGATGCCACGGTCGGATCGTCGGGCAAGTCGGAGCATTGTCCGAAGGGCGCAAAGAAAGCGAAGCGGCCGACCGAACACGGTGACGACTACGGCCAGAAGAATTCGTATCTTGGCGTCTCCTAGAAGCAACTGTGTCTCAATCGCCTCGGCCCGTGCTGGCCCTCGGCGCCGTCGGGCACGGCTGCTACCCATGGGTAACCGAGGGTACGCTACCGTGACCAGAGATCGACCGGTCCATCACGTTGCGACGATTTCGCCAGGGCTTCGTATTGGCCCATCCTGTGCAACGAGCACCAATGCAACCTATCCCAGAGAAAGAAGATTGCCATGACGACTCAAATAGCGACGCACTCGCAGGACGAAGGCGTTTGCAGTGCCAAATCGTTCGAGGGCAATCCGCAAAGGAGTACTAGTGGCAACTTTTAGAGCACGACGAGCTGCTTCGAGATTTTCTGCTAGGGCAGGTCGCAGGACTGAGGATATGCGGCAGGAGGGCGACGACGACGAAAACTTGGCGCAGAGGACGCGGAGCATCGGCAGCTTCTTCGCGTGGGCGAAAGCACAGCGTGGCCCCGACCAGGCCGTACTTGCCGTCGTGGAAACAGACTGTAGTGAACGTGTGTTTCCTGTCAATCGCAACCCCACCATCATTGGCCGCGCGAGCACCGCTGACGTGGTTCTCCGCGACCCAGCCGTATCGAACCTGCACGCGCGCATCATCAAACACAACTTCGGCTATACGGTCGAGGACTTGGGCTCGGCCGAGGGTACCTTCCTGAACGACAAGCGTGTGAAACACGACCACCTCAGACATGGCGACATGCTTCGCTTGGGCAGCACCATTCTTACCTTCGCCGACGAGGGAGCGAACGCGGTCAACAACGTCGTGCGGATCACGGCCCCGATGTCCGAAAACGCCACAGTGAAGGGACTTTCGATCCTGCCGCTCGTGCGCCCCATCGTCCCGGTTCCGTTGCGAGGATTTCGCCAGGTCAAGCTACGGCGCGATGAATCCTTGGAACGCCCGCCACCATTTGCCGACAGCGAAGACCTTGCGCCTTCCCTCGACGAATTGATCGTCAAGGTCATTCATGCCACCCGGTATTTCCGACAGCGACTGTTGCTCATCGGGGGACTTATGTTGTTCGGGGTCTCGCTGGGAGCGGCCAGTTTCGCTTATCTTCCACCGGTACGCGCCGCCTATAGCGTGGTCACTTTGCGCCCGGCGCCCCGAATCAACCCCATCGAGTCCGAGATGCGCACCTCCCCGTCGGAATCCACGCAGTTTTTCGAGGGCGCCGAACGAGCATTTCTGAGTCGCGAGAGTATCATGGACACTCTTGCGAAGATGGGTACGCCCGATGCCAGCGGATCCTGGGCCGATGCCATCGCCAAGCACATGCGTTTCGAGACCATGGGCAACTACACCTACACCGCCGTTTTGACCCCGAGCCTGTTTAGCAAACGAACCGACTGGCACGTGCGATTCCTCGACGCCCACCTCCGAAATTACATCGACAGCGAAATCGGGCGAAAGATGAAGACCTTCGTGGCCGAGGTCGATTTCCTACGCACCCAAACTGCGGCCTCCGACCAGCGCCTGCAGGACATCGCGCGGCAGACCGTCCAGTTCCGCGAAGCCAACTCAGACCAGATCCTCGCGCAGTCCAGCCTTGCTCCCGGCTCGCAGGCAGAGCTGGCATCGAAGCGGATCGAAATCAGCGGTCTGGTCGACCGGCTGGCCGGCGAGCTCGAAGCGGTGCGCAGCCAACTCGGCCGAGGCAGCGCGCTCAGCCAGGCCAAGGCGCAGGCCGCGCAAGGCGACAGCGAGGCTTTGCGCGCTGTCGACCGGAAGCTGACGGAACTGCGGGCCCAGGGGCTGGCCGACGGGCACCCCGAAGTGCAGCAGCTACTCAACGAGCACAGCAACCTGCAGCGGATGATCGACGAGCGCCTTCACTCAAACCTAACCAAGTTCGACAAGAGCGCGAATGTCGCCTACGATTCTCTGCGCAGCCAGTCCGACCAACTCGCGGCGCAACTGCGGGCCGCACGCGCCGAGCGCGACACCATCGAGTCCGGAATTCAATCGTTGCGAACCGCCAATAGCCGTTCACCGCAAGTCAACGCACGCATGGAAGAGCTGACGCGCATGAAACAGGAGGCTGAACGGCAACATAGTCTTCTCTTCGATGGGCTCAAGAAGGCCGAGGTCCAGCTTGAGCTTGAGCGCGTTTCGACGGCCTCGCGTTACGAGATCGTGGTGCCCGCGCGCCTGGAACCACCATTGGGCCGCAAGGCGTTCGCCCTGCGCTCGGCCTTGGGCCTGCTTTTCGCAACGTTGCTGATCGCAGCAGTGATGGTCGTGAGCGAATTGCGCGGACGGTTCGGGCGCGTTCTGCAGAACGACGCCCGGCTGCAGTAGCGAGCCCCATTTGAGCGAGTACGTCTTTGATACCGTGCTCTGGGCGGGCCGTGGAATTCCACGGCACCATCACTGCGGTCACCCTGGCATGGGGCCCGGAGCATTGGACCTGCGGTTTGATCTTCACCGAGCTGTCGTTCCATGGCGCCGCGTGATGCGAGAAGCGTGCCCGGATCTTTGAAGACGATGGCGGGCTTTGATGGATGGATCAGGTTACGATGCTGTGACAAGCGTACACTTGCGGTTCCAACCGCGTGACGGTTTGTCCGGAGGCTCGCGCTGAGCGTGCCGGCCAACACGTGAGATGTCAGGCGTCTCGCGCGGTCACCGTCACGCTTGCGCCAACCCTTCGGCGGATGGACGCTTCGAGCTCTACAAGTGCCAGTGCCGGGCACGCCAGATGCTTAGCGGATGAAGCGGTGTCGGACTTCATCAATCTGCCTCTCAGAAACGACGAAGGCGTTTTCAACGTCGTCGTCGAGGTGCCGCGCGGTTCGGTCATCAAGCACGGAGTCCACGTGGAAAACCAACCAGATCCCAAGAACCATCTTCGCATTCCACTTCCGCCCGTCATGGGCAAGCGTTCCGAGGCGCCGCGCGTCCCGGTCGTGCCTACCCCAGTCGTCCCGTCGGCGGCAACCAGCACACCCGCCAGCGTCGCGGCCGCCAGCGCGTCCGCCACGGCCGCGGCGGACGTGCCGTTGGTTCCTCCCGGCGGGCCGCTCCCGGTCGAACAGCTCTCGACCGTGGATTTGATCAAGCACATCACAACCGAGGTCGGGCACCTAGTCGGCAAGCAGATCGAACTGGCCAAGATGGAGGTCAAGGCCGATCTCAAGCGCGAGGCCGTCATGGTGGGCGGCCTGTCGGTCGCCGCGATCGCCGGCCTGTGCACGCTCAATTTGCTGCTGGTCACGGTGGTGCTTGCCCTGGCCACGGTCCTGCCCGGTTGGCTGGCCGGACTGATCGTAAGTGGCGGCACCTTGCTCGCCACGGGCGGCATTGCCTGGTTGGCCTGGAGCAATCGTGTGGCTTCGCCGCTGGCGCGAACCCAGCGCACCTTAAAGGAGGACGTACAATGGACAAAGGAGCGCCTGGTCTAGGTTCGGACCCGCCCCGGGGCTGGTCCATGGCTTGCACCAAGGAAGCGATGGCAGTCGTGCCGCAAGAGCAGAGTGAACTTCCAACTCCAGTGAACTTCCAACTCCGAGGACAAGCATGGCAAGCCATCAAGAACAAGTGCGGACTGTTCGCTTCGCGGTGGTGGGACAAGGTCACTTCGCACAAACCGCAATTCTTCCGGCTTTCGAATCGATCGAGAGCTGCAAGCTCACTGCCCTGTTTTCAGGCGACACAGACAAGTTGGCCGAGCTCAAACAGAAATACGGCGTCGAACATACACTTGGGTATGACGACTATGACGCCTTCCTGAGCAGCGGAGGGGTCGATGCCGTCTATCTGGCGCTTCCCAACCATCAACACCGCGATTTCACCGTGCGCGCGGCGGCAGCCCACGTCAATGTCCTCTGTGAAAAGCCGATGGCTGTAACCAGCGAGGAATGCCGGGCAATGATCGCCGCGTGCGAAGACGCACGCGTAAAGCTGATGATTGCTTATCGCTTGCACTTCGACGAGGCCAACATGTCGATCGTCGATATTCTTGCGAGCGGCCGACTGGGCGAGCCACGTTTCTTCCTTTCAGGTTTTTCCCAACAAGTGACCAAGGGGATTCGTACCGATGCCAAGAAGGGTGGAGGTCCGATCTTCGACATCGGAGTCTATTGCATCAATGCGGCTCGTTACCTCTTCGGAGCTGAGCCGGCCGAGGTGATGGGGATTTCCGCCCGCAAAATGGACGATGACCGTTTCCGAGACGTCGAAGAGCAGGTAAGTGTGGTCATGCGATTTCCCAACGAAGGGCTGGCCAATTTCACCTGTGCATTCGGCGGCGCGGACGAGGGCTTCTACGACGTCGTCTGCACCGAGGGCCGAGTTCGCCTGGATCCTGCCTACGAGTACGCAGCCGACCTGCGCGGGGAGGTCACGCCCAAGGAGGGTAACACCGAGGTCCACAAGTTTCCCAAGCGTGATCAGATCGCCGCCGAGATCGCCTACTTTGCCGATTGTGTCGTCCACGACCGCCCGCCCGAGCCGTCGGGACGAGAGGGACTGGCTGATGTGCGCGTAATCGAGGCCATTCAGGAATCGCTGCGAAACCACGCCACCGTCACAGTGCACGTCGATGACCCCGGATTGCGACCTTCGGGCGGACAAGCTCAGCGCTATCCCGCACATGAAAAGCCGGAAACAGTGAAGACCCATGCGCCCACACGCTAGTTCAACTTCCTTCATAGCCCACTCGGCAAAACTAGCAGGCCGACAGTTGCGTTACGGGCTTTCACACTGGTTACGAATAGGTGACTTCGGTGTGGTGCTCTCGTCGATCTTGTCTATGACGGCTCGCTCTAAGAGCTCGTCTCGCTCAGTTAATCCGCATCCTGCGCGATGCGGATCGCGCGCTCGGCGAGCTCGCGACCGTAGTCGGTCCAAATGCCCTGGCCCCAGTAGCGGTAGCACGAGGTCTCGGCGGCCAGCAGGTGAAAGAGGGCTTTGCGGTAGCGAGGATCGCCTGACGGGACCGCGTTGAGAAACTTATCGGAAAAGAGAGCGCTAGCCCGCTCCATCGGCCGCAGCACGTCGTCGTAGCCGCGCACCCACGAGATGTTGTTGGTCCACGAGCCGCCTTCGACGTGAAACCGTCCATCTTCCTGCTTCAGCTCTGCGATGACCTGGGCAAGCTTCTCCGGGCCCGAGCCAGCCTGGTAACGCTGCCATAGGCGGTGGTGAAAGAGGGGCTGGATCGCCGGGAAATCCGCGTCGGCAATGCCGATGGATGCGAGGTAGTCGAGGTACTCGCTCACATTGAGTGGCGGCACTTCGGATGCGCTGGCCTCGCGCATGACGTCCAGGAATTTGGGCGGAAACTCGTTCA
Source organism: uncultured Myxococcales bacterium (assembly GCA_964491625.1). GTDB lineage: Bacteria > Myxococcota_A > Polyangia > Fen-1088 > Fen-1088 > Fen-1118. The sequence continues at coordinate 11,944 of CAZBIU010000199.1, forward strand.
TCATCACGCCGCCATTCTCGCCGTCGGCGATTTGGGTTACCAAGCGAGGGATGCGCCGGCCGGCGAGCTCGGTTGCCCCAACGGATTTGGCCTCATAGTACGGCTGCATTTGCGCCACCAGCTTGGTGTCGCTGCCCTGGGTCTTGATGATGGCGATGATCGAGATGCTTTCGCCCTGGCTGCTTTTCACGACCAAACGGTGCGGGATGTGCTTGTCGCGAAGCGCGCCGCCGTCCTCGGCCTCTTCGACGGTGTGCTCCTGTACCAGAACCCAGCGGTAGCCGCAGTCGTGCAACGTCTTGACGAAGGCGTAGGCCACATCGGGGTGGTTAGGCAGCGCCATCTCCGACGGAGAAAACCCGCGCAGACGTTCGAGAGCCGGTAGTCCGAAGATAGCGGCGAAGTGATGCTGGAAGGCCTGCACGTGCAGGCGGAAGTCCTGCACCGGTGTGGACGGCGCCACCGCGTGACCCCAGGGCGCGCCCAGCCATTCCACGCAGCGAGCGTAGTCGGGGTCGCGCGCCAGCGGCAGCAGTGCCTCGAACACATCGTGAAGTCCCATGTCGCGTAGGCCGTGTAGAAGGGTACCCGAATACTCGAGCATGATGCGCGGCTGCTTGCCCTCGCGCACCAACGTCGGGATGAATTCCCCCATGCGCTTGTAGCACCAATGAAAGACCCCGGCGTTGTGGTTGTCCCC
>CAZBIU010000200.1:0-12641 GCA_964491625.1 uncultured Myxococcales bacterium
GCATTGGGCGCGTCTCTACTCTGCTTCGACATCCCACACGCGGGCGCTCCAGGTAAGACCCAACCGGATCTCCCAAACAGGACCGCCATCGAGGATGGCCGCGCGGCCGGCAACGTCGAACACCACATTTTCCCGCCAAGGCCAGATCGCACCCAAGAGCGCCGAGTATTGCTTCGACCCTCCGATGGAACGGTCGACGAACACTTCGGCCACCGGATGCGCGCGCATATTTCGCCCGGCCTCCGCAATAACACTGCCGAAGAGCTCCAACTCGTGCCTGCGGTTATCCGCGACGGCTGCATTCCAATGCACCGCCGTCGCTTGGCTGGCCAGAGAAAGAATCAGATTCGCCCAGCCGCCATAGCCGCTTTGGGCTCCCGGCTCCGACAACAGCGGACCCGCCTCGATGGCCAGACTGGGGCCAGCCTCCCCCTGAAGAGCACCTCGCCGCAGGACCATCTTCGCCAGCACGTCGGTGTCGCGTAGCTGTACGCGGCGTCCGCCGCCGGTCGCGCCGAGGGCGATGAAGCTCTGGAAGTCGACAACCAACTCCAGGCGACTGGCGATGCCGAGATTGAGAACCGTTGCCGGCGCGATGACGTAGCTGGTGCCTCCAGCCCGATAGTAATGCGCCGGCCCGAGCTCCAGTTCGAATTCACCCACGGGCGCCACGTCGGCATCCGTGCCGTCGAAAGGCCGATAGGCGTGCGCTCTGCGGCTGGATCCAAGCATCGTTGCAACCAAGGCGAAAAGGAATGCGCCGACCTGCGCGGCCCTGTGCCGGTTGTGCCGGGGTGAAACACCAGGAGATGGCTCGGGCATCAGGGTTGGGGCGAAATCATCAAGACACGACCGCGCGCAGGATCGGCGACCACAGCGGTTCCGTTGCGAGCTGCCACGACGGACCGGGCACCTTCGGCGGTCGCCGCGGTGCCGAGGGTCACAAGCTCGCCCCGTTCTCCCACGTGCGCGACAGTCAGCCGCGCGGCCTTGCCAGCGGCGACGTAGAGATTCTGCGTGGCATCCAGGTAGTCGATGTTGTCCACGCCGGCACCGGTCTTTATCCCGGCCAGCACCGCCCCGTCGCGACCGGCGTCGAGAACCTCGACTTTGTCGGTGCAGGCGACGAAGAGCAATTGCCTCGACTGGTCGTAGGCCAGGCCGCGAGGGCCATTGACCCCGCACTGCGCGGACCAGGCCTGCTTCACCTTGCGCGTCTTCACATCAATGACGAGAGTCTGGTCCTTGTCTTCAAGATTGGTGAAGAACAAGCCGCGCGCGCTATCCACGGCGTAGCCCTCGGGCCTGCCGGGAAGTGCGATGCGCGCGGAGGTTTTGAGATGGGAAGCGTCGCTGGCATCAACCAGTGTCACGGACTCGTCGCGAGGCGTGGTAACCCAGACTTCCTTGGTCGCCGGCACGTAGGCCACGCCGTCGCTGGGAACCGCCAACCCGACACAGGTCATCTTGGCCAGCTTGCGCGCGTCGATGCTGCAAATCTCGGCCGTGGCGCGATTGCCGATGAAGGCCACGCCATCGCCCAGCGTCACCGCGCTCGGCCCCTCTAGCCGCGCTCCCATGCGGGTTTCCCGTGCCCGAGTGGTGAAGCCTTCGATCCGGGTCAGCTTGCGGCTGCCGACGTCGAGAACGTCCACGCTGCCAGTGTTGCCTGCGGGAATCCACACCCGACCTGAAGCTCGCTCCGCTGCCAGATAGTCGAGCGAAACAGCACCCTCGGCGCCAGGCAGCGGAATCTCCACGGTCGAGAAATGCAAGGAGGGCTGCGGATTGGCCGCGAGCAGGAAACACAATAGCGAGAACGTGGTCATGATGAATCCCTGTCTAGGCCCAGCGGCCCTGGCGCTGGAGCATACGGGCCTCCCGCCCGGGAAGCTACCCGCCGACACAATCGCTGCGACTCAATCGCACGCCGCGATGGCCACGGCTTCGATGACGATTGCGGTCAAGGCCGCGGCGTAGTCCAGGTCGATGTTCTTCATGGTGTCGTGGGTGTCGTGGTAGCCAGTGCGGCTGATGTCGTAGTTCTCCATGAACAGCACCACGGGCACGCCCAGGTCGGAGAATATCTGGCCATCGGTGTTGTAGAGCGCGGAGCGGGGCTCCCACTCGGTTCGGATCTCACCTCGCAACGGCAGGTGAGCGAAAGGAGGCGGCACATGTCGACCCTCTTCCCGGCGCTCTGCGCCCGGCAGACCAACCCGTTCAGGACGCGCATTGCGATCCGTCGCGATATCGTTCCAGCGACGGTTCGCGAGGTGTGCTATCCGGGCCAAGCTCGCCGAACAGGCACCTTCGCCGGCTGCGATCTGGAAAACGTCCCGATCGCGCGGATGGTTGTGACCAATCATGTCCAGCACGAAGACGCCGCTCGCCCGCACGTGCGAAACGTCGACGATGGCACCGTCCTCGGCTGCGAAGCGTAGCGTGCCTTCAACCAGCGCGCACGCCAAGGCCCGTGCCCCCAGGCAGTCCGATGGAAACTCTTCGCCGGTGAGGTGCACCAGCCAGACGTCTCGCCGCAGTTTTCCCGCGCGCGACAAAGGCAAGAGCAGGTCGGCGGCGGCCAGCAGGGCCGAGGTGGCCGAAGCGTTGTCGTCGGCTCCTGCGGCCGCGGCACGCAACCCGTCGCCGCCCCGGTCGGCCTCGTAGACATCCTCCATGTACGCGGTGTCGTAGTGATCCGCCATGATCACCGTTTCGCTGCGGTCGCTGCCGGGGATCATGACCACCACGTTGCGCTCGTATGCCTGGCGAAGCTGGTTCTTCACCCACGCCTCGGACCACGACAGATCAAGCTCGGTGTGCCAGCGGAAGGCATGATCGACCACGCACGCCTGGCCGATCATCCCGTGCTTCTCGATGAGCGCGCGGTGGCGCCCGTGCAGAAGGTCGCCAGCCTGTTCCAGATCGCGATGGGTTCCGAGTCGCAGCGAAACAGCCCGCGCGGCGGCGCCACCCGTCTTCCCGTGATTGACGGCCACTGTGTCGGCGTTGTCCCGCATGCGCAGATCGCCCGCAGACAGCTCAGCGATATTGCGCCAGATCTGCTCCTCGAAGGCGCGCGTCGCGCTTTGCTCAAGCGTCAGCGGTGGACCGGCCGGAGAGTCCGCACCGATGATCTCGCCGGCCAGAGTCTCGGCCCGCTCGCCTCCCGTGCGCAGGCTGGCCAGCTCGGGCAAGCGCTTTCGCCAGTCGTCGACACCCACGTCGCGGGCCACGCGAAGCAGCGACCGCGCCAGCGCCGGTTCGAGCGGTGTGCGTAGGTACTCGCGAAACTCCAACAGCCGACGCAGATTGTCGCCGGTCTCGTGGCGATGGTGTCCCTGCTCGCGCTGGAACAACGTCGCGGCGTCGTGGTGCCCCGGCCTCTGCAGAAGGCGCGGCGCCAGGTGGATCGGCTCAAGGTGCTTGTCCTCGGGTTGCGGCTCGGCGGCAACGTAGCCGAGCGGCGCATCGGTCGTCATCACCTCGGGCTCTTCTGCGCCGAGCGCCAAGCGCGCGACGAGCGGTAGATGCCAGAAGAGCTCGCGGCGGCCAGCCCGCATGGGCGGAAATATGAAGCGGAAACCGAACCGGCCCCCGGCGTCGAGGATCCGCGCCGCGCGCTCGACTTCGATGGCGCTGGCACGCGGTCCGTCGAGCAAGAGCTGGTAGCTTTCGCGCCAAATCTGGACGTTGCGAGCCATGGGCTTGCCATAGAGTCCAAGGTCTTCCGGCTTGGTCGAGAAGAGAACCACGCTGACCGGATCCGTGAACAAGCCGTCGCCGCCCGTCGGTTGCTTGCGCGAGGCGCGCTGCCAGCGGTGCGAGCGCGCCATCCCGCTCACGATCCGGTGCCCGTGCGCCGAGGGTGCGTCTTGGCTCGGATCCACCTCGTCTAGCCAGCCCGACTGAGGGATGCGGAGCGCGTAGCCGCCCTCGACGTGCGGGAAGAGGTGCACAAGCGCGATCTGGGTGGCGCGTGGCAGGCTCGCGGCCAGCTTGCGGTAGCGCGGGTGTTCGTGAAAGACCAGGCTCGACGGTGATGGCAGCAGGCGCAGGTTGCCATCCAGGTAAGCCCGCCGTAACCACGGCGGAAGCGCGGACCAGGGACGGAAGCTCACCACGGCCGCAAGCCCGGCGGGCGCCGCTGTCTCGTCGAGCAGCAGCGGGCGCGCAAAGGCAGGGATCTCCGTCGACGCTGCCAGCACCCGCACCTGCGCGAGGGAGGTCACCGCCCCGCCCGTCATCCACCGCAGCGTGCGCAAGAAGCGATCTGCATCGTCTTCGCCAAAGCTACGCCAAAAGGGCGCCGCCGCGCCGTCGTGACTGGCGCCGAACAAGGTCCAGCGCACGTTGCCCTTGTCGTCCTGGGTGCGTGACAGGGCCAGCGTCATCGCGATCAAGATCTCGCGCTCCGCGAGCCGGCCGTGCCTGGCGGCGTCGGTCAGCTCAGATGGCCACGCCGGATTGCCGTCGAGCAAGGTACGCGACAGACCGTGCGGCGCGCTCGACTCCAGCCTGCGCAGCTCGGTCAGAACGCGCACGGCCACCTGGGCCAGGCCCGGCGTGATCTCCCGCGCCTGCTCGTATTCCGTTATGTCGAGGGCATCCTCGGCGGTGGCCATCGCAGTCGCGGCAGCGCTGCGCCGGTGCGGCTGGTAGGGCTTGATGCCAACCCAGGGCGGTGGCATCAGCTCTGAGTAGGCGGGCAGCGGAAAGCGTCCCTCGCCCGAGAAGGCGTGTCGTGCCTCGGCTTCGATTCGTGACCAGCCCCGGTTGTCGCGCGCCATGGCTGCATCATACAACCTCGGGCCACGCCCTGGCATAGCCGGCGTACTGACGACTATTTGGACGACGTTGCGCCTGTGAGCCAACCCGAGGTAGCGTGCGCCCATGTCCGAGCCAGAACGGTGGTCGGTATCCTGGAGTTGCTCCGACGGCCGAGTCGAGGCACGGGAGCCTACGCGTCCCGAAGTCGCTGCCGCCGCCGTGCGCCTGTCGGGCTGGTACAACGAAGGACACAACCGCGCCATGATGTCGAACGAAGAGGAAATGGATCCCGGCGATGTCCTCGACTATTTCGACGACGGGTGGAAAGAAGGCGGGCGCCACTTCCTGCTCTACGCAGAAGGGCAGCTGATGGGCGACGCGGATCTGCGCCACATCGACCTCGCCACCCGCACGGCCGAGTTCGCCATTCTCATCGGTGAGCGCAAAGTTCAAGGCCGCGGCTACGGCATGCGCTTCGCGCTGATGCTGCACACCTTGGCGTTCACAGCGCTCGACCTCGAGCGCATCTACGTGTCGATCATCCCGGCCAACCGCGGCTCCCTGCGCCTCTTCGAGAAGCTCGGCTACCAGCGCGATGACAGCCCGGCGGCCCGCCGCTACATCGACGAGGACGACGACGTCACGATGTCATTCGGCCGCAGAGACTTCCTAGGGCTGCACGGCGACACCACCCACCAGCTCACCATCGCGCGTCGCCCACCCGAGGCGACGGCCTTTGCACTCGAAGAGAAGTGAGATCCCCCCGGGGCAAGGGCTATTTCTTTGGGAACAGATCGGCCACAAGATCAGTGAAGACCTCAAACGAACGTTTGTCCGCCTTCTCGTTGTAGGCTGCGCCGGTCTTCGGGTCCGAGCCCACGCTCACGTCGGTGAAGGCGTGCACGGCGCCGCCGTACACGGTCATCTGCCAGTCGACGTTGTTGGTTCGCATTTCGTTCTGGAAAGCAGCAATGTCGGCCGGCTTCACGTACGGATCATCCGCGCCTTGCAACGCGATGACCTTGGCCTTGATGTTCTTGCCGTCGGCAGGGTTTGGGCTGTCGAGGCCGCCGTGGAAACTGACCACAGCTTGCACGTCAGCGCCCGCGCGGGCCAGCTCGATGACGCCGGTGCCGCCGAAGCAGTAGCCGGCCGCGACGATCCTGGCCGGGTCCACTTCCTTCTCCTCGCGCAGAATCTCCAGTCCGCGCAGCAATCGTTCGCGGTAGAGCTTGCGGTCGCCCTTGTACTTCCCGGCCAGCGGCATCGCGTCTTGCGCACCCTTGGCGCGCACGCCTTTGCCGTAGACGTCGACGGCGAACACGGCCAGACCCAGCTTGGCCATGCGTTCGGCCTGCTTCTTGGTCTCGTCGGAGATGCCAAGCCAGTTGTGCACCATGAGCACGCCCGGTATCTTTCCCTTGCTCGCCTGTGGGTAAACATATAGCCCTTCGAAGGCTTGGTCGCCGATCTTGTACTCGACGGTTCTGCTCTTCACCGTCACGGTTGCTGCGGAAGCCAGCGAACTGGCCAGAAGCATCGATGCCACGGTAGCAATTGTCCTCAGAATCATTGGTCACCTCGTTTGTGGTCTTGGCCTGGTAGATGCCGCGACCGCGTGTAGGTCGCAAGCAACCACCAAGTTGCAGCGCCCGTTCGAGGTCAATAAGGCGCCGCCACGTTGGGAAGTGTCGGGGTTGGCGCGTCGCCGCGATACCCGAGCGAGCGCGCGTGGTCCAGCGCCTCGCCGAACTCTCTGCCTTCCCGCCGTCCGCCGTACGCCGCCGCAAGCACGAGCCATGCTTGCCACGCCTGCGGGTACTTCAAGGTCAGTGCTTGGGCGGTGCCGGTTCCGAACAACGCGGGCTCGTACCCCTGGGCCTTCTTCAGCTTGTTCAATTAGCGCCATCGTTCGATAGTCGTCTCCCACCGCCGCTGTGCTCCTGGCCTGCTGGAAATCGCGACGACACTGTTGTCAATCGAGGTGCGCGGTGCGATGCTCGAAAGATCGTGACTGACAAGGGTTGTTCCGCCCTCCATCAGTTCCACAGCCGTACCGAGATTGCGCTCGTCGCGCTCTTCTTTTGCGTATTGGGCGGATGCACGGATCCGCCCAAGGCCGGCTCCACCCCAAAGCCCAATATCCTCTTCATCCTGGTTGATGACATGGGTTGGGGCGACCTGGGCGTATTTTACCAGAACGGCCGAGGCTTCGCCGCCAACCGGCATCAGCCGGCTTTCGCCACCCCGAAGCTCGACACGCTGGCTGCCGAGGGCCTTCAGCTCCGCCGACATTACTCGCCCGCGCCGGTCTGTGCGCCATCGCGCGCCTCACTTCTGCTGGGTGTGCATCAGGGCCATGCCAATGTCCGCGACAACCAATTCGACAAGGCGCTTGAGAATAACCACACGCTGGCCAGCGTGCTCAAGCAGGCCGGCTACGCCACGGCGGCGTTTGGCAAATGGGGACTGCAGGGCAGCGGCGACATTCCGGAGGCGCACCCGCAGTACCGCGGCTTCGACTATTTCTTTGGCTACCAGACCCACGTGAACGGCCACTACCACTACCCGAAGGAGGACGGCCAGACTGTCTGGGACGGCTTTGGCACCGACATCACCGGTCAACTGGACAATTGCTATACCGCCGACCTGTGGACTGCTCGGGCGAAGAAATGGATTGCGGACCATTGCTCCGACAATAGGTCCCAGCCTTTCTTCATCTACCTCGCCTACGACACGCCTCATGCAGAGCTGGAGATCCCGTCGTCGCCCTATCCGGCGGGCGGCGGTTTGGGCGGCGGTGTGCAATGGACCGGCACCCCCGGCGCCATGCTCAACACCGCATCAGGCAGCATCAATGCTTTCATCTACCCCGACTACGCCAACGCCACGTGGGACGACGACGCAGACCCCGCCACTGCCGAGGTGCCCTGGCCGGACGCCGAGAAGCGGCATGCAAGCATGATTCGCCGACTCGACGACGCCGTCGCCGACCTTGTCCAGCTCATGAAGGACCTCGGAATCGACAACAGCACACTTGTGGTCTTCACTTCGGACAACGGCCCACACAATGAGGGCGAAACCTACGGCACCCAGGATCCCACCTTCTTCGATTCGTTCGGTCCCATGGACGGCATCAAGCGCGACACCTGGGAGGGCGGCATGCGCGAGCCCACGCTGGTACGCTGGCCCGGACACATCCCGGCAGGCACGACCAGCATGACGGCCTCCCAGTTCCATGATTGGTTGCCGACCTTCGTGGATCTGGCCGGGCTGCCGGCGCCGGCTCGTAGCGACGGCGTCTCGCTGGTGCCCACCCTCACCGGGGTCGGCAAGCAGCGCCCCGGCACGATCTACGTGGAATACGACGTTGGCGGGACCACGCCCGACTACGCCGAATTCGAACCTTCCCGTCGCGGCGCAACTCGCAACCAGGAGCAGGTCGTCTATCTGGATGGCTACAAGGGCATCCGCTACAATGTTCTTTCAAATAGCGACGGTTTCCAAATCTACGACACGCTCGGCGACGCCAAGGAAACCGCCAACCTGGCCGGGAGCAGCACGTATTTCACAAGCCTCCAGCAGCGAATGAAGGACCGCATTTTGCAAATGCGCCGCCCGCTCTCCGATGCCCCGCGCCCGTTCGACAGTGACCTCATTCCACCCGATCCGACGCCCGATCTGGTGACTGGCCTTGATTACCGCGCCTTCGAGGGCGAATTCCCATGGGTCCCCGATTTCACGCCGATGGCCGAAGCGGCTTCTGGCATCTCTACCGGAATCGATCTCGGCGTGCGCACCCGCGACGACAACATCGGTCTCTTCTACAGCGGCTATCTCGACGTACCCGCCGACGGAAACTACTCCTTCTACCTCACCGCGGACGGCCGCGCGTTTTTGCGCATTCACGACGCGAGCGTGCTTGACGCCGACTTTGGCTACCAAGGTGGCAGCGAAGTGTCCGCCTCCATCAATCTTATGGCCGGCCGCCACGCGCTCCGCCTTTCCTACGCGCGAGGCACCGGCGGCACGCCCGCGCTGTCCCTCCAGTGGAGCAGCGCCAACATCGCCAAGCAGGCGATCCCGACGACGGCGCTGTTGCATGATAGCGCCGGTGGCTAACAAGCCTATTCAGGCGCAAGCGCAGTCTTCACCGCGCCAAGCCTCGCGCCCCTCAACCACCAGGAAATAGGTCATGCCAAGCGCAGCCACCGGATCGGCCCACCACCAGCCGAACGCGGCGTTGAGCCCGATCCCAATCAGCGTGGTGAGAGAGAGCCACCAGCACGCCGTGGTCTGGAACGAGTCAGCTTCCATCGCCCGACTGGCAAGCGCGGCGGCAGCTCGCCGCTTGGCGCGCGCGAGCCACGCCATCGCCACCATCGAGATCGCAGTGATGATGATTCCCGCAAAGGTTGGCTCGGGCCGCTCACGATGAAACAAGTCCTTCGCCGCTTCGACCACGACATAGCCGGCGAGCAGGAAGAGCGAAAGCCCTACCAACTTGTGCGCCCGCCGGTCCAAGCGCTCGATCTCGTCGTGATCGCGGGCGTGCTTTTCGGCGTAGAGCCGCCAGAGCAGAATGCCGCCTGAGGCAGTCTCAACAAAGCTGTCGATGCCGAAGCCAAGTAAGGCAACGCTGCCGGCGGTCAGCGCAAAGGCCACCGAGACGAGCCCCTCCACGATATTCCAAGCGACCGTCAGGTACTCAAGCTGCATGGCCCGTCGAAGCAGCTGCAGACGCTTGCCCGTCTCGTCTCGCCCGCCTTCGCGTACCGCGACAGCATCGTCACAGGAGCAGCATTCCGTCGTTTCTGTGTCCTCAGCCTCGCTCATCGGGTACTTCCGGCGAAGCATAGCCTGGCCCGGGGTCTGGAGCACGAACCCGCGGGCCCGTCGCCTCGAGCTACGACCGGTAGGCCTTCTTTAGGGTAGCAATGTCGAGCTTCACCATCCTGAGCACGGCGTCGCTCGCCCTCCTGCTGCGAGCGGGCTCCTTGTCGCGCATCCTCTGGTCGAGGACCGCGGGCACGATCTGCCACCGCAAGCCGAATCGATCGATGAGCCAGCCGCACGCCTGGGCCTTGCCCCCGTCGGCGAGCAGCGCAAAGATCTTGCTGCGAGCCATGGCTTTCTCCTCACGAGGTGTGCGGCCGGCCGATCTCGGCGCGCAGGCGTTCCTCCTGGGCGCGCAGCTCGGGCGTGAATTCCTCGCCGAAGTCTTCGGCCTCGAAGATGGGCCGGATTTCCAGCTCGCCTTCTTCCCCTGGCATAGGATCCGGGCAGCGCCTGACCCAGTCGAGGGCTTCGTCCATCGACTTTACTTGCCAGATCCAGAACCCGGCCACGACCTCCTTGGTTTCGGCGAACGGCCCGTCGGTGATCATTTTCTTGCCACGCGAGAAACGCACGCGCTTGCCCGTGCTGCTCGGGTGCAGCCCTTCGCCGGCCAGCATGACACCGGCCTTCACCAACTGCTCGTTGAAGCGCCCCATCTCGGCGAGGAGCTTCTCGTCGGGCAGCGCGCCCGACTCGGACTTCTTCGTCGCTTTGACCATGACCATGACTTTCATTGCTCACTCCTTTGTGTGTCTGTTCTCGATGCTTCCTCGATCGCTACGGCCCCATGCCGGGATCGAACATCGGTCGCACCTCGGACTCGCCCTCGAAGGCGGGCCAGTGCTTGCGGTGAAGCTCCATGAACTCGGTCGCGATGCGGACCGCCTCGGCCTTCGAGTCGGCCTTCAGAATCGCCCAGCCGCCGATGACCTCTTTGCTTTCGGTGAACGGGCCGTCGGTGACGCTCAGCTCGCCCTTGGCAAGCCGGACGCGGAGCCCGTCCTTGCTGGGCAAGAGGCCCCCGGTGTCGACCAGAACGCCGTCCTTCATCGACTTTTCGACAAACTTGCCCATTGCTTCCATGAGCGCGGCGGGCGGTTGGGACTCGCGGTACTTCTCCGAGTGTCGGATGAAACACAGGTACTTCATGGGATCCTCCTCGTTGGTTGCGTCCGAAGGACGAAAGAGCTCGGGCGCAACCGACACGCGTGCTGATCTTTTTATCGTTGCCGGCCGTCAACTGGCGACCGTTTGCGTCGTCTTGGGCGAAGCGCGGCTCATCAAACGATCGAGGTGCGTGCGAATGTGGGCGGCCTCGGCCGGCGTATGAGCAAGCGCGATGGCGCGGTCGAACGCCTCCCGCGCCTCCTGGTGGCGGCCGAGCTGCATGAGCAGGGCGCCCTTGACGCCGAAGAAGTAGAAGTAGCTGTCGAGCTTGGGCGCGAGCGGCTCGAGCATCGCGAGCGCCGCTGCCGGCCCTTGCACCTTGGACAATGCAACCGCGCGGTTCAGGCTGACCACCGGCGACGGCCGCAGTTGTTCAAGGGCGGCATAGAGAAGATCGATCTGGCGCCAGTCGGTGTCTTCGGTCCGCACGGCCCTGGCGTGCAAGGCCGAAATGGCTGCCTGAATCTGGTAGGGCCCGCGGGTTTGGTGGCGAATCGCTTTGTCGAGCAGCGCAAGCCCTTCCTCGATGAGGCCGCGGTTCCATCGCTGGCGGTCTTGGTCTTCCAGCAAAACGATGGCGCCGGCCCCGTCCAGCCGCGCCTGCGCGCGGGCGTGCTGAAGTAGCAAGAGCGCGAGCAAGCCCATGAGCTCAGGCTCCGAGGGAAACAGGCGCAAGAGTAAGCGCGCCAGCCGGATGGCTTCCTCGCACAAGGAGGCGCGTATGAGAGCATCCCCGCCAGTCGCCGAGTAGCCTTCGTTGAACATCAGATAGATCACGGCCGCGACGCCGGCCAGACGCTGCGTGCGCTCGTGCTCGTCTGGGGTCTCGAAGGGAACGTTGGCGTCGGCGACCCGTGTTTTGGCGCGCGTGATCCTTTGTTCCATGGCCGCCTCGCTGACCAGGAAGGCGTTCGCGATCTCCTTGACCGTGAGGCCCGAGACGATGCGCAGGGCCAGGGCGATCTGCTGCGTAGCTGGCAAGTCGGGATGGCAGCAAATGAAGAGCAGGCGCAAAATGTCGTCTCGATACTGGGCGTTGTCCAGGTGCTGGGCCAGCTCCCCCTCGGTATCGTCCAGGCTCGACAGCGCGTCCTCGGGCGGCAAGGGCCTCTGCTTGCTCTGTCGCCGGACGGTGTCGAGGGCTGCATTGCGCCCGACGAAGATCAGCCAGGCAGCCGGATCGTGGGGCGGGCTTCGGCCTGGCCAATTCTTGAGCGCAGCCAGGCAGGCCTCCTGAAACGCTTCCTCGGCCAGGTCCAGGTCGCCGAAGTAGCGCGTAAGCGCGCCCAATACGCGCGGTCTTGCCGAGCGCAAGGTGAGATCGATCCACGCGAGGTCGTTCACTTGATTCCAGCGCCCGGTAAGAAGAGCGAAATGGGGCGCAGCTCGTACGCCCCGCCGGGATTGGCGTGGCCGAGCTCGCGCGCGATGTCCAGGGCCTCATCGAGGCCCGCGCATTGGATGACGTAGAAGCCGAGAAGTTGCTCCTTGGTCTCGGCAAAAGGGCCATCGGTGATAACCGGCGGCTCGGGGCCCGGCTCGATCCGCTTGCCCTGTCCGCCCTTTCGCAGCGTGGTGGCCGCGGTGGTTGGCATCAAGCGGGCCACCGGTCCGAGCTTGCCGGCCCTGGCGAGATTGCTGTTCACAACCGCCAGCCGAGCCATGACCATGTCGTCTTCCTCTTTGGTCCAAGCCCCGGTGATGTCTTCGTTGTTGTAACAGAGAATGGCATACAGCATCGCAGCTCCCCCTGCTTCCATACGACGATTAACTATGACCAGCGCCGACACCCGCGCCGAAAAAAAGTTTGGCCTGGATGTCGGACTGGCCCACTCCCGTTCGTCGTCTCGGCGAAAGGAGAT
>CAZBIU010000201.1:0-12576 GCA_964491625.1 uncultured Myxococcales bacterium
CGCAGACGCTGCTTGGTCTGCTGCCCTCCTGACGCGATGAGATCAATCATGAGACTATCGGTATCCCTCCGGTTGCGATGTTTCGTGCTGGCGGGACGCAGCCAGAGTTACAGCCCTAGCAGACTTCATGACCTTGCCAAAGCGAATCTGCATACCGGCTACAGGCCCCTTTCTCGCAAACATGGAGAGCCAAGAGCAATGAAATGGAATTCCCTTACTTGCATTGCCTTGCACTTCCTTGCGGTGGTCGGCTTCTCGCGCACTGGAATCGCCGAGGATTCGGTGGCCGACTCGCATCCTCCTCCTACTTCGAAACTTTCGAGATCGGGAATCGATGATGTTCCGGGCGACGAGCAGGCAATTCCCGACGGCTTTCATTTGGAAGAGCAGCCCAGGAAGGCGCTGGAATTCACCGGAATCTTCACGTTCGGAGTTCCGTACATGCTGTCCGTCGCCGTCGGCGTTTCTCTTGTTGCCGAACGAACTGCTACGGCGGCCAACCCCTTGTGGCTTCTGGTGCCGGTCGCCGGGCCGTTCGCCCTAATGCTGTCCGTGAAAAACGGAGGAAACTCCGTGCTCTTCGTGGACGGCTGCGCACAAGCGGTGGGTGTCGCACTAATCACTTCAAGTTTCATCTGGCCGCGAAGGGTTTTGGTCCGCAACCAATCCGCGCATGTCGAGCTCACCCCCATGCGAATCGGCGCTGCCACAAACGGAATCGGACTGATAGGTAGCTTTTGACAAAAGGTTGCCTGAAAAGGGTGAAAGCCCAAGTGCTGTCGTGAATAGGAGCGAAATGGGTTGCGCGTGCAATCGATGATCCCGCGGTTGAGAGCGGATGTGAGCAAATCGCAAGACAGATCCAGAAGCATATTGGCGGCAACATCATTCGAATCATGCCCAAGGAAGCCCCGGCACTTGGCGGATTTCGTGGTAAGAATTGGGGATGGGCGTACCACGAAGTTGTCGTGGAGGCCGGACGAGTCTTTGACCTCACTACCGATCACCTTGGAGCCTCGATTGAGGAATACACGGCCCTTTGGGAATTCCCTGAGGCCATCAACTTTGGATTCTAGGGGACTCATGAGACATCATCAGAAGCTTTTCGAACAGGTCAGGCAGCTAACGAGCATGTACCTACCGGATACGACCTACTATTCTGCTGTTGCCTTTGTCTCAGGATACGATGCTGCCTGTGAAGGCGGGGTTCTCGAAGGATTTCGGGAATGGTTAGTTGTCAGGCTCGGCAAAGGATCGAACCTTGGCTGGCCTGCCCTTGTTCTGCACCTGGCATTCCCGGATGCAGTATCGCCACAAGGCGAACAGTCGAGAAGTCCTGAGAATGAGCATCATGCGGTCGAAACGCTGTTTGACCTGATTGGCGATTACGACAAGATGCGCCTTGCGCGGAACGGACTCCAGAAGGTCTTTGCCGAGTATGAGTGCTGGGAAAACAGAAAGGAATCGACCTGACTGTACGGTCCTGCTCACCGGTGGCCGCGAGATTGGTGCCAGTGTCTTGTAGAAAGGCAGAGGCGCGACTCCCAGGATCCCCAGCAATGGGACGGCTGGCGAGTAAGAAATTGATGGTGGCAGCATTTTCGGCAAGCTGCTAACACGGTTGCCTCACCGACGGCCAGCTGGCCGTCGGCAACTTCTTCAAGGTGATTGATGCGCACTGAGACGCTCGGGAGAGTGAATCCGTCGCGAGGTCTTCTTCTTTGCCTCGCGTGGTTGGCGGCCTGCGGTAGCAGTCCTCTGTCGATCACCAATGATGGCGGTTCGACCACGACTTCGGGCAAATGCAAATGGCCTGTAAGCCTCGACCTGACCGATGCATCGGACGGGCGTTGCAGGGCTATGCGGGCGTTTCTGTCCTGCACGCCGGGGGTGACTAGCGGCGCCGTGACCTGTCTCAGTAGCGATTTGACGAGGTGCTCAGACCTGGACACAGATCGGGATGCCTCTTTCGCTTGTCAAGACTACTGCGCTTCGAACGAGTACGGAGCGGCTTGCGGAACAAATAACGCGACATCGGGACCGACCCCGAACCCACCCGAAGGCTGCTGGAGGGCATCGGCGCCGGTCGGCAACGTCGTGTTCTATTGCTGTCCGTGCGGCGACTAACACTGTAAACGCTGGGCGGACCCCCACATGGCGGTTGCCCACCGGGATCGGCAGTCTACGCGTATGCGCAGACGATGCGCTGCTTGCTGCCAGCCCCTACATAAATCCCTTGTTGTGCGGAATTGTGTTCGCCTTGGCGCCGGCTCACTGGCGCGCGCAATCTACTGGGCCCGCGGTGTCGCGGCCGGCGAAGCCGTAGACGAAGTAGCTCTGCGGGATGCGCGGCATCTCGGCAGAACGGAGAAGGTCGATGGCGAATTTTCCGGGCGCGGGTTGCTTGGCCTTCGCGGGCGGCACGTCGACTGCGATGGCCCACGGCCCCGGGGTCTGCGACCCGGTCAGCAGCAGGACGAGCTTCGCGCCGGCTGGCGACGTGGCGGCGATCTCGCCCGTGATCTTGCAACCCACAGTTCCCTTGCGCGCCAGCGTAATGGCAGGCTTGCGGGCGGAAGTATCGGAGCTCGTCTGCTGCAACCCATCCTCCGCTGTGGCCGTCCGGTCGCCCTGCAGTTGCACCACGATGGTGCTCGATACGAACCGACCGAGCACGACCGTCAGGCCATAAGATCCAGTTGTCCACGGGATCTGCAGGGCCTTTCGCGCGTCGATGGTGAAGGCGTTCAGGGTGGTGCCTTCGCCGGCATCGCCGGGTGGTGGGCGCGAGGGCACGGGCTCCTTTTCCTCTTTGAACGCCAGGTCGGCCAGGACTTGCCCAGTCTGCAGGTTTTGGGCAACGACTACCATTTGTCGTTGCTGGTCGAGCAGCCGGTCGTCGCGCAGGCTGCGGACGAAATAGCCGGCCACCGGCAAGGTCTGCCGGCTGGCGACGATGACCCGCTTGGGCGCATCGATCAGGATGCCGTGGAAGCCCGACTTGCCGATCTCGGCGACGACGGACGCGCGGGTGCGCTGGACGTCGCCCCAGAATTCGTCGTCCGCGAGCTTGAGCGGACCTGCGGCAACAGGTTTGGCTGCGGCGGTGGGCGCGGCCGGTGCTGCGGCGAAGGCCACGGACGCGAGGTGCGCGAGCGCCACCAGACACCCGAGGCGCGAGAGCAGGCGCGCGGACGAACCCATCACTCTCCGATCATCTGTTCGGAGACCACGGCGATGGGCGCGGGCTGCGAAACGGCCTCGCCGCCGAATGCGGTCACGAAATAGGTCATCGGCGTGCGCGGAAAATCCGGAATCTGGAAGAGATCCACGGTGAAGTATCCGTCCGCCTCGGCGGGGTGGGGCGCCAGTGCCTGATACACCGGCACTTTCAGCCCGACCACCCACGGCCCAGGCAAATCGCTGCCCGTGACCACCAGATGGATCGGCACCACCGCCTTTGCCTGCGGGTCGCCGACCTCGGGCATGGGCTCGCCTTCGCCGCGCGCTTCAACCCTGAACCGGCGCGGGATGGGCAGATGAAAGCAGCCCTGCAGGATGCACTTGCCGCCGTCTTTCGCCACCACCACCCGCTGCGCGCGCAGCTCGATGCCGGGCGTCTTCGACGCGGGCATGTCCAGCAGCGGCTGATAGTCCGGCGGCTGGCCAGTTTCCGGGTGCTCGTGGGGAGGTGGAAACACCGACGGAGGCGGGGGCGGCACGGCCATGTCCCGCTGCTCGGCCAGGAAAGCGGCAACCGCGGGGTCTTCGTATTCGGTGGGATCGCGACCGAGCTCGATGCTGACCGGGTTCGACACGAGCTCGCGCAAGATGACTGCGACGCTGTACCTCGATGCCTCCCACGGCAAGCCCAGCACGCCCCGCAGATCGAACGCGAACATGTTCAGGGTGGAACCTTCGCCGGGATCGCCGGTCGGGGGCCGCGACGGCGCGGGAATCTTGCCCGTGTCCAGGGCCAGCGCGATGGAAAGCTCGCCAGTGTCCTGGCGGACCGCAGCCACCAGCATCTGACGTTCCTGCTGGATCTTGAGGTCGTCGCGCAAGCTGCGGGCGAAGTACCCGGCCACCGGGACCGTGGTCCGGCGGTTGAGTGAAACCCGCGCCGGCGCATCGATCAGAAGGCCCAGAAACTGGTCGCGCGCGATCTCACCCACCACCTCGCCCCGCGTCCGTTGATAGTCGCCCCAAAACTCTTCATCTTGCAATCGCAGTTGGCCGTTGCTCATGTCGTGTCTCCTAGTGAAGCGTGTCGATGGCGTCGGCCGTCAGGAACGGCTTGCAGCGAGCGCAGAATTTTCCGGTGCAGGTCGACCCGGCGCCGTTTTCACCGTACATGATGCACGTGCATTCGGGCTTGCCCGTGAAGTTGCCCGCATAGGTCGTGCCAGCCTTGCCGGCGCCGCCCGCGTAGTTGGCGGTGCTCATGCCATCGGCGCAGTGGGGCCCCTGGTGACCGTTGCCGGTGTACTTGCGTCCGTGGTCAGCGGCGGTAAGTCCCGGCGCCACCGTCTTCGTCACCTGGTTCAGGGTGTGGCCGAGCTCGTGGGCAAGCACGTCGTTGACCACGTTGGCGGATTGCTTGACCACGATGAGCTGAAGCCACGGGCTGGTACCGTCGGACTCGCCGAGATACGGGCCGTTCGCGCTCATCACGTCGAAGGTGAGGTTCACCTTTTTGGTCGCATCTGCGTTGAGCAGCGTCTTCGCCGCAACCGGCACTTTGACGGTGACGTAGCCGAGGTCGGCGCCGGTTTGGATCCAGGCGTCCACGTCGCGCAGGTTTCCGCTCTGCGCGCCGCCTGCTTCCGCCCAGGTGCCGCTCACGAAACCGGACGTGCCGTCCTTCAAGAACTTCGGGAAAAGTCCGCCGCCCACCCATACCTTCTTCCCAATCACGTCGGTGCCGTCCGACCATTTGACCTTGGTGGCCGAGGTGACCTCCAGGTTGAGGAAGCTCTTCTTGCAGTTGGCGCCGTTGGCGTCGTACTGGGTGTGGCAGCAGGCCACGTGCACGCCGACCGGGTTCTTGTCGTCGGCGAACTTGCCGTGGAAGGTGCCCTTGTTGTAGTCACCCAGGTTCAGCACCTTGTCGTCGTCGCCGGCGCCGCTGTCGATCCATTTGGCCGGCATCCACGAGACCGCCCCCGCCGGACCCAGAGCGGTGTCGAATTCGAAGTCCTTGTATTTTTCGTAGACGATCTTCACTTCCTTGAGCGCATCGGTGATGCGCGTGAGATCCGGCGCTGCCGCTCCCTTGGGCAGGCTCAACTGGTAGTAGATGCGGCGCCAATTCTCGAATTTCAGCGGCGTGCCGGTGAACGAATCTTTGCTGCTGCTGACCCGCACCTCGCAGGTGTCGCCGCCCGCCAGGCCGAGCTCGAGCTTGAATTTCGCGCTTCCGTCGTCGGCCTTCAAGGTGACCTTCCCGGTTTGCGTCTTGCCGGCGTCGGTCTCGGCGACGTCGGTCACGTCCAGGCCAGCTACGATCTTCGGCTTGGGATCGTTGCGGGTGCTCTGTCGGGCGAATTTGACCTGAATGTAGATGATGTCGCCCTTCTTGCCTTTCTTTCCGTCCTTGTCGGCTTTCTCGCCGACCTCAATGACGACCTGGTGGCCTTTGCCGTCGAGGCCATCCGACGCGGTGGCCAGGTTGACGAACTGCTCGATGGGTTTGCCGTCGTCCTTGGGCCTGGGATTGACGAACACGGCGTCGAAGTTGCGCTTGACCTTCAGGTTGACCTCGCGCGGTTTGCCCACCGTCGGCGTGCGCTCGACGATTTCGAACGGGGCCGCCCCGGTCAGCTCGACCGCGCTGTCGTTCTTCTTCAAGCTGACGGCGCTCTTGCCGTCCTTGTCGGTCGGCGCGGGCTTGGCCAGCGCGTCGGGCCCCTGCTTGGCCGTGAACTCAAAGCCCGAACGGAGGGCGCCCGCCCCGTCCTTCGCGATGACGTGCAACTGTTTCGGCCACACCGTACACGTGTCGGCCAATCGCTTGCGCTGCTTGCCGATCATCTTGCTGTACTCGGTATCGGCCACCAGCTTGTAGTTGGCTTCGCTGTCGCCCACGTCGGGCACCGTGAAGGGATAGGCGAATTGCTTGTTCGCGTCGAGCGCGATGTCGCTCTTGCTGTGGATCTCGGTCTCGCTGCCGTCAGCGCCGACCTTCTTGATTGACAGCTTGACCATCTTTCCCTTCGACGGCCCCTTCTTGTGCTTGCCCTTGATGATCCACTTCTCGCCTTCAAAGATCTCTACGTTCGGCATCGTCGCCCTTTCGTCACGCGGCGCTTTCCTCGTCGCCGGAGTCGAATTCTAGTTCCAGATCCTCTTCCAGATCCGAGTCGAATTCGAGCTCGAGGTCGTCCTCGGCCTCCGGCTCGAAGTCGTGATCGGAATCCTTGCCGTCGGTGCTCTCCGAGGCCGTCACGTCAGCGTCCGCTGCCGGTGTGTCGACCGCGCCGTCGTTGCTGGTGGCCTCGAAATCGAGCTCGTCGTCCTCCTCGAGGTCGGTATCGAAGTCGTAGTCCGGGTAGACGAGGACGAAGGTGTGATCGTTGCCGGTTGCCACCACAGCCACGTCGCCTCCTGTGGTCCCGCCGGCAGGAGCGGCGCCGCCCTGCGTATGCCACTCGTCGTCCTCGAGCTCGGGAAAGCCCACCCGGCAATCCCCGGGCAGGATGCCGTCCACGCGAGCGCAGCCTTGCTTGTCCAGGCTCCCCTCGCGCACGGACGCGTCGGTCAAGCCGAGCTCGTACGCCGCCCCGCCGACGGGCTCGCCGTCGTCGTCGACCAGGCGGATCCCGATCCAGGTCAGCATCTTCCTCTCGATGAGCGCTCGCAACTGCGCCGGCGTGATGGGCGACGAATCGCCCGCGAATGGCACCAGGCTGACGGTACGGCGCACGAGGATCAGGCCGTCGGGTTGGCTGAAGGGGGGCCGCCAGTCTGCGCTCAGAGTTTCGCGGGCTCGAGAAAACAAGCGCGACAGCTCACCCTGCGACCCCGGTTCCCGAGCAAGCGCGTCCAGGACCTCGCGGGCGTCGTCGCGCCGGACCACCTCGAAGCGTTCGCGTTCGGAGAGCTGCTTGAGGTCAGCGTCGGCGACCAGCCGGTAGAGCCTACCGGCGTGCCTTAGCCGCCGTCGCGTGAGCTTGTCGATCTCTCCCACCAGTCTTCGCTGTTCGAAAGACTTGTTGGTGGCTTGTCCGGCGCCGCTGCCTTGCTTGAGCACAACCAACCTGCCGTCGTGAATACCGTGTTTCACGAGGCCGATCATTTCGTGGTCCTCTAGCTCGGTTACCGATGCGCGGGTGAGCCGGGTGGCGTCTACGAATTCGCGCAGCTTGAAGCTGGGCAACCGGGCCAGGGCGTCCAGGCGAAACAGGGCCATGCGCGAGCCCACCTCTTCGTAGTGTTCTTCCGTCCGCAACCTTGCTGCGGTCACCAAGTCGACCACGACGACAGCATCCGCCCCTGGTAGGCGGTCCAGGCGAAGCACGCGCCGGTCGAGATGCACGGCGATAGGATACATGACCGCCGGTCGGCGGGCCAAGGTTACCTCGGCCGCGCGATGGTGAGGTGGCCGTCGACCTCGGTGACGGTTCGCTCGATCCTGCCGCCGGGCGGAAGATCGATCTCGCCGGCCAGCTCTTTCGTACTCTGTTTGGTGCGAGAGCAGTAGACCCTGTGTTTGCCAGGAGCGATGTCGTGGAACACCGGCATCAGGTCGCGCGTGGGAAGATCGTCGAGGCTGGGATAGCAGAATGCGCCCTTGGCAAACAGGGCGACGGTGCCTGGTCGCGGGCGCGGCGCCGTCTCCACGGGCGCGGCCGCGGGGGCGGGCGCCGGAACCGGCGGCGCGGTGTGGACCACCGGCTCGGGCGCAGGCTCTTCGGGCTCAGGCGTCGCGGCGTGCGCCTTGCGCGCGGAGCGGACCCTGGTCTGGGAAGCGGTCTTGCTTGCGGTCACGCCCTGGTTGGCTGGCGCTTTGGGCGCAGGCAACGTCGCCGCAGGATCGCTCGTCGCTGCTTGGGAGGCGGCGGCAAGGGCGGGCGAGGGTCTAGCGGACTCGGTCGCCGAGGTTGGCTTGGTCGCCGGAACCACCGCTGACGGGACAGGGGCCGGGAGCCCTGCCGGTCTTCGCATCAGCCAAGGCCGCGCGAGGACGACGACGCCGGCTGCCACCGCAAGGCCACCGAGAACGATCGCTATCTTGATCACGACCCGGCTGGCGGACAGACGGCGCAGGAGCCGATCGGCGCCGGGGTGATTGGGAACGTAGGCGGTGGCGTGCCCGATCTCGGCCAATGCGCGTGCAAGCTGCCCGCGCCGCGCAAACTGGCGTGCACGTTCAACCGCCCGGTCGGCCACCTGTGGGCGGAGCTCGGCCAGCGTCCCGTCAGGATCGTCGAGGTACCGACGCAGCGTGGTTCCCGCGACGGTCAGTCCCGCCGCCGTGACGAACGCGCGCAGCTCGGCCGCCAGCGCGCCTCCGTCGGCGAAACGCTCGGCCGGCATGGGCCTAAGACAGCGCAAAATGATCGACTCGAAATCGGAACCGACGGTGGCCACCACCTGCGAGGGCCGCCGGAAGTTGCCGCGCAGGATGGCGGCGATCATGGTGAAGGGATCCTTGCCGGCGAAGGGGACGATGCCGGTGACCATCTCGTACAGCATGGCCCCGAGCGACCACAGATCCGCCGCAGGGGAGACGTCGTGGCCGCGCGACTGCTCGGGCGACATATACGCGGGCGAACCGACCAGGGCGCCGGTCGCAGTCATGGTTTCCATACCCGTGATATGAGCGACGCCGAAGTCGGTCAGCACCACGCGCGCCCCTCCGCCGCCGGTTTCGATCATCACGTTGTCCGGCTTCACGTCACGGTGGACCACGCCGCGCGCGTGGGCAACCGCAAGCGCCTCGGCCAGGGGCAGCGCCATGAGCGCGGCGATTTCGGGCAAGACGCGCCCGCCCCGGCTTTCCAGGAGGTGGCGCAAGGTCGGGCCGGAAATCAGCTCGGCCACGATGTAGGCGGGCGCCTCATCGCTGGCGTCGGCGAAATCGTAAATCTCCACGATGCCTGGATGCTTCAGCGCGGCCACTGCGTGGGCCTCGCGGCGGAAGCGCTCACCCGCGCCCCCGCGGGCAGCGTGGACCATGCCCATGACCTTGATGGCGACGTCGCGGCCAAGCTGGGTATCACGTGCGCGAAACACCGTCGCCATGGCGCCGTGGCCCAGGGTGGCCAAGATTTGGTAGCGGCCCAGAACTGTGCCGATCTTGGGCGGCGTTAGTGGCCCGGACGGTGAGGTCGCCGCGACGGCCGAAGCAACAAGGTCTGGACCGTGCGACTTGGAAGCCATGGCTATCTCGCCGCCGGACCGCCCGGCTTGCCCAAACCGGCCTGCGCTTCGGCCAGCTTTTGATTGATCACCGCGGAACCTGGCTCAAAGGTGCGCGCGAAATTGAAGTTCATGGTCGCGCCCTTGAAGTCCTTTCGGCCCAGCGAAATCATGCCCAAACGGAAGAACTTTTTCGCCTCCTCGTGCTTGATGCTGTCTTCAGGGGCTTGCGGGGCGCGCGATTCGCGTTCCGAGCTGGTGAGTCTCTTCTTTCCCTCGCCCATCGCCCGCGCGTAGGCGGCGCGCTTTTCCGGATTGCTGAGGACGCGATAGCCCTCGCAGATGCGAGCGTAGACGGTTTCCAGGCGATCCTTCAATTCGCGATCGGGCAGCATGTGGTAGCGGTCGGGATGCAGGTCGCCGGAAACCCGATAGAAGGCGGTGCGAATCTCCGCTTCCGTGGGCGCCGGGGGCAGACCGAGCAGGTCGTAGTAGGAAAGCTGGTCCAACTTCGGAAAGATTTGCCCGACAAACGCGGCAAGTTGATCGAAGGTTTGCGCAGGCATGGGCTACTCGCTGGTCGCCTCCAGCTCGGGTAACGGTGAATCGTCGACCGGCCCTTCCTGCGACTTCTGCCGTTCCATCGCTTCCGCCACCTCGACGTCGGTCATGCCGCCGCGGACGTTGACTGCCGCCTCGCGCGCGGCGCCGGTTGCGACGTCACGGGCGCGCACGCGCAGAATGCCGTTGGTATCCACGCGGAAGGTAACCTCGATGGCGATCTCGCCTCGGCGCGCGGGCGGAATACCGCTCAGCTCCAGCTCGCCCAAGGGCACGTTCTCGTCGAAGCGGCGAGATTCGCCTTGGCAGACCTGGATGCGCACCGTGCTTTGATTGTCCGCCGAGGTGGTGAAGATGCGGGTCTGCTCGACCGGGAGGGGGACATTGCGGTCGAGAATGCGCTCGGCGAAGCCGCCGGTGACGGCGATGCCCAGCGCCCGCGGCGTCACGTCGAGCAGCACCGCGCGTCCGCCGAGGTTTTCACCCGCATGCGCGAGATTCTCGGCCTGGATCGCGGCGCCCCAGGCAACCACCTCGTCGGGATTGAGGTCGATGCGCGGTGGGCGGCCGAAGCAGCGCTCGACCTCGGCTCGCACCAGCGGCACGCGCGTGGTTCCGCCCACCGTGATGACTTCGTCGATTTGTGACGCCGCCAGTCCTACCGACGCCAAAACCTCCTGGGTGGTCTGGACAGTGCGGCTGACCAGGCCGCGAATCGCGGTTTCGAAGACGTTGCGGGCGATATGGAAACGCAGGGCAAGCTGCTCGCCCTGGCTGCCGATGGCGATGTTCTTCAATTCGCCGCGAGCCTCCGGGAATTCGGACAGGTGGCACTTGACCTGCTCGGCGGCGATCAGCAGGCGCGCGTGCGCAGCTTGGTCCTCGCGCGGGTCGATGCCGTGCTCGGCCCGGAACAACTCGGCCAGGATGTTGAGCAGGGCGATGTCCAGGTCGTCACCGCCGAGGAAGGTATCGCCGCCGGTAGCCAACACCTCGAAGACGTCGCCTTCCACCTGCAGGACCGTGACATCGAAGGTGCCGCCGCCGAAGTCGTACACGACGATCCGCTGCGACATGTTCTGCCCGAGGCCGTACGCCAAGGCCGCAGCCGTGGGCTCGTTGAGCACGCGCAGCACGTCCAAGCCGGCGATGCGACCGGCGTCAATGGTGGCGCGGCGTTGGGCGTCGTTGAAATTCGCCGGCACCGTGATCACGGCGCCGGTCACCGTGTCGCCCAGGAACAGCTCGGCGCACTGGCGTAGATAGCCGAGCAGTAGGCCCGAGACCTCGGGAATCGTGTAGCTGCGGTCGGGGCCGACAAAGACGGCCTGCTCGTTGTTGCCTTCGCGCAGCTCGTAGGGCAGGCGCTGAATGGCCCGCTGCACCTCTTTCGACCGGAAGGAAAGGCCGATGAGCCGCTTGGCCGAGTACACGGTGTTCTTGGGATCGACGATCCGTCGCGCCACCGCCTCGCGCGAAAAGTACTTGAGCCCGTCTTCGGAAAACGACACCACCGACGGGTGCAGGTAGCCGCCGTGGGTGGCCGGCACCACGACCACCTGGCCGTCGCGCACGGTGGCGATCACCGAGTTCGTGGTTCCTAGATCGATTCCAACGACCGACATTGTGTCCTGTAAGGTGCGGGTGGAGGAGGGGACTGGTCCCGCCGATGATACCAAATCGCGCGGCCGGATTGGTAACGCGATGGTCCAGAAAAACCATCGCCCGTCGGGGGCAGTGCCCCGGCCGGGGCTCAGTGTTGTCCGTGAGGATGCTCGGCGTCGTAGCGGCCGTTGCCGTTGACGTCAAAGAAGATGGGGTTGCTAATGGCAAGCGGATACACCCCGAAATTCTTGGAGTCGCCCACCACCGGGGCCATAATCTTGTCCCCGTCCACGCGGATCACCGCATAGCCGTCCCCGGGCAGGTTGATCGGCTGGCTGGTGCGGAAGCGGACGACATCTCGGCTCTCCGGGACCGGCCAGCGATTGGTTTCCTTCCCAGAAACGTACAGGATGACCCGGTTGACGGATATCCAGGGCGCGGCGTCGACCTCGATCTGCAACGTCGCCTTGCCGCCCGGGGCCGGCACCAGGTCGCCGATGTCGCCTGGGCCGGCGTGGAATCGGATGAAGGGCCCGGTCGTGAAGAAGGCGTGGTGCGCTTTCACGGCCGCGGCGACTTCGGCCGGGGTGACGTGGTCCGGTCGGTCGTCGGGCAGGCGAACGTAGTTCCGGGGGTAGCCACCGAGGTTGTAGGTCAGGTGATGAGTATCGGAGTTGCCCGTGGCGGTGACCAGGTGTCCGTGGTTGAGCAGGCCCAGCCAGTCGTCGATGACGCGGTCCACGCTCTTGCGGGCGGGATCCTGGTATCCGTTGAGCACCTCGAGGGCGTCGAAGTCGAACGAGAAACCAGGCCGGCCGGCGCGATCTGAGTGCGGATCGAATTCGCCCAGGATGAAGTAGCCGACGCCCGGATCGATGCGTGGGTGGTGCACGTCGATGAGCGCCTCGGGCGCGTGCTCGCGCAGGTTGGCGAAGATTTCCTTCGCGCTGCGCCCGTGAAGCAGGAGCGACCCTTCACCGGCTCGCCCGAGATCGGCGGGCAGTGGAAACGCACCGTAGTGGCCCCAACCGTTGGTGGTCAGCTCGT